>JAHWJP010000037.1 GCA_019348355.1 Actinomycetota bacterium
CGTTGATCTCGAACAGCCCGAGGTCGCTGCCGCCGGAGATGTTGAGCAGCACGCCATGCGCGCCGTCCATGCTGGCCTCGAGCAGCGGGCTCGCGATCGCCATCTCGGCGGCGACCGCCGCCCGGTCGTCGCCGCGAGCGTTGCCGATGCCCATCAGCGCGCTGCCGGCGCCGCTCATGACGGCCTTGACGTCGGCGAAGTCCAGGTTGATCAGACCGGGGGTCGTGATCAGGTCGGTGATGCCCTGGACCCCGGACAGCAGCACCTGATCGGCGCTCTTGAAGGCCTCCATGACGCTGACCGAGCGATCACTGATCGACAGCAGCCGGTCGTTGGGAATGATGATGAGGGTGTCGACCTCACGCCGCAGCGCGTCGATGCCCTCCTCGGCCTGCTGCGCCCGACGCCGACCCTCGAAGGAGAACGGTCGGGTGACGACGCCGATGGTGAGCGCGCCGAGCCCACGGGCGACGCTGGCCACAACCGGCGCGCCGCCGGTGCCGGTGCCACCGCCCTCGCCGGCGGTGACGAAGACCATGTCGGCGCCCTTGAGCACCTCCTCGATCTCCTCCTGGTGGTCCTGCGCTGCCTGCCGTCCGACATCGGGCTGCGCGCCGGCACCCAGACCGCGGGTGAGCTCGCGGCCGATGTCGAGCTTGACGTCGGCGTCGCTCATGAGCAGCGCCTGGGCGTCGGTGTTGATCGCGATGAACTCGACGCCCTTGAGTCCGACCTCGATCATGCGGTTGACGGCGTTGACGCCGCCCCCGCCGATGCCGACCACCTTGATGACGGCGAGGTAGTTCTGCGGTGCTGCCACGGTGGTGGGTGCCTCTCAGGAGCGGTCGGGAAACGGCAAGAAAGAACGAGCTGTCGCGAGGCCCACAACCCTCCACCTCAACCCGATGGTTAGAGTTATGTCAACCTGCCGCAGTGGCCGAGACGTTACGGGTCGGCGCTCGCACCGGTCAACAGCGCATCGGCGTGTCGGGCACCGGTCACCGCACCGGCCAGTCAGTGGGTGCCTCGCTTGGCGTCGTACATGCGTGCATCAGCCCGGGAGAGCAGATCCTGGGGCGTCATGGCCCCACGATCGGCCCTGGCAACCCCAACGCTCACCCCGACGTTGAGAGTCTGACCCGCCACCTCGAACGGGGCGCAGACAGCTCTACGCAGGCGCGAGCTGAGAGCTTCGAGGCCGGCGTCCGTCGCGTTCTCCACGAGGATCACGAACTCATCGCCCCCCACCCGGGCGACGGTGTCGGAGGGTCGGACGCCGACCCGCAGCCGATCAGCCACGCCGCGCAGCACCGCGTCGCCTGCGGCGTGGCCGTGCCGGTCGTTGACGTCCTTGAACCCGTCCAGGTCCAGGAACATGACGCCGGTCGACCCGCCCGAGCGCGCATCGCTCGCCAGGGCGCCGCGCAGCCGCTCACCCAGCAGTGCGCGGTTCGCGAGCCCGGTGAGCGGGTCTCGCGCTGCCTGCTCGCTGAGCACCGCGGTGAGCTTGCGCAGGTCCTGCTCGGCGTGCCGGCGCTCGGTGATGTCCTGGGCGCTCACGGCGTACCAGCCGGGCGCACCGTCGCCGCCCAGGACGAGGGCCACGCCGTGCAGCACCCAGACCACCGAGCCGTCCGGGTGGACATGCGACTGCTCCGACGAGAGCGACGGCTGCCCGGTGGAGGGCAGCGTCCGGAGCTCCAACGGCTCGCCGTCGGCGCCCCGCAGGACGTCGGCGAGCGCCACCCCGACGAGGTCCTCCGCAGCGCTGCCGACCAGCTCGGCATAGCTGGCGTTGACGCGCAGGTAGCGGCCGGACAGGTCGGCGAGCGCCAGCCCGATGCGGGCGTTGTCGAAGAAGGCCTCGAACACATCGAGCGTGCCCGCGAAGGCCTCCATGCTGGAGCGCGCGGCCCGAGCCCGTTCGGCATTCGATGCGGGCTCGGGCGCGGTCACCTGCGGACGGCGAGGCCGGGCGCGCTGACGTCGATCACGGTGCCGGGCAGCTTGCGCAGCGCCGCCACCGCCGCGGCCTTGGTCGCGGTCCGCCCGGAGGGGCCCCAGACCACCTGCCGGCCGTCGCCCAGCAGCAGCTGCACCGAGGACGCCGAGTCCGCCCGAACCGTCCGCACATCGGCCCGCAGCTCGGCCGGCAGGTCGCGGTAGACCTTGAGGGCAGCTCCGGTAGCCGCGTCGTCCGCACCCGGGCTGTCCACCTCGAGCCGCACCAGCCCTGCGGGCAGCTCGCTCGCCGTGGCGAAGACGACCCCCTCGACATCGACCAGCGCGACAGCTCCAGGCCCCGGAACGCCGGCAACCGGCGTCCGCTCGGTCACCTGCACCCGCAGCGTGCCCGGCCAGGAGCGGGAGGCCTCGACCCGGGCGACGGGCGCCAGCCGGCCGACCGCCGCCTCGAGTCCGCCGAGGTCCACCCGGGCCAGCGGCGTCTGCTCGCGGACGCCGGCGACGGCCTGCACCTCGGCCACCGTGAGCCGAGCGGTGCCCGTCACCTCGACGCTGTCGACAGCCAGCCAGCTCGACAACAGCAGGACCCAGGCGATCCCCGCCAGCGGCAGGACGACGAGCAGTGCCTGGCCGACCCGGCGGGCGAGGCGGCGGCGGCGAGCCCGGCGCTGCGCCTTGAGCCGCACCGCCAGCCGTAGCGGCGCGGCGGCAGCGGGTGCCGGCCCGGTCGGCACCGGGCGGGCCGGCCCGGTCGGCGCAGTGCGGGCCAGTGCGGTCCGAGGCGCCGGCCGGCGCTTGGCAGTGGTGCCCGGCCGGCGTCCCGACCTGTCCTGCGAGGTGTCGCTCACGGCGCCTCCCCGGCCAGCAGCCGCAGGACCTCGGGACCGATCGCGGTGACGTCACCGGCGCCGAGGGTGAGCACCAGGTCACCCGGCTGGGCGCGGCGGGCCAGCAGGCTTGGTACGGCGGTCCATGACGGCTCGAAGCTGACCCGGTCGGCCGGCAGCGGCACGGCGTCGGCGACGGTCGCCCCGGTCACGCCGGGCACCGGGTCCTCGCGCGCCCCGTAGACCTCCATCACGACAACCTCGTCGGCCAGCGCGAGCGCCTGGCCGAACTCCGCGGCGAAGGCGGCCGTACGGCTGTAGAGGTGCGGCTGGAAGGCGACCAGCAGCCGCCCGGCGCCGACGACCTCGCGCGCCGCGAGCAGCTGGGCGCGCACCTTCGTCGGGTTGTGGGCGTAGTCGTCGTAGACGCGCACACCGGCAACCGCCCCCTTGAGCTCCATCCGACGGCGCACTCCGGTGAAGCCGCCCAGGCCCTCGACGAACAACGCCTCGGGCAGGCCCAGTCCGATGCCCATGAGCAGGGCCGCACCGGAGTTGAGCGCCATGTGGCGCCCGGGCACGGCCAAGGACACCGGCGGCAGGCGCCGGCCGCGCAGCACCGGTTCGTAGCGGCTGGTGGTGCCGCTGACGGTGACCGCGGACAGACGCAGGTCGGCGTCCTCGGCGATGCCGTACGTGCGCACGTCGACGCCGGCGGCCCGGGCGGGGCCGACGAGCCGGCGAGCACCCGGGTCGTCGACGCACGCCACGAGAAAGCCGTCCGGATCCACAGTGGAGACGAAGTCCTCGAAGGCCCGGTCCACGGCGTCGAGGTCCGGGTAGTGGTCGACGTGATCGAGCTCGACGTTGGTCACGATGGCGGCGTGCGGGCGGTAGACCAGGAACGAGCCGTCGCTCTCGTCCGCCTCGACGATGAACAGCTCGCCGCTGCCGTGATGGGCGTTGCTGGCGGCCTCGTTGAGATCACCTCCGATGGCGAAGGACGGGTCGACGCCGCAGTGCTGAACGGCGACGGTGAGCATGGAGGTCGTCGTCGTCTTGCCGTGGGTGCCGGCAACGGCCACCCCACGGCGGCCGGCCATCAGCGCAGCCAGCGCCTCGGCGCGGATCAGGACCGCCAGGCCGCGGGCCTGGGCCTCGGCCAGCTCAGGGTTGTCCGGACGGATGGCGGTCGAGACAACGACGGTGTCGGAACCGTCGACGTGGGCCGCAGCGTGACCGAGATGGACGGTGGCACCGAGTGCCCGCAGGGCGGCCAGGGTGCGCGAGTCCTTCGCATCGCTGCCCGACACGATCGCGCCGCGGGCCAGCAGCACCCTCGCGATGCCGCTCATGCCGGCACCGCCGATGCCGACGAAGTGCACGCGTCCGAGCTGCTCACTCACGCCGGTCTCCGCGTGGCGGACAGGACCAGATCGGCCAGCGCCTCGTCGGCGTCCCGGTGGCCGAGGGCCGCAGCCGCCGTGCCCATCGCCGCAAGGCGCTCGCCGTCGGCGAGCAACGGCAGGACGGTGGTACGGACGTAGTCGGCGTCGAAGGCCGCGTCCTCGACGAGCAGTCCCCCGCCCGCCCGGACCACGGGTGCGGCGTTCAGGGCCTGCTCACCGTTGCCGATCGGCAGTGGCACGTAGACGGCGGGCAGCCCGACGGCGGCGAGTTCGGCGCAGGTCATCGCCCCCGCCCGGCAGACGACCAGGTCGGCGGCCGCATAGGCGAACTCCATCCGGTCGACGTAGGGCAGGACCTGATGGGTCGTCCCGCTCGTCACCGTCAGTCTCCCGCGCACGGCATCGACCTGCTTCGGACCAGCGACATGGAGCACCTGGACGCCGGCTGCGGCCAGGTCGTCCGCCGCGTCCGTGATGGCGGCGTTGAGGTTGCGGGCCCCCTGCGATCCGCCCGTCACCAGCAGGACCGGGCCAGGCCGCAGCCCGAAGGCCGCCCGGGCGCCGCCCGCAGCGGCGGCCCGGTCCAGCCCCGCGACGGCTGCCCGCAACGGGATGCCGAGGACCACCGCACCGGACAGGCCACTGCCAGCCACCGCCGCCGCGACATGGGGCGTCAACCTCGCCCCGACGCGGTTGGCGAGCCCGGCCCGTGCGTTGGCCTCGTGCACGACGAACGGCGTGCTGCGGCGACGCGCAGCCAGGTAGGCCGGCAGCGCGACGTAGCCGCCGAAGCCCACGACGACGTCGGCGTCGACCCGGTCCAGGTGCCCCCGCGTGCGTCGGACGGCGGCCAGCACCCGGGTGGGCACCCGCAGCAGGTCCGGTGTCGGTCGGCGCGGCAGCGGTACGCGCGGGATCTCGGCCAGGGCATAACCCCGGGCCGGGACAAGTCGCGCCTCGAGACCGGCCGCTGTGCCGAGGGCCGTGATGACGGTCGCCGGGTCGCGCCGGCGCAGGGCGTCGGCGAGCGCGAGCGCGGGCTCGACGTGGCCGGCTGTCCCGCCCCCGGCGAGCACCACGGACAGCGGTGACACCACCCTCACCGCCGGCCGGGAGGCCGACGAGCAGGGTGCGAGGTCCTCACCTTCGTCGGCACCTTGACCTGTCGCGGCCGGCCGGCAGCCGGGGCGCGCGGTACCGACCGGACGCCCCTGGCAGGACGTTCGCCCGTCGGCACGCCCGGTTCGCCACGGGCGAACGAGAGCAGCATGCCGATCGAGGCCAGCGTGGACAGCATCGCCGAACCGCCGAAGGACATCAGCGGCAGCGGGATGCCGGTGATCGGCAGCAGCCCGACGACGGCGCCCATGTTGAGGATCGCCTGGCAGGCCAGCCAGGCCGTCACCGCGGCGGTCACGAGCCGGACGAACGGGTCTGCTGTCTGCTGGGCGACCTGGACCCCGGAGTAGATGAGGGCGGCGAACAGCAGCACTACGGTCAACGTGCCCAGCAGGCCGAACTCCTCGCCGAGGATGGCGAACACGTAGTCGGTGTGCGCCTCGGGCAGGCCACCGGACCACTTCTCCCGGCTGGCTCCGGGCCCCAGGCCGAACCACCCCCCGGAGGACAGCGCGTAGAAGCCCTGCACCGCCTGGTAGCCCGACGCCTCGGCGTCAGCGAACGGGTCGCGGAACGACAGCAGCCGCGCGACGCGGTGCGGACTGCTCATCGCGAGCAGCCCCGCCCCGGCGGCGAGCAACGCGCACAACGCGCCGAACAGCCGCACCGGCGTGCCGGCCACCCAGAGCAGGGCGACGACCACCGAGCAGATCGCCACCGAGGTGCCGAAGTCGGGCTGCAGCATGACCAGCAGCAGCACCAGGCCGGTGACCGGCAGCAGCGGGACGAGGATGTGCCGGTGGGCGCCCAGCAGCTTGTGCTTGCGGACGAGCAGGTCGGCCCCCCACAGGGCGAGGGCCGGTTTGACGAGCTCGCTGGGCTGCAGGTTGAAGCCGAGCGGCAACGGGATCCAGCTGGTCGCGCCCTTCACCTCCTTGCCGACGAACAGCACCGTCACCAGGAGGGCAAGCGAGATCAGCAGCAGCGGGTAGGCCGCCGCGCGGTAGATGCGCACCGGCAGCCGGGAGGCCGCATACATCAGGGGCAGGCCGACCAGGACGAAGGTGGCCTGCTTCAGGCCGGTGGAGAACACCGACCCGGTGTCGGCATAGGAGCGCACGCTGGAGGCGGAGAAGACCATCACCAGACCGATCGCCAGCAGCAGCAGCGTGCTGACCAGCATCAGGTGGTAGGCGGCGAGCGGGCGCAGCAGGAGGGACGCCCCGCCCGGCGCCCGGCCGGTCCGCGGCGCGGACTGCCTGCGGACAGACGACGGCGGCCGACGGGAGCGTACCGGCCCCTCAGGAGCCGAAAGAGTCATCGACCGACCTCGGCAGCGAATCGCTCGCCACGCTCGCGGTAGTCGCGGAAGCAGTCCAGGGAGGCGGCGGCGGGGGCGAGCAGCACGGTGTCACCCGGACGAGCGAGTGAGCGGGCAGCCGAAACGACGTCTGACATGGCCCCAGTGTCGAGCCGGTCGACCTCGAGGACGGGGACCTCGGGCGCGTGTCGGGACAGCGCGTGCCGGAAAGCCGCCCGATCGGTGCCGAGCAGGACGACGCCGCGCAGCCGGCCCGCCGCCTGCCGGACCAGCTCGTCGACGTCGGCTCCCTTGAGCAGCCCGCCGGCCACCCAGACCACGGAGCCGTACGCGGCGAGGCTCGCCGCCGCGGCGTGCGGGTTGGTCGCCTTGCTGTCGTCGACGAAGGCCACTCCCCCGACGGTCGCCACGAGGGCGTTGCGGTGCGGATCCGGCACGAACGCCCGCAACCCGTCCTTCACCGCGCCGGCCGGGACCCCGTAGGAGCGCGCGAGCGCCGCCGCGGCGAGGGCGTTGGCGACGTTGTGGGCGCCGGGGACACCGACGTCGGCCAGCATCGCGAGCTCGGTGGCCTCCCCCGCGACGTCCGGCCCCGCGGAAGAAGTGAAGGCCCGGTCGACGAGCAGGTCCTCGACCACCCCGAGCTCACCGGGTCCGGGGCTGCCCAAGGTGAAGCCGGCACGGGTGTCGGCGCGCGCCGCCAAACGTACGGACTCGGCGTCCTGCCGGTTGTAGACCGCCACGGTGCCCGGGCCGTGGATACGACCCTTGGCGGCGGCGTAGGCGCCCGGCGAGCCGTGCCAGTCCAGGTGGTCGGGCGCGACGTTGAGCACGGCGGCGGTGTGCGGGCGCACCGTCGAGGACCAGTGCAGCTGGAAGCTGGACAGCTCGACCGCCAGCACGGCGTAGGGCTCGGGAGCGAGGACCGCCTCGAGCAGCGGAACGCCGATGTTGCCTGCTGCGACGGTACGCAGGCCGGCGGCGGACAGGATCGCGGAGAGCATGCGTACCGTCGTGGTCTTGCCGTTGGTGCCGGTGACGGCGAGCCAGGCCGGCCCGCCGCTCTCACGTTCGCTCGCCTGCAGGCGCCAGGCCAGCTCGACCTCGCCGATCACCTCCACCGCGGCGGCCGACGCCGCCACCAGCAGCGGAGCGTCGGGACGCCAGCCCGGCGAGGTGACGACCAGCGCCGTCCCGGCGGGCAGGTCGTCCGTGCTGCAGACCTCGAAGCCCTCGGCCCGAAGCGGCTCGGCGCGCTGCTCACTGCGGTCGACCACCGTCACCCGGGCGCCGCGCTCCCGCAACGCCCGGGCGGCGGCGGCGCCACTCACGCCGGCTCCCGCCACCACGACCGGCATCCCGGCGTAGCTGCCGGCGAGCCCCCCCACCGTCAGAGCAGCGGGCCGGCTGCGAGGTACTCGGCGTAGAAGACACCGAGCCCGAAGGCGACCGCCAGCCCGGCGATGATCCAGAACCGGACGATGACGGTGTTCTCGACCCAGCCCGCGAGCTCGAAGTGATGGTGGACCGGAGCCATGTTGAACACCCGCTTGCGGGTCAGCTTGAAGACCCCGATCTGGATGATCACCGAGATCGTCTCGATGACGAACAGGCCGCCGAGGACGATCAGCAGCAGCTCGGTCTGCGTGACGATCGCGATCCCGGCGAAGGCGCCCCCGATCGCGAGCGACCCGGTGTCGCCCATGAAGATCTTGGCGGGCGAGGCGTTCCACCACAGGAAGCCGAAGCAGGCGCCCATCGCCGACGCGGCGACCAGCGCGATGTCGAGGGGATCGCGCGCCGTGTAGCACTGGGCGAGCTCGGGCGAGAGCACGCAGGAGTTGCGGAACTGCCAGAAGCCGATCACGACGTAGGCCGCGAAGACCATGATCGACGATCCGGCGGCCAGGCCGTCGAGCCCGTCGGTGAGGTTGACGGCGTTGGACGTGGCGGTGATGATCAGGTAAGCGAAGATCACGAAACCGACGGTGCCGAGACCGACCGCCGCGTAGTCGCGGACGAAGGACAGATTGTCGGAGGCGGGCGTGCGCCCGAACTCGTCCCGGAACTGCAGCGCGGAGATGGCGAAGGCGACCCCGACGACGAACTGGCCGATGAACTTGGCTGCGGCGTTCAGGCCCAGCGAGCGCTGCTTACGGATCTTGATGAAGTCGTCCAGGAAGCCCACCACACCGAGCCCGACCATGAGGCCGAGCACGAGCAGCGCGCTGGCGGTGGGCCCGCGGCTCGGCTGGCCGAGCACCAGCAGGTGGGCGACGGTGTAACCGATGACGGTCGCCCCGATGATGACGACGCCGCCCATCGTCGGCGTGCCGCGCTTGGTGGCGTGGCTGCTGGGCCCGTCCTCGCGGATCTCCTGGCCGTAGCCGCGCCGGCGGAACACCCGGATGACCGCGGGGGTGCCGAGCAGGGAGACGATGAGGGCCGACATGGCCGCGACCAGCACGGACCTCACTGCGCAGGCCTCATGGGTGGGCATTCTCCCAGGGGCGGGGCCAGCAGCGCCGCAGCGACGCGCGTCAACCCGGCGCTGCGTGCGGCCTTGACCAGGACGACGTCACCGGGTCCGAGCTCGGCGCGCAGCAGCGCGATCGCCGCGTCCACGTCCGGGACGTGCCGCGACTCCGTGCCCCACGAGCCCTCGAGCACCGCGCCGGCGTGGATGCCGCCGGCCTCCGGCCCGACCACCAGCAGCTGGCCGAGGTCGAGCCGCACGAGGTAGCGGCCGAGCTCGATGTGGGCCTGCCGGGCATCCTCCCCGAGCCCGGCCATCGGACCGAGCACCGCCACTGTGCGGCGCCGCTTGCCGGCACCCAGGACGGCCAGCGTCCGAAGCGCGGCCCGCATCGACGTCGGGTCGGCGCTGCGGGCGTCGTCGAGGACGGTGACCCCGTCCGGCCGCTCGCTCACCTCCAGCCACCAGCGGCTTCGCGGCTGCGCGGCTGACAGCAGGTCGGCCACGTGCTCGGCGCTTCGCCACAGGCCCATGCCGAGGACGTTCGCGGCCACGGCGAGGGCGCTGGTGACCCGGTGCTCGCCGCGCAGCCGCAACGACACAGGCGCGCTGCCGAACTGGGGGGTCACGAGCGTGAAGCTGGCCCGACCGTCGTCGCCCTGCTCGACACCCTCGGCGCGGTAGTCGGCGTCCGGACCGGTGCCGAACGTCGCCACCTGCTCGGACGTCAGGGGGGCAAGAGCCAGCGCGAGCCGGTCGTCGGCGTTCAGCAGGTTGATCGCGGCGCTGTCCACCCCCTCGAGGGCCGCCAGCAGCCCACCTGCGTGGTCCGCCCCGACGGAAAGCACCGTTGCGGCATGCGGCTGGACGATCGAGCGCTGCACTCCGAGGTGGCCGGGGGTCCGAGCGCTGTACTCCAGCACGGCGAAGCGGGTGTCGAGCTCACGCCGCAGTGCCGTGAGCGGCAGACCCACCTCGTCGTACGAGCCGACCGGCCCGAGTGTCGGTCCGAGCCGGGCCAGCACCGTCGCCAGCAGGTGTGCGGTCGAGCTCTTGCCACTGCTGCCGGTGATCCCGAAGGTCAGCGGCTCCTGCCCGGCGACGTAGAGCCTGCGCGCCAGCTCCTGCACCGCGGCGAGCGGGTCGGCCACCACCAGGCAGGGGACGCCGTCGATCGGCCGCGCGGTGAGCGCCGCCACCGCCCCGGCGCGCACCGCCGCGGCGGCGCAGTCGTGGCCGTCGCTGCGCTGTCCGGGCAGCGCCACGAACAGCCCGCCCGGCACGACCAGGCGGCTGTCGACCTCGATGTCCGCGGAGACCAGGAGATCGGTCGGCAGTCCGTACACCATCGCGCCGGTGATCCGGATGATGTCGGCCACGGGGGTGGGGATCACGAGCCGAGCACCTCCCGCAGGACCAGGCGGTCGTCGAAGGGGGTGAGAACTCCCGCCGCCTCCTGCCCGCTCTCGTGCCCCTTGCCCGCCACGACGACTGCGTCCCCGGGGCGCGCCGCTGCCACCGCCCGGGCGATCGCGGCGCGCCGGTCCACCTCGAGCAGCGCCTCCGGTGCGCCGGCGGCCATCTGGTCCAGGATCGCCTGCGGGTCCTCGCTGCGCGGGTTGTCGCTGGTGAGGATCGCGAGGTCCGCGGCGCTCGCCGCGGCGCCCATCAGTGGCCGCTTGGCGTGGTCGCGGTCCCCGCCGCAGCCGAGTACGACGATCACGCGGCCGGAGGTGAAGGTCCGGACGGCGCTCACCAGCCGGCTCACGGCGTCCGGCGTGTGCGCGTAGTCCACGAGGGCGAGGAACGGCTGCCCGGCCTCGACCCGCTCCATCCGCCCGGGCACCCCGGACAGCTCGGCGATCCCGCGTACGCCGTCCCGGACCGAGACGCCGGCGGCACCGAGGCAGGCCAGCGCGGCGACCGCGTTGGCGACGTTGAACGAGCCCGGCAGGGCCAGCGAGACCCGCAGGTCCACTCCCGGCCCGAGCAGCCGGAAGGTGCTTCCGTCCGGGCGCAGGTCGACCTCGCGGGCCGACCAGTCGGCGTCCTCTCCGTAGGTGGTCACCGGCAAGGCTGTGCTGCGGGCGATCCGCCGACCGGCGGGATCCTCGACGTTGAGCACTGCCCGGCGGGCCCGGGGGGGCGTGAACAGGGAGGCCTTCGCGGCCTCGTAGTCCGCCATCGAGGGATGGAAGTCCAGGTGGTCCTGGCTCAGGTTGGTGAAGGCAGCCACCTCGAAACGGACCCCGTCCACCCGCCCCAGCACGAGAGCGTGGCTGCTGACCTCCATCGCGACGGCGGTCGTCCCCCGCTCGCGCATCACGGCCAGCAGCGCCTGCAGGTCCGGCGCTTCAGGGGTGGTACGAACGCTGGGCAGCACCTCGTCGCCGATGCGGGTGAGCACCGTGCCGAGCAGGCCGGTGCGGTGCCCGGCGGCGCGCAGCGCGGCCTCCAGCAGGAACGCGGTCGTCGTCTTGCCGTTCGTGCCGGTGATCCCGAGCACGAGCATCCCGGCGGCCGGGTCGTCGTGGACCCAGCGGGCCACGGCGCCCAGCACCGCACGGGGATCCTCCGCGACGAGGACCGGCACGTCGTAGGCCGCGAAAGCCGCCGCTCCGGCCGGATCGGTGAGCACCGCAGCGGCGCCGGCCGACACCGCCTGCGCAGCGAAGTCGGCGCCGTGTGCCGACGCGCCGGGCAGGGCGGCGTAGAGGTCGCCGGCCTGCACAGCCCGCGAGTCCAGCGTGCAGCCGGTGACGGTCCGGCCCAGGACCGGTCGGACCTGTCGCAGCTGCGGCAGTCGCTCGAGCAGGTCCGACAGCGAGCGGGCGGGCGGGAGTGTGGGTCGCAAGGGCCGACGGCTGCGCTCAGCCGCGCAGGCGCAGCGTCGGGCTGATCGCCCCGGTGGGCGGCACCCGCATGCTGCGCAGCGCGAAGCTCATGATGTCGCGGAAGACCGGACCGGCGACAGCCCCGCCGTAGTAGCCGTTCTTCGGCGCCTGGATCGACACCGTGACGGCGAGACGGGGGGCGTCGGCCGGGGCGAAGCCGACGAAGCTCGCGGTGTAGCTGCCGTCGTAGCGGCCGTCGACGACCCGCTGTGCGGTGCCGGTCTTGCCGGCCACCCGGTAGCCCGGGATGGCGGCGGTCTCGGCCGTGCCACCCTCGTTGGTGACGCCCTCGAGCATCCCCCTCAGCTGGGCGGCGATCTCAGGGGCGAGCACCCGGGTCTGGGCGGGCGCCGGTGCCGCCACGACATTGCCGGCACCGTCGACCGCAGTCTTGACGACGGTGGGCGTCACCCGAACGCCGTCGTTGGCGACGGTGGCGTAGACCGAGGCCATCTGCACCCCGTTGACCGAGTAGCCCTGGCCGATCGGGTGGGTGCCGTAGTCGGTGCCGGCCCAGTCCTTCTCCGCGCGCAGGATGCCCGGGCTCTCCCCGGGCAGGCCGAGACCGGTCCGCTGCCCGATGCCGAACCGGGTCAGCATCTCGTGCAGCTTGGTGCCGCCGGCCAGCTGGGAGGCCATGATCGTGCCGACGTTGCTCGACTCGACGAGCACACCGGTGAACGTCATCCGTTGCGTCTTGTGGGGGCTCGAGTCGCGGAAGCGCTTGTTGGAGAGCTGAAGGTTGTCCGGCACCGTCATCACCGAGTCCGGCGTCAGCACACCGGCCTCGAGCGCGGCGGCGGCGGTCACCACCTTGCCGATGCTGCCGGGCTCGAAGACGTCGCTGATCGCGCGGTTGCCCCGCAGCGCGGCGTCGGCTGCTCCCGGGGCGTCCGCGTCGAAGCCGGGCACGGACGCCAGGGCCAGGATCTCACCCGTCTTGACGTCGAGGACCGTGGCGCTGCCGCTCTCGGCGTCGGCCGAGGCCAGTGTGTCCATGAGGGCCTTCTGGGCGAACCACTGCAGGTCCCGGTCGAGGGTCAGCTGCACGTCGTTGCCCGGCTGCGGATCGACCTTCACCGTCCGGCCGCCCGGAATGATGATCCCGTCACCGTCGACCTCGGCGGTGCTGGTGCCGTCCTTGCCGGCGAGCACGCCGTCGAGCTGCAGCTCGATGCCGGCCGCGCCCGCCCCCTCGAGGGTGGTGAACCCGAGCACGTTGGCGGCCAGGTCCTTGCCCGGATGGATGCGGCGCGGCTCGGCGACGGTGCCGACGCCGACCAGTCCGAGCTTTGCGATGGTGGTCGCCATCTCGGGATCCAGCCCGCGGGCCAGGTAGACGAAGCCGGTGCAGCCCAGCGGGGTGGCCTTGTCGCAGGTGCCGCCCACAGCCGGCCGGCCGAGCTTGTCCGCGACCTCCGCAACCGGCAGGCCGAGGACCGGCGCCACCACCGCCGCGATCGAGGCCGGGTCGCACGGACGGCCCCCGCCGCCCTCCGTACAGACGGCCTTGGCGATGATCCGCGGCTCGCCGAAGACGGCGCGCGCGGCGGCCGACATGGCCAGAGCCTGTCCGGACCGGTCGGTGATCGTGCCGCGCGGCGCCGTCAGCGTGCGCGTGGTCAGCCGCTGCTCGACCGCCTCGTTGGCGTAGACCTCGGCCTGGAAGCCCTGCAGCCAGACGAGCCGGCCACCGATCAGCGACAGCATGATGAGCACGGCGAGCAGGCCGCCGTGCAGGCGCACGCCGGGCGAGCCGAGTCGGCTGCCGCGTGCGGAACGGGGGCTCGGCCGTCCGGCCGGGCGGGACACCGGGGAGGGCCGGGCGCGCCCCGAGAGCGGGCGGGCAGCGCTGCTGCGGGCGCTGCGGGCGCCGCCGGAGCGGACCGGCCGGGGGGCGCGGGCCGCCCCGGAGGCGGTCGGCCGGGAGGTGGAGCGGGTGGCGGTCACCGCGGTCCTCCGGGCGGCACGGCCGCGTCCGGGACGGGGGCGCCGAGCACCGTGCCGTCGGGCAGGCGCAGGAACGCCGGCGGGCCGGCCTGGACCATGCCGAGCTCGGTGGCCCGGACGGCGAGGCTCTGCGGGGAGCGAAGCAGCTCGACCTCGCGCTCCAGGGCCTGCTCCTGATCGGCCAGCGCCCGGCCCTGCTCCTTGAGCCTGTCAAGCACAAAGGCGTCGCGCGCGAGCACGGTGTTGAGCATCAGCAGGCCGATCAGCCCGCCGACGAGTAGCGACACCAGCAACACCAAGAAGGTGGCCCGCGGCAGGGCCGGCCGGCCGGTGGGCACCAGCTCGAGCGACGGCGAAGGGCGGCCGGCCGACAGCCCGGCGGTCGCTCCAGGTGGAAGCCGACCCGGCGGGGAGCCGACCAGGCCGGTCGCGACGCTCACGCCGCCGCCCGCAGCTTCTCGGCCGCCCGCAGGCGGGCGGAGGCGGCCCGGGGATTGGCCAGGACCTCCCGATCGGGAGCCTTCTCGGCACCGCGCACGAGCAGGCGCAGCTCGGCGCTCACCCCTTCTGGCACGAATGGCAGGTCGACAGGGACGGGGGACGCCGAGCGGGCGACCAGAGCCGACTTCACGATCTTGTCCTCGAGCGACTGGTAGGCAAGGACGACCAAGCGGCCACCCACGCACAGGGTGTCGAGTGCAGCGGGAATTGCCCTGCGCAACACGCCGAGTTCGTCATTCACTTCTGTCCGCAGGGCCTGAAAGGTGCGCTTGGCGGGGTGTCCGCCGGTCCGGCGCGTCGCCGCCGGGATGGCGTCGCGCACCAGTTCGGCCAGCCGCGCGGTGCCCGTGATCGGCCGCGACGTCCGCTCGCGCACGATCGCGTCGGCGATCCGCCGCGCGAAACGCTCCTCGCCGTACGTCGAGAGCACCCTCGCGAGGGCCGCCCGCTCATAGCCGTTCACCACCTCGGCCGCGGTGAGTCCGCGTGTCGGGTCCATGCGCATGTCCAGGGGCGCGTCCTTCGCGTAGGCGAAGCCACGCTCGGGCTCGTCGAGCTGCAGCGAGCTGACCCCGAGGTCGAACAGGATCCCGTGCACGCAGTCGAGTCCGAGCCCCTCGAGCACCTCGGGCAACTCGTCGTAGACCGCGTGCACCAACACGGTGCGCTCGGCGTAGGCCGCGAGGCGCCGCTCACTGCGTCGCAGCGCCTCGGGGTCGCGGTCCAGGCCCACCAGACGAACCGCGGGTGCTGCCTGCAGCAGCGCCTCTGCGTGCCCGCCCATCCCGAGCGTGCAGTCGACGACGACCGCGTCCGGGCCGGTGAGAGCGGGCGCGAGCAGCCCCACGCAACGCTCGAGCAGCACGGGGACGTGCGCGGGGCTCATCAGGACAGGACGCTGAGCGCGGCCTGCGCCGCCGTCGTCAGTCCCATCGTGACACCGACGGCGCACCCCAGGAGCAGCAGACTCTCGCGCAGCTCGGCGCCCAGCCCTCCTGACGGTGCCGGCGCGGAGTGACGGGGCGGTGGGGAGCTGGGCGTGCTCGGGTCCATTGTCGGGTGCCTCTCGACCGGTGGCGGCCTCCCGGGCTCGCGGACCCGGCAGGGTGTGTCTGTGCTGTACGGCGTGTGCTGTGCGGGCGGTGGCAGGCCCAGTCGCCAGGTCCCCGCCCGCTCCGCCGCCAGGCACCGGGGAAGGTGTGCCAGGTGGGGGCGGGAGGAGACCTCACGGCAGGGAACGACGCGGCGGCTCACGCCCGCTCGTGTCGGGCAGAGCTCAGGCGGACTCCTCCCGCTCGGCGAAGGCCTGCTCGTGCTCGGCCTCGTAGGCACTCCAGGTGGCGGCGTCCCAGATCTCGAGGTGGGTGTTCGCCCCGAGCACGACGCAGTCCCGGGTCAGCCCGGCGTAGGCCCGCAGGCCTGCGGGGACGGTGATGCGGCCGGTGCGGTCCGGCTCCTCGTCGAAGGCGCTCGCGAAGAAGATCCGGCCGAAGTCGCGGTCTGCCTTGGTGTTCGACTGCTCCTGCTTGGCCGCCCGGGCCGAGAAGGCCTCGGCGGTGAAGACGAACAGGCAGCGCTCCTGACCCTTGGTGATCACGACGCCTCCTGCGAGCTGGTCCCGGAACTTCGCCGGCAGGATGAGCCGGCCCTTGTCGTCGAGCCGCGGGGTGTGGGTGCCGAGAAACACGGCCCCTCCTCGCTGATCGACCGTCGTCCTCCCCGTCGCCCCACCTTACTCCACTTTCCTCCCCCGTCAACGGCTCCTGGTCTTTTCAGGCGGCTACGCCGTCCGAACCGGCAGGTCAGACAGGTGGGTGGAGGTGGGGCACTCGAGAGCCGGCCGACGCCGCCGGAACTGTTCGGCGCGCCCGCTCGTCGGACCGGGGCGCGCGCGATGCCGCGACCCCGACGGCTGGCTTCGGCACGCGGACGAGCCGGCGGGCGCAGATGTCAGACTCGACAGGTCGGACCGCTCCCCCCGGCACAGGAGGATTCCGTGGCACCCCCACCCCCGCTCTCCGGCGGCGCCGCCGGGCTGGACGGGCTGCTGGAGTCTGCCGGACGCATCCGCGCCAACGTCGAGCGGGTCATGTCGGGCAAGCCCGAGGTGGTCCGCCTCGCGCTGGTCGTCCTGCTCGCCGAAGGCCACCTGCTCATCGAGGACGTCCCCGGCGTCGGCAAGACGATGCTCGCCAAGTCGCTGGCCCGGTCCCTCGACTGCACCGTGCGCCGCATCCAGTTCACCCCCGACCTGCTGCCGAGTGACGTCACGGGGGTCTCGATCTACGACCAGGACTCGCACGAGTTCGAGTTCAAGCCGGGCGCGGTGTTCGCCAACGTCGTGGTCGGCGACGAGATCAACCGGGCCAGCCCCAAGACGCAGTCCGCGTTGCTGGAGGCCATGGAGGAGCGGCAGGTGTCCGTGGACGGGGTGACGTACGTCCTCGAGACGCCGTTCATGGTCATCGCGACGCAGAACCCGATCGAGATGGAAGGCACCTACCCGCTGCCGGAGGCCCAGCGCGACCGCTTCACGGCGCGGGTGTCGATGGGCTACCCCTCGGCGGCGGCCGAGCTGGAGATGCTGCAGTCGCACGGCACACACGAGCCGATCGACGACCTGGAGCCGGTCGCCGACGCCGTCGAGGTGCGCAAGCTGATCGAGGTGGTGCGCAGCGTCCACGTCGCCGTCGACATCCAGCAGTACGTCGTCGACCTGCTGACGGCAACCCGCACAGCGCCCGAGCTGCGCCTCGGGGCTTCGCCGCGCGCCGGTCTGCAGCTGGTGCGGGCGGCCCGGGCAAGCGCCGCCCTCGACGGCCGTGACTACGTCCTGCCGGACGACGTGCAGGAGCTGGCCGGCCCGGTGCTCGTCCACCGGCTGCTGCCCACCGCCGAGGCCTCGATCTCCCAGCGGACCGCCGAGGACGTGGTCGCCGCAGTGTTGCGGCGCACGGCCGTGCCCGACGCTTCGTCGACCGCCGGTGCCCGCCGCCGGTGACCGGACGCCCGCGATCCACCTCCGCCGGCTGGCGCTCCGCCCTGGCGGGTCTGACCACCCGCGGGCGCTGCCTGCTCGCCTCCGGCGTGGCGCTGGCCGCGTGCTCGTTGCCGCTCGGCCAGCGCGACCTGCTGCGGGTGGCGGTCTTCCTCATCTCGCTGCCGCTCGCCGCAGTCGCCATCGTCGCCCGCACCCGCTACCGCCTGGCCTGCTCCCGCTCGCTGGACCCCCCGCGCGTCGAGGCAGGACAGCCGTCGACCGTACGGCTGCGCCTCGACAACGTCTCGCGCCTCGCCAGCGGGGTGCTGCTCATGGAGGACGCACTGCCGTACACCCTCGGCGGACGACCGCGCTTCGTGCTCGACAGGGTGGAACCACGGGACGTGCGGGAGGTCTCGTACCCGGTGCGCTCTGACCTGCGCGGGCGGTTCCGGATCGGTCCGCTGTCGGTCCGTCTCGCCGACCCGTTCGGCCTGTGCGAGCTCAGTCGGGCCTTCGCGAGCACCGACGAGCTGACCGTCACCCCGGTGGTGTCCCGACTGCCCACTTTGCGCCTCGGCGGGAGCTGGGCCGGAGGCGGTGACGCCGCGTCGAGGTCGGTCACGTCCAGCGGCTCCGACGACGCCGCAACCCGGGAGTACCGCTACGGCGACGACCTGCGACGAGTCCACTGGCGGTCCACGGCGCGGACGGGCGAGCTCATGGTCCGTCGTGAGGAGCAGCCCTTCTCGAGCCGGGCCACCCTGCTGCTGGACACCCGGGCGCACGCCCATCGGGGGGACGGGCTCGGCTCGTCCTTCGAGTGGGCGGTCAGCGCTGTCGCGAGCATCGGAGTCAGCCTGACCCGCGCCGGCTTCACCGTCGCTCTGGTGCGCGATGCGGGCGGCCCCCTGGTGGCCAGCGGACCAGCACTCACCGAGCGGCTGCTGCTCGACACCCTCGCCACCGTCGGCACCGGAAGCGGTCGCACCCTCGACGAGGCCGCTGAACGGCTGCGCCGCAGCGGGGTGGGCGGGGTGCTCGTGGCCGTGCTCGGCGCGATCGACCTGCCGCAGGCCGAACGGCTCGCGCGGCTGCGTACCGGCTCGGCGGTCTGCGTGGCCGTGCTGCTCGACACGGACAGCTGGGCACCGGTCAGTCCCGGCGCCTCGACGGTCGCCGCCGCCCACCACGAGCGGGTGACCAGCCTGCTCGGCGCCGCCGGCTGGCGCGTCCTGCCCGCCTCCCAGGCAAGCACGCTTGCCTCGCTCTGGCCGGCAGCCGGAACCCGAGGGCACCGCGTCGGAGCGGCCGAGCCGGCCCCGTCCGGCGGGGTCAGGCACGGTTTCCGTTGAACGTGTGGGCCCGGCTGACTCTTGCTGCGGCCGTTGCCGTGGGTCTGACGACGAGCGCGCTGGCGCCGCTGTACGACGACCTCGGCTGGCTGGTACGGGTGCTCGCAGCGGTCGCGGTCGTCGCGGGTTCCGCCGCCTTGGCACGCACCGCAAGGCTGCCGCGCGCGCTCGTGCCCGTCGCCGCCGGGCTGGGCCTCGCGGCCTACGTCGTCCTGGTGTTCGCGCCCGGCACACTGATCTACGCGGTGGTGCCCGGCTCCGAGACCGCCCGCTCGCTCGCCGCCACCCTCGAGCAGGGACTGCTCGACACGCAGGAGCTCGGGGCGCCGGTGCCCACCGAGCCCGGGCTGGTCCTGCTGGCGGTGCTCGGCGTCGGTGCCATCGCCGTCGTCGTCGACCTGCTCGCCGCTGGACTTCGCCGCGTCGCGGTCGCCGGCCTGCCGCTGCTGCTGCTGTTCACCGTGCCGTCCGCGGTCCGGTCGGACGGGGCCGGCCTGCTGCCCTTCGTCCTGGGGGCCACCGGCTGGCTGATCCTGCTGCTGGCCGACGGCAGCGACCGGGTGTCCCGTTGGGGAACCCCGCTGTCGGCCGCCACCGCAGCCAGCGGCCCCGCCGATCCTGGCCTCGCCAGGGTCGGCCGGCGGATCGGCGCCGCCGCGCTCGGGGTCGCAGTGGTGGTGCCCGCACTGATCCCCGGCCTGGACGGGCGCCTGCTCGGTGAGGGCTCCGGCGTGGGCGCCAATGGATCACGCACCACCACGACCTACAACCCGATCACCCGGCTGGCCGGTCAGCTGCGCCTGCCGGAGCCGGAGACGCTGCTGACCTACCGCACCACGACCGGGGCGGACTATCTGCGGCTGACCACGCTGGACGTCTTCGACCCGGCCGCCGGCTGGTCGTCCTCAGAGCTGTCCGGGGACGTCGATGAGGACGCGGTGCAGCAGGGCATCCCCGTCCCGCAAGGTCAGACGACGACGGCGACTCGGGAGGTTCGCACCGAGATCACCGTCTCGTCCCGGCTGGACGGGCCCTGGCTGCCGGTGCCCTTCCCCCCGGCGGACATCGACATCGAGGGCCCGTGGATCTGGGACGCCGAAGCCGAGACGGTGTTCTCGACCCGCGCCAAGATCAGCGACCTCGATGCGCCGTACGTCGTCAGCGCCGCGCCGGTCGACCCTTCGGCTGAGCTGCTGCGCCGAACGCCGGTGGTGCCCGACGACATCCGGGAGGGCTACGCCCAGCCGCCGGCCGTGTCGGACTACGTGCGCCAGCTCGTCGCCCGCACGACGGCCGGCCAGACCAGCGACTACGACCGGGTGGTGGCTCTGCAGGCGCTGTTCCGGGACCCGGGCAACGGCTTTCGCTACGACCAGGACGCCTCCGAGCCGGGTATCAACTCCCCCGACGCGCTGGAGAACTTCCTGCGCGGGCGGGTCGGCTTCTGCGAGCAGTACGCCTCCGCCATGGCGGCGATGGTGCGCTCGCTCGGCATCCCCAGCCGGGTGGCCGTCGGCTTCATCCCTGGCCGGGCCGTCGGCGAGGACCGTTACGAAGTGACGACGAGCGACGCGCATGCCTGGCCGGAGGTGTGGTTCACCGGTGTCGGCTGGGTCCGCTTCGAGCCGACGCCCCGCAGCGGTGCGGACACCCCGGGCTACTCCACCCCGCAGGCGGAGGCCGGCCCGTCCGCCGGACCGTCTGCCGCGCCGTCCGCCGCCCCCGCGGTGCCGCAAACTGCTCCCGAGAGCGACCCGGGGGCCGTCGACCGCGCCGAGCAGGACGGTTCGCCAGGGGCGGGTGGGGCCCCCGACGCCGGCAGCGGGCTCGCACCGGTGGTGCTGGCCGCGCCGCTGCTGCTGCTCGTGCTGGCGGCGCCGGCACTGCTGGGCGCCGTCCGTCGCCGGCACCGATGGCGCAGCTCGGACGCGCGCGCGGCCTGGGCGGTCCTGCACGACGACGCCGTCGATGTCGGCCACCGATGGCGGCCGGCGGACTCCCCCCGCGCCGCGGCTGCGCATCTCGCGGCCTCCCGCCCGGTCTCACCAGGAGCTGCCGCGGCGCTGGACCGGCTGACCGTCGCGGTCGAGCGGGCCCGCTACGCCCGGCCGGCAGCTGCCCCTACGGGCGGTGTCGCTGCAGGCGGTGTCGCTGCAGGCGGTGTCG
>JAHWJP010000147.1 GCA_019348355.1 Actinomycetota bacterium
CGCGCGACATCCTGCTCGCGCCGGTCATCTCCGAGAAGAGCTACGGCCTGCTCGATGACAACAAGTACACCTTCCTCGTTCGGCCGGACGCCAACAAGACGCAGATCAAGATTGCGGTCGAGACGGTCTTCGGCGTTCGGGTGAGCGACGTCAACACGCAGAACCGTCAGGGCAAGCGCAAGCGCACACGGGCCGGCTTCGGCCAGCGCTCCGCCACCAAGCGCGCGATCGTGACGTTGCGCGAAGGTCGGATCGAGATCTTCGGGGGGCCGGTCTCCTAGCGGGGCCGGACCACCGGGATCGAGAAGAAGCTAACGAGGGACTGAGATGGCTATCCGCAAGTACAAGCCGACGACGCCGGGCCGACGAGGCTCGTCCGTCGCCGACTTCGCCGAGATCACCCGCGACACCCCGGAGAAGTCGCTCGTCCGGCCGTTGCACGGCAAGGGCGGCCGCAACTCCTACGGGCGCATCACGACGCGCCACCAGGGTGGTGGCCACAAGCGGGCCTACCGGGTCATCGACTTCCGTCGGCACGACAAGGACGGCGTCCCGGCCAAGGTCGCGCACATCGAGTACGACCCGAACCGCACCGCGCGGATCGCGCTCCTGCACTACGCCGACGGCGAGAAGCGCTACATCGTCGCGCCGAAGGGCCTGACGCAGGGCGACCGGGTCGAGGCCGGCCCCGCCGCCGACATCAAGCCGGGCAACGCCCTGCCGCTGCGCAACATCCCGACCGGCACCACGGTGCACGCGATCGAGCTCCGCCCCGGCGGTGGCGCGAAGATCGCCCGCTCGGCCGGCACGAGCGTTCAGCTCGTCGCCAAGGACGGCGCTCACGCCCAGCTGCGGATGCCGTCCGGCGAGATCCGCAACGTCGACATGCGCTGCCGCGCCACCATCGGCGAGGTCGGCAACGCCGAGCAGAGCAACATCAACTGGGGCAAGGCCGGCCGCATGCGCTGGAAGGGCAAGCGCCCCTCGGTCCGCGGTGTCGCCATGAACCCGGTCGACCACCCGCACGGTGGTGGTGAGGGCAAGACCTCCGGTGGACGTCACCCGGTCAACCCCGCCGGCAAGCCCGAGGGCCGCACCCGCCGCCGCAAGCCGAGCGACGCGCTCATCGTCCGCCGCCGCAAGACCAACAAGAAGCGCTAGGGGTAAGCAGCGATGCCGCGCAGCCTGAAGAAGGGTCCCTTCGTCGACGACCACCTCCTGAAGAAGGTGGACGTGCAGAACGACAAGGGCACCAAGAACGTGATCAAGACCTGGTCGCGCCGTTCGACGATCATCCCGGACATGCTCGGGCACACGATCGCCGTGCACGACGGCCGCAAGCACGTGCCCGTGTTCGTGACGGAGTCGATGGTCGGGCACAAGCTCGGCGAGTTCGCGCCGACGCGCACCTTCCGCGGTCACATCAAGGACGATCGGAGGGCCCGTCGTGGCTGAGAACAAGACGCGCCACCTGGCCGACGACTCGGCGCTGGCGCAGGTGCGCTACCTGCGGATGACGCCGAGGAAGTGCCGGCGCGTCGTCGACCTCGTCCGCGGCATGGATGTGCAGCAGGCCCTGGACCAGCTGCGCTTCCAGCCGCAGGCCGCGAGCGAGCCGGTCGCCAAGGTGGTGGCCAGCGCGGCCGCCAACGCCGAGCACAACCGGCAGCTGGATCGCAGCCGGCTCTACATCAGCCAGGCCTACGTGGACGAGGGCCCGACGCTCAAGCGTTTCCGCCCCCGGGCGCAGGGCCGCGCCTACCGCATCCGCAAGCGCACGAGCCACATCACCGTCGTCGTCTCGGTCCGTCCGGACGACGCCCGCTCACGACCGGCGGCAGTAGCGACCACGAAGGCAACGACGAAGAAGGCAGGTGCCCGCTAGTGGGTCAGAAGGTCAACCCGCACGGGTTCCGGCTCGGGATCACCACCGACTGGGTCTCGCGCTGGTACGCAGACAAGAACTACGCGGAGTACGTCAAGGAGGACGTCGCGATCCGCCGCATGATGGGCAAGGGCATGGAGCGCGCCGGCATCTCGAAGGTCGAGATCGAGCGCACCCGTGACCGTGTCCGCGTCGACATCCACACCGCGCGCCCCGGCATCGTCATCGGCCGCCGCGGCGCCGAGGCCGACCGCATCCGCGGCGACCTCGAGAAGCTGACCAGCAAGCAGGTGCAGCTCAACATCCTCGAGGTGAAGAACCCCGAGTCCGATGCGCAGCTCGTCGCGCAGGGCGTGGCCGAGCAGCTCTCGAGCCGGGTGAGCTTCCGCCGCGCCATGCGCAAGTCGATGCAGTCGGCGATGAAGAGCCCCGGCGTCAAGGGCATCCGGGTGCAGTGCGCCGGTCGCCTCGGCGGCGCGGAGATGAGCCGCTCGGAGTTCTACCGCGAGGGCCGGGTGCCGCTGCACACGCTGCGCGCCAACATCGACTACGGCATCTACGAGGCCAAGACCACCTTCGGCCGCATCGGCGTGAAGGTCTGGATCTACAAGGGCGACGTCGTCCAGAGCCGCGTCGAGCGCGAGCAGCAGGAGGCCGAGCAGCGCCAGCAGCGGCGGGACCGTCCGGCCCGCCGCGGCCCGCGGTCCGGCTCCACCGGCACCACCGCCGGCGGCACCGAAGCCGGCCGTCAGGCCTCGGACCAGACCGACGGCGGCTTCGTCCTGCCCACCGCCGAGCCGGAGCTGGCCAACGCCCCTGTCGAGCGCACCGCCGACGTCGCCGACACGCCGGCGGTCCCGCTGGCCGAGTCGGCGCCGCAGGCGGCCTCCGGTGCGACCACGGACCCGAGTCGCACCGGCGCGGAGCGCGAGGAGCCCTCGGAGGTCCGCTCCGGCGGCCGTCCGGAGAGCGCCGGTGCCAACCCGTCCGGCGAGACGCCGGATGTCGCCACGAAGGGCGAGCCAGCCCCGGCGAACAACCCGACCCAGCCCGCTGCCGCCGCCGAGACGGCCGAGCCGGACCAGGAGGCCTGAGCATGCTGATCCCCCGCAGGGTCAAGCACCGCAAGCAGCACCACCCCAACCGCACCGGAGCGGCCAAGGGTGGCACCACGCTGGCCTTCGGTGAATACGGCATCCAGGCTCTCGAGTCCGCCTACCTCACCAACCGGCAGATCGAGTCGGCCCGGATCGCGATGACCCGGCACATCCGCCGTGGCGGCAAGGTGTGGATCAACGTCTTCCCGGACCGCCCGCTCACCAAGAAGCCGGCCGAGACCCGCATGGGCTCGGGCAAGGGCTCGCCGGAGTGGTGGGTCGCGAACATCAAGCCGGGACGCATCCTGTTCGAGCTGGCCGGACCGGAGGAGCCGCTGGCCCGCGAGGCGATGCGCCGGGCCATGCACAAGCTGCCGATGAAGTGCCGCTTCGTCACCCGGGAGGTGAAGGACTGATGGCCGAGACCACTGCTGCGGAGATCCGCGACCTGGCCGACGAGGAGCTCGTCTCCCGACTCGGCGAGTCCAAGGAGGAGCTGTTCAACCTGCGCTTCCAGGTCGCCACCGGCCAACTCGACAACAACCGGCGCCTGCACGATGTGCGGCGTGACATCGCGCGGATCTACACGGTCATGCGCGAGCGCGAGCTCGGCATCGTCCGGGAGACCGCGTCCGAGGGTGACGTCGCATGAGCGAGCCCACCGGAACAGCCTCAGAAGGGACAGCGTCAGGGATGACCGAGACCACCAGCGTCACCGCCGGTAGGGACGTTGCCGACGACAGCAGGAACTTCCGCAAGACCCGTGAGGGCCTGGTCGTCAGCGACAAGATGGACAAGACCGTCGTGGTCGCCGTCGAGGACCGGGTGCAGCACCCGCTGTACAAGAAGACGCTGCGCCGCACCAACAAGCTCAAGGCGCACGACGAGCTGAACGGCTGCGGTGTCGGCGACCGGGTCCTGCTCATGGAGACCCGCCCGCTGTCGGCCACCAAGCGCTGGCGCGTCGTCGAAGTTCTGGAGAAGGCCAAGTGATTCAGCAGGAGTCGCGACTGCGCGTCGCCGACAACACGGGCGCCAAGGAGATCTTGTGCATCCGTGTGCTCGGCGGCTCCGGTCGGCGTTACGCCGGCATCGGCGACATCATCGTGGGCACCGTGAAGGACGCCCTGCCGGGCGCCGGCGTCAAGAAGGGCGATGTCGTCAAGGCGGTCATCGTCCGTACCGTCAAGGAGCGCCGCCGTCCGGACGGCTCCTACATCCGTTTCGACGAGAACGCCGCCGTGCTGCTCAAGGACGGCGGGGACCCGCGGGGCACCCGCATCTTCGGTCCGGTCGGCCGGGAGCTGCGCGACAAGCGCTTCATGAAGATCATCTCACTCGCGCCGGAGGTGCTGTAGTCATGGCTGGATTGTTCGTGAAGAAGGGCGACACCGTCCTGGTGCGCTCCGGCAAGGACCGAGGCGTGACCGGGCGGGTGATCGCCGCCGACCCGGACACCTCGCGGGTCCTCGTCGAGGGCGCCAACCGGGTCAAGAAGCACACCAAGGTGACCCAGTCGGCGCGCGGCTCCCAACAGGGCGGCATCGTCACGACCGAGGCGCCGGTGCACGTGTCCAACGTGCAGGTCATCTGTCCCGGCTGCGGAAAGGCGACCCGCATCGGTCACCGCCGCAGTGACGAGGACGACAACGGCAAGACCCACAGCGTCCGGGTCTGCAAGCGCTGCGACGGAGACATCTGATGACCGCACCCACCCAGACCCGCGAGGCGCCGCGGCTCAAGCAGCGCTACCGCGACGAGATCAAGCCGGCGCTGACCGAGCAGTTCTCGTTCAGCAACCAGATGCAGGTGCCGGGCGTCGTCAAGGTCGTCGTCAACATGGGCGTCGGCGACGCCGCCAAGGACTCCAAGCTGATCGACGGTGCGCTGCGCGACCTGACGGCCATCACCGGCCAGAAGCCGCAGATCCGCAAGGCGACCAAGTCCATCGCGCAGTTCAAGCTGCGCGAAGGCATGCCGATCGGCGCCAAGGTGACGCTGCGCGGCGACCGCATGTGGGAGTTCCTGGACCGGCTTGTCACGATCGCGCTGCCGCGCATCCGCGACTTCCGTGGCCTGTCGGCCAAGCAGTTCGACGGCAACGGCAACTACACCTTCGGGCTCACCGAGCAGTCGATGTTCCACGAGATCGACATCGACAAGGTGGACCGCACCCGCGGCATGGACATCACGGTCGTCACCACGGCCGCCAACGACGACGAGGGTCGCGCGCTCCTGCGGGCGCTCGGCTTCCCGTTCAAGGAGAGCTAGAGATGGCCAAGAAGGCGCTCGTCGAGAAGGCGAACAAGAAGCCCAAGTTCGCCGTACGCGGCTACCACCGCTGCAACCGGTGCGGCCGGCCACGCGCGGTCTTCCGCACGTTCGGGTTGTGCCGCATCTGCTTCCGCGAGATGGCACACGCCGGGCAGCTGCCCGGAATCACCAAGTCCTCCTGGTAGACCCGCCCGAACCCCCCCACGTTCCAGGTCCGCAAGGAAACCAGGACGAGAAAGGCCACAAGGCCACCGCCATGACCGATGTAGTGAGCAGCAGCCCATGACCATGACCGACCCGATCGCCGACATGCTGACGCGTGTGCGCAACGCCAACTCGGCGTACCACGACCGTGTCTCCATGCCACACAGCAAGATCAAGACGCACATCGCCGAGATCCTCGAGCAGGAGGGCTACATCGCCGGCTGGGTGACCGAACAGGGCGAGAAGGGCAAGGTCCTCTCCATCGACCTCAAGTACGGCCCCAACCGCGAGCGGTCCATCGCCGGTGTGCGCCGGGTCTCCAAGCCCGGCCTGCGCGTCTACGCCAAGGCCGGCCAGCTGCCCAAGGTCCTCGGCGGGCTCGGTGTCGCGATCATCTCGACGTCGTCCGGCCTGCTGACCGACCGCCAGGCCAACAAGAAGGGCGTAGGTGGGGAAGTCCTCGCCTACGTCTACTAAGGGGTCTGCCATGTCTCGTATCGGTCGCCTGCCCATCCCTGTCCCGAGCGGTGTGGATGTCATCCTGGACGGCCAGTCGGTGACGGTTCAGGGCCCCAAGGGCGCGCTGTCACACACGGTTCCGACGCCGATCACGATCGAGCGGTCCGACGACGGCACGCTGTCGGTCGCCCGCCCCGACGACGAGCGCGAGAGCCGCAGCCTGCACGGGCTGACCCGGAGCCTGGTGGCCAACATGGTCATCGGCGTGACGGACGGCTACGCCAAGGCGATGGAGATCCGCGGCGTCGGCTACCGCGTGGCGGCCAAGGGCTCGGACCTCGAGTTCGCCCTCGGCTACAGCCACCCGGTGCCCGTCGCGGCGCCGGAGGGCATCACCTTCGAGG
>JAHWJP010000148.1:0-1134 GCA_019348355.1 Actinomycetota bacterium
CAGGGCAATTTCGTCGACAGCGGTCGCGAGGTGCTCCTGACGAACCTGCACGGTGGACTGGTCCTCGGCGTGGCCACATCGGTCCTCGTCACGGTCGGCGTCGTGCTGTTCCAGCGCCGCGACCTGCACTAGCCGCTAGCGTCCGCCGGGTGCGCCTGGCGACCCTGAACCTGCTCAACGGCATGTCGCTGTCCGACCGGTCGGTCACGCCGAGCTGTCTCGCCGACGCCGTACGGGAGCTACGCGCCGACGTGGTCGGACTGCAGGAGGTCGATCGCGGTCAGCCGCGCTCGCACTCCGCCGACCTCACCGCCCAGGTCGCGGACACCATGGACGCCGCGCACTGGAAGTTCGTCCCGGCTCTTGTCGGCACCCCCGGCTTCGACTGGCGGGCCGCGACCGAGAACGACCATGACGGTACGGAGGCGTCGTACGGCATCGGCCTGGTCTCCCGCTGGCCGGTGCTGTCCTGGCATGTCACCCGGCTGTCGGCGGCGTCGGTTCGCTCGCCGATCGTGCTGCCCGGCAGCAAGCAGGTCGTCTGGCTGGAGGACGAGCCGCGCGTCGGGCTGGCCGCCGTCGTCGAGACGCCGATCGGGGTCATGACGGTCGCCACCACGCACCTGTCGTTCGTACCGGTGTGGAACGGCGTGCAGCTGCGGACGTTCACGGCCGACCTGGCTCGGCTGCCCGGACCGCGCGTCCTGCTCGGTGACCTGAACATGCCACCGCCGTTCCCGCGCCTGCTCTCCGGCTGGCAGGTGCTGGCGCGCGTCGCGACGTATCCGGCGTGGGAGCCCAAGCTCCAGCTCGACCACGTGCTGGGATCTGGTCCTCTGCCGCCCGTTCTCGCCGTCGAGTCACCCGAGCTCGCGGTTTCGGACCACCGGGCGCTGCTGGTGCAGTTCTGATTTGTCATCCCGCTTGGCGGTAGCGGTCCTTTACAGCAGCCCGGACCTGCGCTGCGGAGACACCGACGACCGGCAGGACCTGCGGAATCACGCCGTCGGCCATGGCGGCGAGGCCGAGCGCGACGTGCTCGACGCCGATGTGCCGGTCACTGCGGGCCAGCGCCTCACGCAGGGTGTTATTGAGGCAGCGCTTGGCACGCGGGGTGAACGGCAGGTGGCCTGT
>JAHWJP010000148.1:1234-3328 GCA_019348355.1 Actinomycetota bacterium
GCTGCCGTACGACGATGGGGTGTGAGCGAGCAACCGGCGGAGGCCGGTGACCCCCGGCGCGCCGCGCTGCTCGAGCTGTACGACACGGCGCTCCCCCACGTGTACAGCTACCTGCTCTCGCGCTGCCGCCAGCAGCAGCTCGCCGAGGACCTGGTGGGCGAGGTCTTCCTCGCGGCCGTCGCCGCGGTGTGCCGGGCGGACCCGCCGGAGGTGTCGCTGCCCTGGCTGATCGGCACCGCACGGCACAAGCTGGTCGACCACTGGC
Organism: Actinomycetota bacterium; assembly: GCA_019348355.1. Lineage (GTDB taxonomy): Bacteria > Actinomycetota > Actinomycetes > Mycobacteriales > SCTD01 > SCTD01. Next base: position 1,500 of record JAHWJP010000148.1, read on the forward strand.
GTCGCGAGACGCGGGAGGAGCGCGGTCTGCGCGCCGTCGCCAGCGACCCCACCGGACCGGCTGCCGTCAGCGACCCGTGGCGCGAACAGCTGGATGCGCTGCGCGCCCAGGCGGTGCTCGACCTGCTCGGGCCGCACCACCGCGCCGCGCTGACCCTGCGCTACCTCGACGACCTGCCTGTGCCCGAGGTCGCCGACGTCCTCGACCGCACCCTGCACGCCACCGAGGCGCTGCTGGTCCGCGCCCGGGTCGCGTTCCGCCGTGCCTACGCCACCACCGACCTCCCGGCAGGAGACGACGGTGTCTGACCCGCTGGAGGCGCTGCGCCTCCCCATCCCTTCCCTGGACCCCGATCCGGCCTTCACCACACGCTTGCGTGCCCGCCTCGAACGCGCGCTCGCCCTTCCCCCAGGAGTTGTCATGACCGAGACGTCCGCGAAGACGCGACCCGCGACGGCCTACCGCCACGCAGACGTGGGTTACGCCTGGCTGTCGGTGCCCGACCTCGACCGCGCGCTCGCCTTTTACGAAACAGTCCTGTCCTGGACCGTCACGGCGGGCTCAGACAGCCAGGGGCGGCAGGTGACCGGACGCTCACCGCACCTGGGCCTGCACGGCGGAGCCGCTCGCGGCACGCTTCACTGCAGCTATGCCGTCGAAGACATCGAGGCGGCGATCGAGAGGGTACGGGCGGTCGGCGGCCGCGCGGGGGAGCCGAGCCGCGCACCGTACGGCCTGATGGCGGACTGCACGGACGACCAGGGAACGGTCTTCGCGCTGTATCAGCCACCCGGCGGTGTCGGCAGCGAACCGCCCGCCACGGGTGGCCACGGCGACCTCGTCTACACGACCTTTGAGGTGGTCGACTCGGCGCGGGCCCGGGCGTTCTACGGCGCCGTGCTGGGCTGGCGCTTCACGCCAGGCGGTGTCGAGGACGGCTGGCAGGTCGAAGGCGTGATGGCCGGCTTGCAGGGCGGACACCCCCGGGCCACCACGTTGCCGATGTGGCGGGTCGACGACCTCGGGGCGGCCCTCGAGCAGGTCCGGGCCGCCGGCGGTGACGCAGGCGAACCGCAGGCCCGCTCGTACGGCCTGGAGGCGTTGTGCGCTGACGACCAGGGGACCCGCTTCTACCTCGGGCAGTTGTAGCCGGCACCTGCCGTCGAGGAGTCGACGGAGCCACGCTGCGAGATGACCAGCTGCCCACCCAGCCCTTTCACCCGGTACATCGCCGCGTCGGCGTGGCGTAGCAACACATCGATGCCCGACCCGGCCTGACCTGTGGCCAGACCGATGCTCGCGGCGATGCCGACGGTCCCGTCCCGGACCGAGACCGGCCGGGCGATGGCACACCTCATGCGCTCGACCAGGGCCTGCGCGGCTGACGCCTCACAGCCGACGGCGACAACCACGAACTCGTCGCCGCCCAGCCGGAAGACCGCTTCCCCCTTACCCACGGCGGCGGCCAGGTGCTGCGCGACCTCGCGCAGGAGCCGGTCGCCCGCGTCGTGCCCGTGCTGATCGTTGATGGCCTTGAACCCGTCGAGATCGACGAACAGCACGGCAACCGGCCGGCCGTCCCCAGCCAGCTGGTCGGCGTGCAGCTGATAGGCGGCGCGGTTGGGGATGCCGGTGAGCAGATCGGTGAACGCGAGCTCGCGCAGCTGCCGCTCCGCGGCGACACGGACCGCGTCGTCGAACATCGCCGGCGTGTTCAGCAGCGCCTTGTAGCTGCGCCGAAGACCGAGATAGATGATCCCGACGGTCGCCCCGAGCGCGTCGATCAGGACCATGTGCCACCCGCTGGCCGCCGCCCGCGCGGCGGCCAG
>JAHWJP010000148.1:3428-6316 GCA_019348355.1 Actinomycetota bacterium
GTGGCGATCACCGCGTTCAACACCGCGACCAGCTGCCACCCCATGGGCACATCCTGTCGCGTTCCGTGACGGACTGCCATAGCCTGTACTGACTAGTGGTTCGCGCCCGACCATGTCACCGGCGTCAGCAGGCGGAACCACTGCACGACCACCGGCTCGGTGTCGCGGAGACACCAACTCGGGTCTGCTGCCTCGGCCTGGATCAGGGACGTGACCTCGGTCCAGAAGGACACGTGCGCCCGCCGCCACGCCGCGGCGTCGGCGAAGCCCTCACCCTCGTCGTGCGCGATGTCGTCGCCGACCAGGTGCATGGGGATGATCGTGACACGCGTGACCTCCACGACCCCGTGCACGCCGCCCGCGTGGTCCTGGAGGACCAGCAGCCGGCCGGCGCGGGGCAGTGGCTCACCCGACAGGTACTCGATCGCGAGCGACGACGTCGCCGTCTTCTCGCCCCGCAGCACCGCGTCGAGCAGCCGGTCACCGAACCCGCCGTCGCCGGGATATCCGAAGATCAGTGTCCCGGCCATGAGCATCAGCCTGCCCGAGTGGGTGTCACAGCAACGTCAGCGCCTCCACCTCGACGGTGCCGCGCAGCAGCTGCGCGAGCTCCCGCTCTCCCGGCAGGCCCTCGCCGTGGCGCTCGATTTCGCCGGTGCTGACGTAGAGGAAGGCCGCGTCGACCGCGAGCGGATCGACCCGTACGAGATGGGCCCATGCCAGCCGGTAGACGGCCAGCTGCAGCGGATCGGCGCTCTCCGCACCGGTCTTCCAGTCGACGACCTCCCAACGCCCGTCGCCGAGGTCGTAGACCGCGTCGATGCGGCCGCGCACGGTGCGGCCGGCGAGGGGCAGCTCGAACGGCGCCTCGAGCCGGTGCGGCGCCCGCGTCGCGTAGGGCGTGGCGAGGAACGCCTCTTGCAGCCGGAGCAGCTCGGCGTCGTCGGCGAAGCCTTCGTCCTCGGCCCCGGGCAGCTCGTCCGGGTCGAGCAGCGGGCGCTCGCCGAACAACGTCTCCACCCAGGCATGGAAGCGGGTGCCACGGCGGGCCGCCGCGACCGGGCGACGTGGCAGCGGGCGGGCGAGCTCGCGCGCGAAGGTCGCCGGGTCGGCCTGCAGCCTCAGCAGCTGGCTGGCGGTCAGCGTCGTCGGGAGCTCGACGTCCCGAACACCCCGCCGGGCGTGGCGCTCCTCGGCCAGCAGCAGCGCTGCTTCGCGGTCGTAACGCTCGAGCTGCTCGCGCTCCCCGCGGCTCAGACCGGCCACGTCGTCGGCCAGAAGTCCCCGCCCGGCTTCGAGCGAGGCGAGGTCGGAAAGGACGCCAACGGCCGCCTGCTGTCGCCGCGCGTGGGGCTGCTCGTCGTAGGGCGCCGGCCACAGGTGATGCGCCGGCTGGGCCAGTGCGGGATTGCGGGCCTGCGCGGGCCTCGGCGCCCACAGCTCGACCTGTCCGCCGCCCGCCTCGGCGTGCGAGCGCAGCTCCTCCAGGAACACCGACGGCCCCCTCGGCTTCTTCTGGGTCGCGCCCCACCAGTGGCCGCTGCCGATCAGCAGGAAACGGGCCCGGGTGAAGGCGACGTAGCCCAGTCGCCGCTCCTCGCGCTCGAGGTGGTCCCGGCACTGCTGGACGTGATCGGCGAGCCCCTGCTTGTCATAGCTGCCCAACACCGGCTGATCGACCGCGTCCCCCCGCAGCGGACCGGGCAGCACGGCGCCGCTCGAGGTCCAGTTGCCGCGCAGGGTGGTCGTCGGGAAGACCTTTGCGGTGAGGTCCGGGCAGGCCACGACGTCCCACTCGAGGCCCTTCGCGCGGTGGGCGGTGAGCAGCTGTACCGCTTCGCTGCCCGAGGGCGTCATGGCATCGAGCCCGCGCTCGTGCTCCTCGGCGGCGCGCAGGAAGGCGAGAAACGAGCTCAGACTGCTCTCCCCGTCGAGGTCGGAGAATCCTGCTATGACGTCGAGGAAGGCCGACAGGGACTCGCGCCGGCGGGCCTGGACGGCCTCGGGTGAGGCGGACAGCTCGACGTCCAGACCGGTGGTCTCGACGACGCGGTGCACGAGATCCAGCAGCGGCTCGTCGCGAAAGGACCGCAGGGCGCGCAACTCCGCCTGAAGCTCGGTGACCCGCTGCAGCGCCTCGAGCGACCAGCCCGCGTGTCCGGGCCGGTCGAGGGCGTCGGCGAGCGCGACGACGTCGCAGGTGTCGACACCGGCGACGGCCTGCTCCAGCGCGCCGGTGGCCTCGCTGTCCGGGCCGCTGTCGGCCCGCAGCAGATCTCTGGCCCGTCGCCCGAGCACGGCGAGGTCACGCGGCCCGAGCCGCCAGCGCGGTCCGGTGAGCAGCCGCAGCAGCGGGGCGTTGGCGGTCGGGTCGTCCAGCACCTCGAGGACCGCGACGACGTCGGCGACCTCCGGCAGCGACAGGAGTCCGCCGAGCCCGACGACCTCGACCGGGATGTCCGCAGCGGTCAACGCCGCGTAGAGGTCGCCGAAGTCGCTGCGGGCCCGGACGAGCACCGCGCACTCCCCGGCCGGTGTCCCGGAGTCGATGGCCTCACGCAGCCGGGCAGCGACCCACGCGCATTCCTGCAGCCAGGTGGTGTGCAGGGCGACGACCACCTCACCCAGGTCGGCCTTGGCCGGCGGGGCGGTCAGCTCCACCACCCGGTGGCGCAGCCGCAGTGAGGCCGCAACGGCGTTGGCGAGCGAGAGCAGGCGGCCGCCGGAGCGCTGGTTGACCGCGAGGTCGAAGGACTCCGCTTCCCGGCCGTCGGCCGAGGCGAAGTGCACCGGGAAGCCGTCGAGGTTCGACACCGACGCGCCTCGCCAGGCGTAGATCGCCTGGCACGGGTCGCCGACCGCGGTGACCGGGTGGCCGCCGCCGAACA
>JAHWJP010000038.1:0-4492 GCA_019348355.1 Actinomycetota bacterium
GCACGCCCCGACCGACCACCACCCAGGCGGAGCAGCCCGCCACCCGAGAACGACGACGACCACCATTGACTCGACGACCCCGCCGGCCTCGAACTACGCGCCGACGACACCGAACCCGCCGACGACCACGACCGGACCGCCGACCAGCTCCAGCACACCGACACCCGCTGGAGCCTCGACCTCGACAACCCCTACCTGTGGCTGCCCGAGGGTTCAGGGTGACGTGGCGTCCACCAGGTGCTCCTGGTAGTGCGTTCCCAGAGTCCTGATGTAGTCGCGGTGCTCGACAGCTTCCTGGTCGGTGACCAACCACGCACCCTTTCAACCGCCGAGGGCGCATACGAGGGTGCGAATCGAGCGCCGCTCCAGCTGCCGGTCGAGTGAGGTCTGGCCACGGACCAGGCGGACGAACAGCCCCCACATGCCCGGTGTGGAGCGCATCACCTCGTGGACGAGCCGCGGGTGCCGGCCGAACACCGCGAGCACCCGCCGCCCGGCGGCCATCTCCGACCCGAGCGCACGCTCCACCGCCGCCGGGTAGGCCGCGGGATCACCAGCCGCCGCAGTCCCGGCCAGCGCCCCGGACCGAAGCGCGAACGAGATGCCCTCCCGGGTCCAGGGTTCGAGCAGCCCGGCCGCATCGCCGGCGACCAGCACCCGGTCGCGCACGAGGGGTGAGCCCGGCGTCCGTACCCGGGTCAGGTGTCCTCCGTCGTGGATTGCCGTGGTCGGGTCGAGGCCGAGCGAGGCGACGAAGGAGCGGTAGTAGGCGCGCACGCCCGCACCGTGCACCCGGTCGCCGATCACACCGACTGTCAGGGTGTCGCCCTTCGGGAAGACCCAGCCGTACGACCCGGGGACCGGCCCCCAGTCGAGCCGTACATGGCCGGACCAGTCCGAGCCGGGCGGTGTCGGGAGCTCGGCCTCCATGCCGAGGTCGACCTGGTCGCAGCGCACACCGACGTAGGCCCCAGCGCGGCTCCCCGAGCCGTCGGCCCCGACGACGGCGCCCGCGGTGAGCGAGCCGTCGCGGGTGCGCAGGACGACGCCGGCCGGACCCGGCTCGTACGCCAGAACCGTCACGCCGGTCCGCAGCTCCACGCCGGCATCAAGTGCCAGGCCTACCAGCGCCTCGTCCAGCTGCGCACGAAGGACCATCGGCAGGAAAGGCGAGGTACGCCGGGTGAAGGACGCCTGTCCCTTGCTGCTGAAGGTGATCCGGCCGACGCGGTCGAGGATGAGGGCGTCGAGGTCGACTCCCGCGTCCGCAACGGCGACCTGGGCGGCGCCGATCATGCCTCCGCCGCACCGCTTGTAGCGCGGCAGCGCGGCCTCGCGCTCGAGCAGGACGGTCCGCGCACCGGCCCGGGCGGCGGCGAGCGCGGCAGCGGCGCCGGCCGGCCCGGCACCGACCACCGCGACGTCGAACCCGACCGTCACCACCGCGGTCGCGCCGTCGTTGAACCTTTCCAGCGACGGGTCACCCTCACAGCACGGCCCGATCTGATAAGCAGCACGGCACGATCGTGTCACCGCCCGCCCGGGCGGACGGCAACATCGACCGAGAGGCAGGGACGGCGCGTGCGGCTCGGCAGCGCGCTCCGCTCGCCTTCCCCGGCTCTGGTGGCCTCCGTACTGGCTGTGACGCTGGTGGCGGGCCTCGGCGCCGCTGCCCGCGAGCCGGCTGGTTCCGCTGCCACCGACACCGCCGCAATGCGGTCCGGGGCGCTGGATGTGGGCGGGCTGGCCGCGGCACCGGTCGCGCCGCTGCCCGACGCCGTCGCCCCCGTCCCACCACCACCACCATTACCGGCGCCCGCCGGTCCCACTCCCGAGGTCGCGCCGCTGACCGAGCTGCGCGCCCCGGACCTGCTGGTCACCGTGCCGGCCACCCTTCGCCCGGAGCAGGTCGCCGCGCTCGGCGCGCTGCCCAACCTCTCGGCGTTGAGCGTCCTCGATGCCGGGACGGTACGCGTCGCGGGGCAGGACGCCCGCCTGCTCGGCGTCGATCCCTCGACGTTCCGGGCGTTCACGCCGCAGGAGACAGCCCAGTCCGACGATCTGTGGCGAGCCGTCGCGCGCGGTGAGGTCGCCCCGACGTACGTCCTGGCGCGCGACCGACAGCTGACGCTCGGGGGCCCGATCACGATGGCGGGCAGTGCCGAGGTGCCCGGCCGGGTCGGCGCGCTCGCGGCGTTCGGGCTGCCGGGCGTCGATCTCGTCACCGACACGACCAAGGCGCGTTCCCTCGGCGTCGTCCCGGCCAGCGCGGTGCTCGTCAGCGCACCGCAGACGAGCATCAGCGCGCTGAAGAAGGCGGTCCAGGGTGCGCTCGGGCCGGATGCGGTCGTCGACGTGCTGCGGCCTGAGGTGGCAAAGGCGCCGAAGGGCAAGCCGCGCAACTACCGCGACCTCTACATCGACTCGGCCCGCTACTGCAAGGGGCTGTCCTGGACGGTGCTCGCGGCCATCGGCCAGGTCGAGAGCGGCCACGGCCAGCACCTCGGTCCGTCCAGCGCAGGCGCCCTCGGGCCGATGCAGTTCCTGCCGAGCACCTGGGCGGCGTACGGCGTGGACGGTGACGGTGACGGCCAGGCCGACATCATGAGTCCGTACGACGCGGTGCCGTCGGCCGCGGCCTATCTGTGCCGGTTCGGCGCCAACCGGGGCCCCGACGGGCTCTACGACGCGATCTTCGCCTACAACCACGCCGACTGGTACGTGCAGAAGGTGCTCGGGCTGGCCGCGCAGTACCGCTAGATCGGGCTCCCGCCGGGCAGCAGGACGACCTTGCCGATCGTGCCCCGGTCGCCGAGCCGGGCGAGCGCGGCCGGTGCCTCGCTCAGTGACAGCTCGGCGCCGACGAGCGGGGCGACCAGCCCCTGCTCCCACAGGGAGATCAGCGCAGCGTGGGTGTCGGGGACGACCGAGGGCTGCTGTGTGCGGTACAGCCCCCAGTGCAGCCCGACGACGGAGTAGTTCTTGACCAGCGCGTGGTTGGTGGGGGCGTCGGCGATCCGCCCCCCGGTGAAGCCGACGACCACGATCCGTCCTTCGAAGGCGATGCACCGGCGGCTCTTGTCGAAGACGTCGCCCCCTACGCAGTCATAGATCACGTCGGCGCCGCGGCCCTCGGTGACGTCCTTGACGACCGGCACGAAATCCTCGAGGACGTAGTCGATCGCGATGTCGGCGCCGAGCCGCCGACAGACCTCGACCTTCTCCGGGCCGCCGGCTGTGGCGATCACCCGCGCGCCAGCCGCCTTGCCGAGCTGGATCGCGGCACTGCCGACACCGCCGGCGCCGGCGTGGACGAGCAGCGTCTCGCCTGGCTGGAGGGCGGCCCGACGGTGCAGCCCGACGTACCCCGTCTGATAGGTGATCAGCATGCTGGCCGCGGTGGCCGCAGGCATCGCGTCGGGGACGGCGAGCGCCGCGGCCTCGGCGACGACGACCTGCTCGGCCAGCCCGCCGCGGGGCAGCCCGGGGGCGGCGAGGACGCGTTCACCGGACCGCGGACCGTCGAGGACGGTGCCGCACACCTCCAGGCCGGGCGTGAAGGGCAGCGGTGGCTTCTCCTGGTAGAGCCCCCGGCACAGCAGGACGTCGGGGAAGTTCAGCGCCACCGCGTCGACCCGCAGCCGCAGGGTGCCGGCGTGCGCCTCGGGGTCTTGTACCTCGTCCCAGCTCAGCACGTCCCGCGGCTCGCCGAGGGAGTGGACCTGCCAGGCGTGCACGCAGGAGTTCTACCTGACGGGCTCCCCGGACTCGGTGAGAGGTCCCGGGATGCCGCGGAAGCGGTAGACCATGAGCTCGCGTCCCGCCTGGAGCAGGAAGGCCTGGCCGGTCTCCGGGGAGTCGAGGATCTGCAGCACCGAGCGGCCGGCGACGTCCACACCGATGATCGGAGTCCCTGCGGCGAGCAACATCTCGCGCAGACCGGTGAGGATGGCCGTCTCGGCGAACCCGGGACAGAACGCGTTGACCCGGATCCCCGACGGCCGCAGGACCGGGCCGAGGGAGCGGACCAGCCCGACGACCGCGTGCTTGTTCGCGCTGTAGACGGGATCGAAGGGCGCGGACGTCAGACCGGCCATCGACGCCGTCGCCACGACGGTGCCGCCACCGCGCCGGCGCAGCGCGGGGATCGCCGCGTGCACGCCGAAGACCACTCCGTCGAGGTTCACTGCCATGGCTCGGCGGTACGCCAGCGGGTCGAAGTCGTCAGCGACGCCGCAGCCGGTCGCGACGCCGGCATTGAGGAACACCAGGTCGAGCCCGCCGTGGACCTGCTCGGCGGCGGCGGTCGTCGCGACCACCTCGTCGTAAGAGGAGACGTCGCAGCGCAGGAAGCTGGCGCCGAGCTCCTCGGCGACGGCCCGACCACCTGCCTCGTCGATGTCGCACAAGACCACCGCGTCGCCTCGGCCGACCAGCTGCCTCGCGACCTCTGCGCCGAAGCCCGACGCACCGCCGGTGACGAGCGCAACCC
>JAHWJP010000038.1:4592-20860 GCA_019348355.1 Actinomycetota bacterium
TGCCTCGCGACCTCTGCGCCGAAGCCCGACGCACCGCCGGTGACGAGCGCAACCCTGCCCGAGCTCACCCCGTGGACGCCACGGGCGCGGCGTCGATGACCAGCCCGGCGATGCGCTCGCGGTGCTGGGCGGCGTCGCCGTACGCCGGCTCGAGACGCTTGGAGCGCTTGAAGGAGAAGTGCGCGTCGTGCTCCCAGGTGTAGCCGATCCCGCCGTGGTACTGGATCATCGCGCCGGTGGCGTCGCGGCAGACGTCGGCCGCCTTGGACTTCGCGACCGAGGCGGCGAGCTGCCGGTCGGCGGCGTCGACGTCGGCCGCGTGCGCCGCGTAGGTCGCCGCGTGCTCGGCGAAGCTCACCCCGACGTGCAGGTCGGCCAGCGCGTGCTTGACGGCCTGGAAGGACCCGACCGGCCGGCCGAACTGCACGCGGGTCTTGTCGTAGTCCACCGTGTCGGTCAGCGCCTTGCGGGCGATGCCGACGAGGTCGTTCGCGACGAGCACGGCGGCGCGGTCGAGCAGGTCCTGCACCAGCTCGGGGGTCGAGCCCTCGAGCCTCTCGCCGGGGACGCCGTCGAGGGTGACCGAGCCGAGCCGGGTGGTGCGGTCGAGAGCCTCCTGAGCGGTGCACGTCACCCCGGCGCCACGCGGGTCGACCAGGAAGAGCCCGTCGTCGGAGGCGACTACGAGAAGATCTGCAGAGCAGGCATACTCGACGAAGTCGAGCCGCCCGGACAGCCGGCCGTCGCGCGCCGTCGCCGGTGCGCCGGCCGGGGTCGGGGAGGACCCGGGCTTCAGCAGCGCGACGGCGCCCTTGACCTCTCCGGCCGCGAGCTGCGGCAGGTGCGCCGCCTGTTGGTCGGCCGAGCCGGCGAGGCGCAGCGCTTCGGCGACCAGGACGGTGCCGAGCCACGGGCCGGGCACGGTGCCGGCGCCCATCTCGCGGGCCAGCACGGCGGCGTCGAGCAGGCCGAGGCCGAGCCCGTCGTACTGCTCGGGCACCAGCACGGCCAGCCAGCCCTGCTCCCCGAGGGCCTGCCAGAGCGCCGGGGGGATCCCGTCGCTGCGGTCGTCGTCGTACAGCTCGCGGACTTGCTTCGGGCCGAAGCGGTCCCGCAGGTAGGAACGCACGGTGTCCCGTAGCGCGCGCTGCTCGTCGGTCAGCTGGAACTGCATGGGTCGTGCACTCCTACCGGGGAAGGCCGAGCACGCGCTCGGCGACGACGTTGCGCTGGACCTGCTGCGAGCCGCCCCAGATCGTGCAGGAGCGTGACCACATGGCCAGTGCGGTGAGCTCGCGCAGCGAGCGCCCCGTGCTCAGTCCGGGAACCTGGAAGGCGGTGCCGAGCACCGCCTCGTAGGCATCCGACACCCGGCGGAACGTCTCCGACCACATGATCTTGGTCATCGAGGCCTCGTAGCCGAGGTCCTTGCCCTGCGCGGTCGCCGTGAGCACGTGCCACGAGTGGTACTTCAGGCATTCGAGCTCGACGAGCGCGCCCGCCAGCTGCTGGCGCAGGACGGGGTCGGCCGAGGCGGGCCGGCCGTCCCGGTCGAGCTCGCGGGCGATGGCCACCACCTGCTCCCACTGGCGGTGGTACTCGGTGTACTGGGCGATGGCGCTGGCGCCCCGCTCGTACGACAGCAGCAGCATCGCGGTCGCCCAGCCGTTGCCCTCGCCGCCGAGCACCTCACTGTTCGGGCAGGTGGCATCGGTGAAAAACACCTCGCCGAACTCGGACTCGCCGGTCATCTGCTTGAGCGGCCGGGCCTCGACGCCGCTCTGGTGCATGTCGACGAGCAGCATCGAGATGCCGGCGTGCCGCTTGCCGCCGTCAGGCGGGCTGGTGCGGGCCAGGACGAAGATCCGGTCGCCGTGCATGGCGTTGGTCGTCCAGATCTTCTGCCCGTTGAGCAGGTAGTCCTCGCCCTGCGGCTCGGCCCGCATCTGCAGCGCCGCGAGATCCGAGCCGGCGCCGGGCTCGGAGAAGCCCTGGCACCAGATGGTCTCGCAGTTCAGCAGCGGCGCGATGATGCTCTTCTTCTGCTGCTCGGTGCCGAGCGCCATCACCGTCGGGCCGAGGAAGGCGAGCCCTAGGGCGTTGACGGTCGCTGGCGCGTTCGCCAGCGCCATCTCCTCGTCGTAGATGGCCTTCATCGTCGGCGTGCCGCCGCGCCCGCCGTACTCGGTCGGCCACTGGATGCCGGCGAAGCCAGCTCTGGCCTTCCCGGCCTCCCAGCTGCGCCGCGCCTCGAACGCCTCGTCGTCGGTGAGGTCGGCCCAGAAGGCCGGCTCGCGCATCTCCTGCGGCAGGTTGGCGTCGAGCCAGGCCCGGAACTCGGCCCGGAACTGCTCGTCCTGCTCGCTGTGGCGCAGGTCCACTGTGCCTCCATGGGAAAGAAACCGAACGTCGTTCTAGCGTACGTGGGGGGAGCGCCCGTCGGGCGGTCCGGCCTGCGCGGGACACTGCCCCGGTGACCGCCGCTGACCCCTTCGCCCTGCTCGAGCTCGCGACCGACCTGGCGAGGCGGGCCGGTGAGCTGGCCCTGTCGATGCACGCCGGTCTCGGCCAGCACGACACCAAGTCGACCCCGACCGACGTTGTCACCGCGGCCGACCACGCCAGCGAGGCGCTGCTCGTCGAAGGCATCCGCGCCGCCCGGCCGGGGGACGGCATCCTGGGGGAGGAGGGCGCCTCCGACGACGGCACGACCGGGGTGCGCTGGGTGATCGACCCGATCGACGGCACCGTCAACTACCTCTACGGCATCCCCGACTGGGCGGTCTCGATCGGCGTGGAGGTCGACGGGGTGGCGCAGGCCGGGGCGGTCTTCAAGGCCGCAGCCGACGAGATGTTCACGGCCGTACGCGGTGGTGGCGCCTTTCTCAACGGCACCGCGCTGCACTGCTCGTCGGTGACCGAGCTGTCACTCACTCTGGTGGGCACCGGCTTCGGCTATGACGCCGAGCGTCGGGCTGCCCAGTCGCTGGTGCTGCCCGAGCTGCTCCCGGTGGTCCGGGACATCCGGCGGATCGGCGCCGGCGCGCTGGATCTCTGCTCGGTGGCTGCCGGTCGGCTCGATGCCTACTACGAGCAGGGCCTCTCGCCGTGGGACCTGTCCGCGGGCGGGCTGATCGCCACCGAGGCGGGCGCGCGGGTCGGCGGCCTGCGCGAAGCGGAGCCGGGCCACGCGATGGTGCTCGCTGCTGCGCCGGGTGTCTTCGACGCGCTGCACGACCTGCTGGCCCGGCTCGACGCCGACGCCGACCCGATGAGCTGAGCGGCCGCCTGCTGGGGTCTCGTTCAGGCCAGGACCGACTCGTAGACCGCGAGGGTCTGCCGCGCGATCGCGTCCCAGCCGAACAGCTCGACCGCCCGCTCCCGGCCGGCCCGGCCCAGCGTTGCCGCGAGGCCCGGATCGCTCAGCAACTCGCCCACCGCGGCGGCGAGGTTGGCCTCGAAGGCCTGCGGGTCGGCCTCGTCGTAGCCGACGAGCACCCCGGTCGCCCCCTGGAGCACCACCTCGGGGATCCCTCCGACGGCGGAGCCGACGACTGCTGTCCCGCAGGCCATCGCCTCGAGGTTGACGATGCCGAGCGGCTCGTAGACCGACGGGCACACAAGAACGGTGGCGTGCGACATCAGCTGCACGACAGCAGGTTTCGGTAGCATCTCGGAGATCCACACCACTCCCGGTCGGGAGGCCTGCAGCTCCGTCACCAGCGCGGTGGTCTCGGCGGCGATCTGCTCGGTATCCGGGGCGCCGGCGCACAGCACCAGCTGTCCGGGGAGCTCGGCCGCAGCACGCAGCAGATGGGCCAGCCCCTTCTGCCGGGTGATCCGTCCGACGAACAGGGCGTACGGCTCGGCCGGGTCCACGCCGTACCGCTCCAGCACGTCGGTCGCCGTCACCGGTGCGTACTGCTCGCTGTCGATGCCGTTGTGGATGACGTGCAGCCGGGCCGGGTCGAGCTCGGGATAGGCGGCCATGACGTCATGCGCCATGCCGGTGCTGACGGCGATCACGGCGTCGGCGGCGAGCACGGCGGCGCGCTCCGCCCAGGACGAGACCGCGTATCCGCCACCCAGCTGCTCGGCCTTCCACGGCCGGTCCGGTTCCAGCGAGTGGGTCGTCACGACGTGCGGGATGCCGTGCAGGAGCGCGGACAGGTGGCCGGCGAGGTCGGCGTACCAGGTGTGGGAGTGCACGACGTCGCAGCCGCCGGTCGCCGCGGCGATGGACAGGTCGGCGGACAGCACCCGCAGGGCGGGGTTCGCGTCGGCCAACCGCGGGTCGGGACGGTGCGCGGTGGCGCCGTCGCGCGTACCTCCGAGGGAGTGCACGTCGACCTCGGCGAGTCGGCGCAGCTCGCGCACGAGGTATTCGACGTGGACGCCGGCGCCGCCGTAGACCTCGGGCGGCCACTCGCGGGTGAGCAGGCCGATGCGCATGCCTCGCACCGTAGTGGGACATAGTCGATCCATGCGATCGCCACGGGTCCTCGGGATCGTGCTCGCCGGTGGGGAGGGCAAGCGGCTGGCCCCGCTCACCGCCGACCGGGCCAAGCCGGCGGTGCCGTTCGGCGGGATTTACCGGCTCGTGGACTTCGTGCTGTCCAACCTGGTCAACGGCGGTTATCTGCGCATCGTCGTGTTGACGCAGTACAAGTCGCACTCGCTCGACCAGCACATCACCACCACCTGGCGGATGTCGACGCTGCTGGGCAACTACGTGACGCCGGTGCCGGCGCAGCAACGGCTGGGCCCGCAGTGGTTCCGCGGCTCGGCCGACGCGATCCACCAGAGCCTGAACCTGGTCTACGACGAGCAGCCCGAGCACATCGTGGTGTTCGGCGCCGACCACGTCTATCGCATGGACCCACGCCAGATGGTGGAGCAGCACATCGAGAGCGGTGCGGGGGTGACGGTCGCCGGCATCCGGGTCCCGCGCGAGCAGGCCCGCGGCTTCGGGGTCATCTCGACAGATGACGGTCGCCGGATCGAGGCGTTCCTCGAGAAGCCGGACGACCCGCCGGGCCTGCCGGACGACCCGTCGATGGTGTTCGCGTCGATGGGCAACTACGTCTTCTCCACCTCGGCGCTGCTGGAGGCGGTCAAGCTCGATGCCGGCGACGAGGGCTCGGTGCACGACATGGGCGGCGACATCATCCCGCGAATGGTCGCGCTCGGCGGGGCGGAGGTCTACGACTTCTCCGACAACGACGTGCCGGGCGCGACCGACCGCGACCGTGGCTACTGGCGCGACGTCGGGACACTCGACTCCTACTACGACGCGCACATGGATCTGGTCTCGATCCATCCGGTGTTCAACCTCTACAACCGGCAGTGGCCGATCCTCACCACCTCACCTGCGCTGCCACCGGCGAAGTTCGTGTTCGAGGAGAGCGGCCGGGTCGGGCAGGCCGTCGACTCGCTGGTCAGCCAGGGCGTGATCATCGCCGGCGGCACCGTCCGGCGCTCGGTCGTGTCACCGGGCGTGCGGGTGCACTCCGGGTCGGAGATCTCCGGCAGCGTCCTGCTCCACAACGTCGACGTGGGGCGGGGGGCGGTCGTGCGCAACGCGATCCTGGACAAGAACGTCGTGGTCTGGCCCGGCGCCTCGGTCGGCGTCGACCCGGCCCGCGACCGCGAGCGAGGGTTCACGGTCACCGACAGCGGCATCGTGGTGGTCGGCAAGGGCGAGCAGGTCGTCTGACGAGTTGGCTGCCCGGCTGAGAACCCTCGCTGATCTTCGTCATCTGGCGGCCGACACGCCGTCGCAAGCCACCATCTGACGAAGATCGCGGCTGACGGGACGGGCTGGCCGGCGCAAGGCCCGCCCTGCTGCCTGTGGACATGTGGACAGCCGCTCCGCCGATGTTCCCGCACTGCGCAGGCTTGCTCCATGGACATCGAGGTGGTGCGCTGGAGTGAGCTGGTGTCGCGGGCCGGATCGATCGCGCGGGCGAGGACGTGGCTGGCGACCGGCCGCTGGTGGCAGGTCTTCCACGACGCCTACACCCCGGCGTGGGTGGAGCCGGGACCGCAGGTACGGGTCGCCGCGTTGCGAGTCGTGCTCCCGCCCGACGCCGCCTTCAGCCATCGCGCCGCTCTCTGGCTGCTCGGGATCGACGTCCTGGGAGATCTTGTGGATGTGACCGGCCAGCGCGGGCGGCACCTCGAGGCGCGGCCCGGCGTCGGCGTACACAGTGCGGCTCTTCCGGATGACGAGCTGTGTGATGTCGGAGGCCTGCTGGTCGTGTCCGCCGCTCGGGCCGTCGTCGACGTCGCGCGGCGCGAGCCGCTCGTTGAGGCTGTCGCTGTCGCGGATGCAGTCCTTCGTGCCGGGGCCGCGACGCAGCAGCAGATTCTCGCCTCGCTCGAGGCCGCGGGCGGATTGCGTGGCGTGTGTCGGGCGCGCGAGATCCTGCCGCACCTCGAACCCCGCAGCGAGTCGCTCATGGAGAGTCGCTTCCGTATGCGACTGGTGCTGGGCGGTGTGCCTCGGCCCGAGGCGCAGTGGGATGCCTACGACGAGGACGGCCACATCGGCAGGGCAGATCTGCACCTGCGCGGCGTGGTGCTGGAGTACGACGGGCGCGAGGCGCGGCTCGACAAGAAGGTCTTCGTCGCCGAACGGCGGCGCCAGACCCGTATCGCTGAAACTGGCTGTGAAATAAGGCGGTTCACGTCCGCTGACTGCTACGTGAGACCGGCAGCAGCCGTCTGCGCCGAAGTGCTGCGGGCAGTCGCCCAGGCAGAGGGTCGCGACCGGTCGCGACTGCGGTCCGGTCCGGACACGTTACGCAAACCGCGGCTCACTCCACTTCCCACCCGATCGGAGACCGCTCGCGAGACCGCCGCCTGACCTGCTCGTCGCCCACCCTCGCGCCGATCTTCGTCATCTGGCGGTCCGCGACGGCGTGTCGCCCACCAGATGACGAAGATCACGGGGGAGGGGGCGGGGGCGGGGGCGGGGGGCGAGGACGTTCGGGGTCAGGTGCCGGTGGGCTGGTTCAGCCGGGAGTGCAGCGACGCCGGGTCCATCTGCACGGCAGGGGTGGCCTGCACCCACCGGGCGAGGACCTCGGCGAGCCGGTCGGGTTCGGTGAGGTGGGGGAAGTGGCCGGACTGCTCGAAGACCTCGAGCGTGGTGCTGGGCACTGACGCGGCCAAGGACTCCCCGTGCGCGATCGGGATGATCGCGTCCTTGCGACCCCAGACCACCAGCAGCGGCAGGTCGGCCGCCAGGTAGAGCCGGTCGCGGGCGTCGACCCGCTGACCGGCCGGGTCCAGCACGCTGCGGGCGGTGTGGACGAAGGCGGCGCGGCTGTCCCGGTCGGACAGCGAGCCGAAGCCGGCGAGGCACTCCTGCAGGCCGGTGGGGACGGGGACGCGGGCCCGGCCGAGCAGCCGTCGCGTCTGCGCTCCCGTCCAGCGCACCCAGCTGCCGGTGAGCAGCGGCAGAACCAGGTCCGCGCCGGGCAGGGTGGCGGCCCGCAGGAAGACGCTGACCTCCTTGCCCAGGCCGCCCGAGCTGATCAGGGCGAGTCGCTCCACCCGCTCGGGGAACTGGTAGGCGAACTGCATCGCGATCCCGCCACCGAGTGAGTGCCCGACCAGGCTGATGCGGTCGTGGCCGAGGGCGGCCAGCAGGTCACGGATCCCGCAGGCGTGCGCGCCGAGGGAGTAGTCGCCGCGCGGCTTGGCCGAGCGCCCGTGGCCCAGCAGGTCCGGGGCGAGGACATGACAGCTCTCCCCGAGTCGCGTCATCACCGCCTGCCAGTGCGTTGCCTGCGAGGCGATCCCGTGCACCAGCACCACCACGGGTCCGCCGGACTCGACACCTGACTCGGCGTAACTGACGGCATGGCCGTGCACGGTGATCTCGGCGTAGCTCACGGAAGCCATCACCCGAGTCTGGCACTGCGATCCGTACGGCCGCCCGTGGGTGGGGCTCCATCGGCGTGTTGACAGCGCCCACCGGGACGGGCAGCCTGGCGACTCGCTGTTACCACCGGTAACCTGTCAGGGAGCGTGCATGCCCGGCTTCAGCCTCGAGCTCGACGAGGACCAGATCACCCTGCGCAAATGGCTGCACGAGTTCGCCACCGATGTCATCCGCCCGGCGGCGGCGGAGTGGGACGAGCGGGAAGAGACCCCCTGGCCGGTCATCCAGGAGGCAGCGAAGGCAGGCATCTACTCCCTCGACTTCTTCGCCTCCGCCTGGGAGGACGAGAGCGGGATCAGCCTGCCGATCACGATGGAGGAGCTGTTCTGGGGTGACGCGGGCATCGGCCTGTCGCTCGTCGGCACGACGCTCGGTGTCGCGGGCCTCCTGTCCAGCGGCACCCTCGAGCAGATCGGCGAGTGGGTGCCGCAGTGCTTCGGCAGCCAGGACGACGTGCACCTGGCGGCCCTCGCGGTGTCCGAGCCGGGCGCCGGCTCTGACGTCAGCAGCATGAAAACCAGGGCGGTGTACGACGAGGCGACCGGCGAGTGGGTCCTCAACGGCGTCAAGACCTGGATCACCAACGGCGGCATCGCGGACGTGCACGTCGTGGTGGCCGCCGTCGCCCCGGAACTCAGAGCCCGCGGCCAGGCGTCCTTCGTGGTCGGGCCGGAGTTCAAGGGCAAGGGGCTCGCGCAGGGCCAGAAGTTCCGCAAGCACGGCATCCGCGCCAGCCACACCAGCGAGGTCGTGCTGACCGACCTGCGCCTGCCGGGCTCGGCGCTGCTCGGCGGCAAGGCCCGGCTCGACGAGCGTCTCGCCCGCGCCCGCGAGCGCCAGGTCGCCCTCGACCGGGGCGAGCAGGTGACCAGCGTCCGCCAAAAGGGCGGCCAGGCCGCGATGGCGACCTTCGAGTCCTCGCGTCCGGCGGTCGGCGCGCAGGCCGTCGGCATCGCCCGCGCCGCCTATGAATACGCGCTGGACTACGCCAAGACCCGTGAGCAGTTCGGGCGGCCGATCGTGCAGAACCAGGGCATCGCTTTCATGCTCGCCGACATGAAGACGAAGGTCGACGCCAGCCGGCTGCTCGTCTGGCGGGCGGCCTGGATGGGCAAGAACAACGTGCCGTTCCTCGCCGGAGAGGGCTCCATGAGCAAGCTGTACGCCGGCGAGACCGCGGTGGACGTCACCGAGAAGGCGATCCAGATCCTCGGTGGCAACGGATACACGCGCGACTACCCGGTCGAGCGCTGGCACCGCGACGCCAAGATCTACACGATCTTCGAGGGCACCAGCGAGATCCAGCGGCTGATCATCAGCCGCGCGATCTCGGGCCAGCAGATCGCGTGAGGGCGATCGCGTGAGCCCGTCGGCATGCCCGCCACCACTGTGAAGGGGGCGGCGCCGGACCGGGCGGCTCGGCGCGAAGCCCTGCTCGACGCCGCCGACCGCATCATCTGCCGGGACGGCCCCGCGGCCTCGATGGTGAGCATCGCCGGCGAGGCGGGCATCACCAAGCCGATCCTGTACCGCCACTTCGGCGACAAGAGCGGCCTGTACGCCGCGCTGACCGACCGCTACACCGGACGCCTGCTCGACAACCTGCGTGCGGCGCTCGGGGCCGGCACCGATCGGCGCGACCGGGTGGAGCGCACGATCGACGCCTACCTGTCGGCTATCGAGGCCGAACCCGAGGTCTACCGCTTCCTGCTGCACTCCGACGAGGCGGTGCTGGCGCACTCGCAGGTGCGCTCGTTCACCCGCCGGCTGGCCGACCTGCTGGCCGACGGCATCGCCCTGGAGCTCGGGGTGCCGCCGGCCCGCGCAGCGGCCTGGGCGCACGGCATCGTCGGGATGGTGCAGTCCACCGGCGACTGGTGGCTCGAGAACCAGACCGTGTCCCGCCGGGAGCTCGTGGCCGAGCTCAGCGCACTGCTGTTCGGCGGCTACGCGACGTCCTGACAGCCGGCGCTCGACCGCGCAGGACGCCTGCGGTTGCGCCGCGCCGGGGGACCGATACCCTCTGGCGCTCGGACGACCGCTCACCATCTCGTGGTGTGGCACGGCGGGCACAAGACGGCTTGTTCGCGCGTTGTCCACGCGCCGGAGCATGAAAGACCTAGGAGGGCCCAGCATGGCCACGGACTACGACCAGCCGCGGCGGTCCGATGCCGACGAGCCCGAGGACAGTCTCGAGGAGCTCAAGGCACGCCGCGCCGAGGCGCAGGCGAGCAGTGTCGACGTCGACGAGACGGACCTCAACGAGGCGATCGAGCTGCCGGGCGCGGACCTGTCGGGGGAGGAGCTGACCGTCCGGGTGCTGCCCAAGCAGAGCGATGAATTCACCTGCGGTAGCTGCTTTCTCGTTCATCACCGCAGCCAGCTTGCCTCCGACAAGGGCGGCCGGCTCACCTGCCGCGAGTGCGCCTGACACCTGGGAGCCTGAGCGAATGGGTGGCCAGAGCAGATGAGCGGCGAGCTGGTGCGCCGCGAGGAGGTCGGTGAGCTCGTCGGCCGGCTCTCCGGTGACCAGGTCGACAGTCGCGAGCGGGGTCGGCTGCTCGCCCAGCTCACCGCCCTGCTCGCCGGGGGCTTCCGCGCCGCCGGTGCCCGGGCGACGCTGTCGGGACGCTGGCTGGCCGACGTGGTCTCCGACATCGCCCCGCACATCCCGGTGCGCGACCTCGACACGCTGCGCCTGCATCACGGGGGTCTGTCCGGTGACGCCCTCGCCGAGGCACTGGTGCGCCAGGCATCTCGAGCCACCGCAGGCGTCGGTGCGGCCGGCGGGACGCTGGCCGCGGTGCAGCACGCCGCACCGCCCACCCTGTTGATCGCACCAATTCAGCTGGCCGCCGAGACCGTCGCCGTCGTCGCGGTGGAGCTCAAGCTCGTCGCCGAGCTGCACGTGCTGTACGGCCGGGCGCCGCTCGCGCCCGCCCCGCAGGTCGCCGCCGCCTACGTCGGCTCCTGGGCCGCCAAGCGTGGCGTCGACCTGTCGCAAAAGCTGGGACTCGGTGTGGTCCTCGGCGCCGCCGCTCGACAGCAGCTGCGCCGGCGGGTGGCCCGCCGGCTCGGCCGCAACTTGTCGACGATGGCGCCGTTCCTGGCCGGCGCGGTGGCGGGCGCCGACCTGAACCGGCGCGAGACCCGTGCTCTCGGCGCGGCGTTGATCGCCGAGCTGCGGTCCAGCTGATCGGCGTCAGCTGACCGGTGCCAGCTGCTCGATAAACGCCCGCACCATCGCCATCGTCTCGGCGGGATGCTCGAACTGCGGTACATGGCCGCAGTCCTCCAGCACGATCTGCCCGGCGCTCGGCAGGCAGTCGGCGACGTGCCGCGCGAAGGAGGACGGCACCAGGCGGTCGCGGTCGCCCCAGACGAACAGCGCCGGCGGGAGCAGGCCGGGCAGTCGCTGCCAGAAGCCGTGCCGACCGTACGCCTCGTCGAGGTAGATCTGCCGGGCGCAGGAGAAGAAGGCCACCCGGTGGCCACGCAGCCGGAAGACGCGCACGGCTTCGTCGGCGGCCGCGTCGTACCACGCGCGTGGCAACCGGTCGGGGTCGCTGAACATGACGCGGATGCCCTCGACGACCAGCCGGTGGGTCAGCGGCAGGGGCAGTCGCGCCAGCTCGGGGGACAGCAGGCGCACCATCGGGACGTACTGCCGGAGCCGGCGGAAGGCCGGTGACGGGGTGAGCAGCACCAGGGCGCGCACGGAGTCCGGGTGGGTGAGCCCGCACTCCAGCGCGATGCGCCCGCCGAGGCTGTTGCCCACCACGACGGCGCCCCGGCTGCCGGTCTCGCGCTGGAACGCCTCGACCCAGGCGGCGAACCAGGCCGGGCTGTACGGCCCCTTCGGTGCGTCGCTCGCCCCGAAGCCGGGGGAGTCGGGGGCCAGCACCCGGTGGTCGACGGCGAGGTCGGCGAGCACCGGCAGCATGCTGGCGTTGGTAGCGCCCAGGCCGTGCAGGAGCAGGACCGGTGGTCCGTCGGACGGTCCCGCCTCGAGGTAGAGCGTGCGCACGCCCATGGCGGTGACCTCACGGCTGCGCGGCAATTCCAGGGAGCGGTCGGCGTCCTCGCCGAACAGCCCGTCGAGCTGAAGGGCGAGCGCCAGGTCGCCGCGCACCGTGAGCCGGCCGTCGAGGAACGCCTGCACCCCGGAGTCGCGGCCCGAGACGACGCCGGCCAGGACCTCGACGCTGCTGCGCACCTGCGCGGTCGACCGCGACGCCGACCCTCGCCGCACCCGTCCGCGGCCGCCGGAGATGTCCACGGTCCACACGCCGGCGTCGATCGCCTCGAACACGATGGTGGCTGAGCGCCGCTCGAGCACGCTGCCGACGAGGCCGCGCCGCAGACGGGTGCTCAGCAGCATGTCCAGGTCGACAGCGACCCCGGTCAGTTACCGACATCTTCGAGGCCGGGCGGCAGATGCCCGGTCGTCCTGCGCCAGGCCCCCGCCATCCCGCGGCTGGCCAGCAGGCGGGCGACCCCGGCCGCGACCCCGGTCGCGACCGCCCAGCCGACCGCCTCACCCCAGGTCGTCTGCCAGGAGGCCGGGTTGCGCGGCGGGTCGCCGCCCTTGGTCTTCAGCCAGACCTTCTCGGCCACCGAGCGGCTCACCTTGGCCGCGAGAATCCCCGACGTCACGCCCAGGATCTTCCAGCTGAACTTGCCCACCGCGGACATCGTGCTCCTGTCGTCGTCTCGACTGCCTGAACCCCGCCCTGCCCCGCCTGACACCGGCGGACACGTCCGTTCAGCCCCGGCCCCGCAGCGCCTGGGCAAGGGCCTGCGGCCGGCGGGTGCTGATGAGCCAGTACGGCGTGTCGTCGTCCGGGTCCTCGATCTGCACCCGCACGGACGAGGTCAGCCAGGACCGGGTGGCGAGGAACGCGCGCGGCTCGGCGAGCGGGCCTCTCAGCCGGCGCGTGCCTTCCTTGTCGAGCGGGGTCACCCCGCCGAGCGAGGTGATCGGTATGCGGGCGCCCGGCACGGACAGGACGCCGTCGGCGACGCGCACCCGGCCGCGGGAGCTGCTCAGCAGCGCTGCGACGGTTCCGGGCAGGACGACGGCGTACGGCACGACCGCCCGCGCCCCGCCCGCCCCGCCGTGCAACGTGGCCGCGACGATCAATGCGACCGCGAGTGCGCCCAGCCAGACCCAGGGCGGGGCCAGCAGCCGCTCGTCGTAGTCCGGCAGGCCGCTGGTCACGGCCTGAACGTCGTTGCTGCCCACCATCGAGCTCCTCCAGATCGCGTCCCACCCCGACCGTACGGCGGGGGGCGGTCAGGGCCGCGCGGGTAGGGTCTGCCCGACCCACGCGTGAACGTCGCAGCGGACGGACGGAGGCATGGACCGGTGGTGGAGGTGGTTGTGCGCCGGCTGGATCCCGAGGTGCCGCTGCCGAACTACGCCCACCCTGGCGATGCCGGCTGCGACCTGGTCACCACCGAAGACGCCGATGTTCTGCCTGGCGAGCGGGTGGTGCTCGGCACCGGTCTGGTGATCGCGCTGCCCGAGGGGTACGCCGCTTTCGTGCATCCCCGCTCGGGACTGGCCGCCCGCCACGGCGTCGGGCTCGTCAACAGCCCCGGGACGATCGACGCGGGCTATCGCGGGGAGATCCGGATGATCGTCGTCAACCACGACCCGCGCGAGGTGCTGCGCCTGCGCCGGCTGGACCGGGTCGCCCAGCTCGTCGTCCAGCGGGTCGAGCAGGTCGTGTGGCGCGAGACCGACGGCGAGCTGTCGGTCTCGTCGCGTGGAACGGCCGGCCACGGCTCCACCGGGGGATGGGCCGTGGGCAGCAGCAGCGCCGACGAGCGGGAGGCCATGCGTGTTCGGACGTCGTAAGAACCACGAGGGGCCGGACGAGGAAGACACCGAGCTGGAGGCGGAGGAGGCCGAGGACGCGGCTCCGGTGACCTTCCGGCCGAAGGGGCCGTGGGACGCCGCCGATGCTCCCGAGGACGAGGTCCGCCGGCTCGACCTCGGTGGGCTGCGTGTCCCGGTGCCTCCCGACACCGAGGTGCGCGTCGACGTCGACCCCACCGGCAACATCATCGCCGCGACCCTCGTGAGAGGGGCAAGCTCCATGCAGGTCAACGTCTTCGCGGCTCCCCGCACCGGCGGGATCTGGACGGAGGTCCGCGAGGAGATGGCGGCGGCCCTGCACGCAGGGGGCGGGCGGGCGGACGAGGCCGATGGGCCGTACGGCATCGAGCTGCACGCCGACATCCCGAGCGGAGCCTCCGGTCAGCCGGCGACCATGACAGCCGCTCGGTTCATCGGCGTGGACGGACCGCGTTGGTTCCTGCGGGCCCTGGTCGTCGGGCCGGCCGCGACTGATCGCGCGCAGGCAGCGGAGCTGGAGGTGGCGCTCAAGGACGTCGTGATCCACCGCGGGACCGAGGCGATGGCCGTACGCAGCCCGCTGCCGCTGCGGCTGCCGCGCGAGGTCACCGAGCAGGCGGCGCCCGAGCAGCCGGCCGCCCCCGGCGAAGCCCCGTCGCTCGAGCTCCCCGAGCGCGGGCCGGAGATCACCGAACGGCGCTGACCCACGTACGCTGTAGGGGTGGCAGGACTCTTGCGCCGGGCGGTCGCCCGGTTCACCGAAGGCGACGACGAGGTGGCCAGCCGCGAGCTGCGGGACGAGCTCGAGTCAGCCGGGGCGACCGCGGTCACGTCGTGCTCGCGCGGCGAGCCGGTGTGCGTGGCGGGCACGCTGCGCACGGTGACGTTGCGGCCGCGCGCCGGTGTCCCGACGCTGGAAGCCGAGCTCTACGACGGGACCGGCACCGTCACCCTCATCTGGCTGGGCCGGCGACGCATCCGGGGGATCGAGTGCGGCCGGTCACTGGTCGCCCGCGGTCGCCTGACCGCCCACGAGGGGCGCCCGACCATCTACAACGCCGCGTATGAGCTGCGGCCGACCGTTGCCTGACACACCCACCACCGTCTCCGGCGAGCCCGCAGCCAAGCCGGCCCTGATCGAGGCGCTCGGCGGCAAGCGCGGGCTCGTCGACAGCGGCCTGCCGGCCGTCGTCTTCGTCTTCGTCAACTCGGTGGTGCAGGCCTTCGCCGCCCGCGACGCGGCCCTTCGAGCCGCGCTCATCGGCGCGGTCGTCACCGGCGTCGCCATCATCGTGCTGCGCCTGGTGCGCAAGGAAACCCTGCAGCAGGCGATCTCAGGATTCTTCGGCCTCGCCATCGCGGTGTTCTTCGCGGCCCGCTCCGGCGAGGCGCGCGGCTTCTTCCTTCCGGGCATCTACATCAACATCGCGTACGGCGCGGCCTTCCTCGGCTCCGCCCTGATCGGCCGGCCGATCGTCGGCGCCATCTACGCGGCTGTCGACGGGCTGGACAAGCGGTGGCGGGAGGACCCCCGGTTGCGGCGCATCTTCGCCTATGCCTCAGTGGGCTGGTCGCTCGTGTTCGCGTCCCGGGCGGTCGTCCAGGGCATCCTCTACGTGATGGATCGGCCCGGGCTTCTCGCGGGCGCCCGGCTGCTCATGGGCTGGCCGCTGACGATCGCCGCCGTGGCGCTTACGGTGGCGTATGTGAAGCGGGCCCGCAGCCGGACGGACAGCAGCGCAACCGCCCCGGTCGGATGACGACCCGGCGCTGCGGTGCGGTCGCCGCGCTGCTGATGGTGGTGCTGCTCGGTGCGGCGCCGGCCGCGTACGCCGACGACATCTTCGAGATCGACGGGCGGCTGGTCGACGCCGGCTTCGACGAGGCCTACACCGAGGTCATTCCGGCTGCGCGCGGTGACGGCGTGCGGGTGCTGGTCGACTTCGAAAGCGACAGCCAGGACCAGGAAACGTACGCGCAGGAGGCCGGCCGGATCGTCGAGGTCATCTGGAACCACCTCGACGGTCGGGTCCTGGCGGTAGACGTCATCTCCACCAACACCGTCGACTGGGCACCGCAGAGCCTGCCGCCGAGTGTGAGCTTCACGGCGGCGCAGCTGCGGGCGGAGTTCGGGCCCCGTCCCAGCGCCCTTGACGAGGCGGAGATCGACCCCTTCGAGGGATTCCCTGATCCCTTCGCCGGCCCAGACCCGTTCCTCGTCGGTGTGGCGGTCTTCGGGTGGGTGGTCAGCGTCGTCGTGACCGCTGGCATCACGGCGTTGGTCATGAGCCGCCGCCGCCCGTCGGTGGATGCCTGGGCGCCGGCGGGTCCCTGGCAGCCGCCCGGTCCGTGGCAGCCCGGTCCGTGGCAGCAGCCTGGTTCGTGGCAGCAGCCTGGTCCGTGGCAGCAGCCTGGTCCGTGGCAGCAGCCTGGTCCGTGGCAGCAGCCCCCTCC
>JAHWJP010000149.1 GCA_019348355.1 Actinomycetota bacterium
GCAGCATGTAGGTGAGCTGCGCCAACTCCACCTGCGCCTTGCCCTCCCGCGAGGTCGCGTGCTGGGCGAAGATGTCCAGGATCAACCAGGTCCGGTCGATCACCTTGACCTTCACGATCTCCTCGAGGGCCCGCAGCTGCCCGGGTGTCAACTCGCCGTCGCAGATAACCGTGTCGGCACCGGACGCCAGGACCGCGTCCCGCACCTGCTTCGCCTTCCCGGAGCCGACGTAGGTCTTCGGATCAGGCTTCTCGCGCCGCTGCGCCAGCCCCTCGAGCACCTCGCAGCCAGCCGTCTCGGCCAGCGCCTGGAGTTCGGTCAGCGAGTTCTGCGCACCGATGGCGTCGCCATAGCCGTACACGCCCATGAGCACGACGCGTTCGAGTCGCAGCGCGCGGTACTCGACCTCGGAGACGTCCTCGAGATCGGTACGGATGCCGGCGACCCGGCGCAGACCCGCCCTCGCCTCGAGATCGAAGCCTTCACCCTCGATCTCGTGGAAGTCGAGCAGGTCGTCGTCGAGGCGTACATCGCTCTCGCCGGACAGGCGGGACGGGGGATGCGGCTGCTCAGCGCCGGGCGCGGGTCGTGTCATCCCCGTCAGCGTGGCACGACCGGGCCCAAAGGACCACGGATAATCCTCAGTGGTCCAGCCAGGCGCGGTCGACCACGCCCTGGGCCACCAGCACTGCCGGCCCGCTCAGCAAGACGTGACCGTCCTCGCGCCAGGTCACGACGAGCTCACCACCGGGCACCTGCACGTCGAACGCGGTACCCCGCGGGGTCGCGGTTCGCAGCGACGTCGCCACCACAGCGGCGCACGCCCCGGTCCCGCACGACCGGGTCTCCCCCACACCACGCTCGTGCACCCGCATGGCGATGGCGGCCGGACCGCGGTCCTCGACGTACTCGACGTTGAGATCGAGGCGTGTCGTCCACAGCCAGCCCAGCGCCTCCACCGAGTCCACCGACACGACGGCGTGCGGGTTGCCCATGTCGACGAAGGTCGCCTGCACCCCGTCGACGTCCACCGGCTCGCCGACCACCGCTGGCCCCATGTCGACGCTCACCAGCCCGTTTCCCGGCTCGATGTCCACCTCCCGCACCCCCCCGCGCGTCGCGAGCCGAAGGCGGCCGGGGCGCGCCAGGCCGGTGGCGACGAGGTAGCGGGCGTAGACGCGCACGCCGTTGCCGCACATCTCTGCGACCGAGCCGTCGGCGTTGCGGTAGTCCATGAAGAAGCGGGCCTGGTCGGCGTACGGCGCACCGTCCGGGTCGAGCGCCGACGGCACGATGCGCAGCACCCCGTCCGCGCCAAGCCCGGCGTGGCGGTCACACAGGCGCCGGACCATCGTGGGGGTGAGCGCCAGCGTCCCCTCGGGGTCCGGCAGCAGCACGAAGTCGTTCTCCGTGCCGTGCCCCTTCAGGAAGCGGAGCACGGCAGGCATTTCAAAAGCGTACGACCTGAGCCCTCGCTCAGCGGTCGACCAGCCGGTCGCTGGCGGCTCGTGGACCGGGCAGCCGTCCGGTGAGGTCGAGCCGGGCGGGCGCGGTGCCGCCGACTGCGTCCGATGGCACGACGGCCGCAGGCACCGGGATGCCGGCGCTCTGCCAACCCGTACCCCGCTCCAACAACCACCGGGCCTTGTCGGCGCGCTGGGCACTGCCGTAGAACCAGCCGTGGCCGCGATCGCAGCCCAGCGCCGTCAGCCGCTCCGCCTCGGCCAGGGTCTCCACGCCTTCTGCCACGACGGTGAGCCCGTTGGCATGGGCCTGCGTGACGACGGTCGCGACAATCCGCTCCCCCTCCAGCGTGCCCATCCCCCGTACGTACCGCTGGCACAGCTTGACCACGTCGACCGGCAACGCCTCGATCACCCCGACGGTGGGACGTACCAGCTGCTGAAGTTGTCGACCGCCAGTGCCACCCCGGCCTGCCGGAGCCCGGCGAGCACCGGACCCGCAGCCGGGCCGAGATCTGCAGCACAGGACTCGGCGAACTCCAGGCCGATCGCGCCGGACGGCAATCCGCTGTCGTGCAACAGGCCCTCGAGCCGCTCGACGAAGCTCGGAGCAGCGAGCTCACGGGCCGCGACGTTGAGCCACAGCCGTCGGGTCGGGCCGGGCAGCCCGTGCCAGCGGACGGCCTCGGCGAGGCCCTCACGCAACACCCAGTCACCGATCCGGCTCAGCTCGCCACCGGACGCGGCCAGCTCCAGGAATTCCGCCGGCCCGAGCAAACCGCGTTCGGGGTGCTGCCAGCGCAGCAGCGCCTCCATCGCGACGATGGTGCCGGTCGCGAGATCCACTTCCGGCTGGTAGAGCAGGTGCAGGGACCGGTCGTCGATGCTGCGGCGAAGGGCGTCGAGATCGTCCGAGGTGCCAGGAAGGGCCATGCACCGACTGTCCTCCTGCCACGCGGGTTCGCCCATGGTCAACCTGCGGGGTCATGCCTGGTCATGTCGAGTGCCGCACCGAGCAGCGGTCGGTCCGGATCGAGCCACTGGACCCGGGGATCGCGGCGGAACCAGGCCCGCTGCCGACGGGCGAAACGGCGCGTTGCCGTGACCGTCAGCGCCTTTGCCTCCGCCTCGTCCCACCGGCCGTCCAGTAGACCGAGCACCTGGGCGTAGCCCAGCGCCCGGCTCGCCGTGACGCCGTCGCGCAGTCCCTCATCCTCGAGCGCGCGCACCTCGGCGACCAGCCCCTGCTCCCACATCCGTTCGACGCGCACGGCGATCCGCTCGGCGAGGTCTGGGCGGTCGACGCCGAGATAGGTCGTGGCGTAGTGCCCCTCGTAGGAGGTCAGCGCGCCGGGCATCGCGCCGGTCATCGTCACGACCTCGAGCGCCCGCACCACCCGGCGCCCGTTGGTGGGCTCCATCCGAGCGGCCGCCTGCGGGTCCAGCTCGGCGAGGCGCGCGTGCAGCGCGAGTGAACCGCCCGCGTCGAGCTCGCCCTCCAGCTTCGCCCGCAGCTCCGGGTCGGTGCCCGGGAAGTCCAGCGTGTCCAAGGCCGCCCGAAGGTAGAGGCCGGATCCGCCGACGAGAACGGGCGTACGACCTGAGGCCAACAGATCATCGACCACGCCGCGGCAGAGCGCCTGGTAGTCGGCGGCGGTGGCCGTACGCGTCACCGGCCACACATCCAGCAGATGGTGGGCGACGCCGCCCCGCTCCGACTCGCTCAGCTTCGCGGTCCCGATGTCCATGCCGCGGTAGAGCTGCATCGAGTCGGCGTTGACGACCTCCCCGCCGAGCGCCTGGGCCAGCGACACCGCGAGCTCGCTCTTGCCGGCGGCGGTCGGGCCGACGACCGCGATCACCTGCGCTGCCACGGACGCGACCCTACGGTGCGGCTCTAGACCTTCCCGAGCCCGCCCTCGGGCTGCTCCGCGGGCAAGGCCGTGCCTAACGTCCGGCGCTGGCGGCTCTCGATCCAGCTTGCGAGGCGACCGAGCGAGAGGTTGATGGCGATGTAGATGAGCGCGATGACGACGTAGAGCTGGATGGGGTTGTCCAGCACCTGCACCACCTGGCCACCGATCCGGAGCAACTCCTCGAAGCCGATGATGAAGCCGAGTGAGGTGTCTTTGAGCAGGACAACGAGCTGGCTCACCAGCGAAGGCAGCATGATGCGTACCGCCTGAGGCAGCAGCACGAGCCGCAGCGTCTGGCCGCGCCGCAGCCCGATCGCCATCGCCGCCTCGGACTGGCCACCGGGCAGCGACAGGATGCCGGCCCGGATGATCTCGGCGATGACGGCACCGTTGTAGAGCGTCAGCCCGAGCACGAGCGCTGTGAGCGGCTCGAGCCGGGTGCCGAAGGCGAGCGGGAAGGCCAGGAAGAAGAACAGGATGAGCAGCAGCAGTGGCGTCGCCCGGAAGAACTCGATGACGCCGACGGCCGGGAGTCGGAACAACCACAGCCGGGAGAGCCGCCCGAAGGCGAGGACTACGCCGAGCAGCACGGCAAGCACGAGTCCGTAGCCGGCTGCCTTCAGGGTGTTGCGTAGCCCGACGCCCAGCCGCTCGTAGAGCTGCGGCTCGTCCACGAAAGGGCGGTACAGATCGGCCTCGAACTGACCGTTCTCGGCCAACCGACGGGCTGCGAGGGCGATGAGCAGCAGGAGGACCACCACAGCACCGACGCTGTAGAGAAGGACCCGCCGGCGGGCTTTGGGGCCCTGGACGTCGTACAGCACGACGTCGCTCATCGCGCCGCCGTCAGGCTGCGCTCGAGCAGGCCGAACAGGAATGCGGCGCCGAGCGCCAGCGCGACGTAGCCCAGGGCGGTGGCCGTGAGGATCCAGATGACGGCCGAGCCGTTGGCGTTGATCAAGCCCTGCATGTTCTGCGTCGCGTCGGCCACCGCGAACGCCGAGGCGATGGAGGTGTTCTTCAGCAGGGCGATGAACACGCTCGCCAAGGGAGGCACGATGTTACGGAAGGCCTGCGGGAGCACCACCAGCGTCAGCGTCTGGTTGAACGTCATCCCGACCGAGCGCGAGGCCTCGGCCTGGCCGGAGGCGACCGAGTTGATGCCCGAACGCACCGCCTCGGCGACGAAAGCCGCCGTGTAGACCGTCAGGGCGACAACGGCGAAGCGGAAGAACGTCGTGCTCACACCGACCTTCGGGAGCCCGAAGACAGCGAGAAAGAACACGACCGTGAGGGGGGTGTTGCGCACCGCGTTCACGTAGCCGGCCCCGGCCCAGCGCAGTGGCGGGGCCGGACAGACGCGCATAGCGGCGATGAGAGTGCCCAGAACGAGCGCCCCCACCGCCGCCAGCATCGTCAATGTGAGGGTGGTGGTGAAGCCGTCGACGAAGACATCAAGGTTGTCGAGGACGGCGTCCACGGACCCTCTGCTCCTGACGGCTCAGTGACGACCGGGGGTCGTCGTCAGCTGTCGCAGCCGCGCGGCTCGGGCAGCTCGAGCTCAGACTCGATGAACTTGCCTGCGGTGTCGTCGAAGGCCTTCTGCAGTGTGCCGTCCTCGTCGGCCTCCTGGAGCACTTCGTTGATGAACTGGCAGAACTCCTCCTGGCCCTCGGGCAGGCCGATGCCGTAGGGCTCGTCCCGGAAGGTCTTCCCGACGAGCTCGAAGTCGTCCGGGCTCTCGCTGACGTAGCCGGAGAGGATGACGTTGTCGGTGGTCACCGCCACCACCCCGTCGGTACCGTCGCGCAGCGCGTCCCTGCACTTGGTGTAGGTGTCGAAGAGCACGAGTTTGGCTTCGGGGTAGTTCTGCTGGATGTTGCCGGCGGGCGTGGAGCCACTGACCGAGCAGACCGTCTTGCCGGCCAGGCCGTCCGGTCCCTCGATGCCCTCGGGGTTGTCGGCCTTCACCAGGATGTCCTGGCCGGCCACGAAGTAGGGCCCGGCGAAGTCGACGACCTCGTCGCGCTTGTCGTTGATGGTGTAGGTGGCGACGACGATGTCGACCTGCTTCTGCTCCAGGAAGGGCTCGCGGTTGCTCGAGACTGTCTCGACGTACTCGATGCCGTCCTCAGGGATGCCGAGCTTGGCCGCGATGAGCTGGGCCACCTCGACGTCGAAGCCCTCCGGCTCCCCGGACAGGCCCTTGAGTCCGAACAGCGGCTGGTCGAACTTCGTCCCGACAGTGATCTTGCCCGCGTCGGCGAGCTCTTTCATCCGCGTGCCGTCCGCGAACGCCGCCGGGCTCTCCGACGTCGACGGCGCAGCAGTGTCGTCGCCGCCGTCGCTGCCGCCTCCGCAGGCGGCCAGGGTGAGTGCCGCCGCGGCGGCCAGGGTGGTGATCCGTAGTGCTCGCATGGTGCGTGTACCTCTTTCGCGGCGATGCCGACCTAGTGGGTGAGGATCTTTGACAGGAAGTCCTTGGCGCGGTCGCTCTTCGGGGCAGTGAAGAACTCCTTCGGCGTGCTCTGCTCGACGATCCGGCCCTCGTCCATGAACACGACCCGGTTGGCCGCCCGGCGCGCGAACCCCATCTCGTGGGTGACGACGACCATCGTCATGCCCCCGGTGGCGAGCGAGGTCATCACGTCGAGCACCTCGTTGATCATCTCCGGGTCGAGCGCGGACGTCGGCTCGTCGAACAGCATCACCTTCGGATCCATCGCGAGCGCCCGGGCGATGGCCACCCGTTGCTGCTGGCCACCCGACAGCTGGGCGGGGTACTTGTCGGCCTGACTGGCGATGCCGACCCGGTCGA
>JAHWJP010000039.1 GCA_019348355.1 Actinomycetota bacterium
GCGCCGTAGCCGAGCTGCACGATCCGGGTGCCGGCCTCGACCAGGCGGCGCAGGACGGCCTGCTCGGCGACGATGCGCGCATAGAAGCCGGCGTTGGCGGCGGTCGGGACGCTCGACAGAAGCGTGTGCAGGTACGGCGCGCCGCCGATCCGCCCGATCTCGCCCAGTCGGGTGAGCTCCCCGGACACGGTGATCGGGTCAGCCGGCTCGCCCTTGCTGTAGAGGTCCACCACGACGTCGAAGATCGTCTGGTGTGCCGGCCGGTAGAAGTCGGTGGCCCGGACCACCTCGACCACGTCGGCGATGGCGTCCTTGCTCAGCAGCATGCCGCCGAGCACCGACTGCTCGGCGAGGATGTCCTGCGGAGGGGTGCGCTCGAACTCCGGCGACGACGGGGTCCGGCTGCTCTGCGACGGCAGCTCCACGACCCGCTCGGACATGCGCCGCCTCCTCAGTTCCGCGCGACCGTCCCGGGCTCTGGCAGCCCGACGGTCGCCCGTCCTGTGACAGGTTTACAAGCGAGCTGCGACATTCGGTGGCGACGTCGGCGTGTCGCCGAAAAGGCCTGTGCACAGGGCTGTGTACAGGGTGTGGAGCCGACGGCCTGTCGCTGTGGACAGTGGACACGGGCGCTGTGGACCGACCCGGGCGGCTGCCGTTCGCACCGCCACCGACCTGCGCAGACCGGCGTCCACGACCTGTGGACGAAAAAAGTTGGGCCCGGTCGAAGGTCATCAGGAGATCGACGTCCGACACACCCGACGCGTCCGACGGAGATGTGCTGATGATCAAGACAGGGGGCGAGGGCTGGTGGGCAACGGCCGAGCCGCGCAGGGCAAGTGGTCGGTCACGCGGCGTAGCCCCCAGCGTCGGTCAGCCGGCGCGACCCGCCCGCGCGAGCCGTAGCGCGTACACCACTGCCGACAGCAAGACGAGCACTGCGCTGATGGCCAGCCAGCGCTCGAGGTAGGGGTCCTGGGTCAGCCCGGCCTTGAGCCGGAAGGTCTGCTCGGAGCGCTGGAAGATCACCGGCGTCCACACGACCAGCAGCAGCCCGGACAGCAGGGCCGGCACCCGCACGTGGTTCAGCAGGCTCACCCGGCGCGGCCGGGACCGCAGCGGCCGCAGCAGCCGGTCGACCAGTGCGATCAGCGGTCCGGCGACCAGGTCCCAGACGATCGCTGCTCCGACGAACCAGACCGCGATGCGCAGCAGGGAGGGGTTGTCGGCCAGCCGGCTGACGACGTAGGCGGACAGCAGCAGGCCCGCCAGCACCGCGAGCAGGTGCCACGGCGA
The DNA here is from genome assembly GCA_019348355.1 of Actinomycetota bacterium. Classification (GTDB taxonomy): domain Bacteria; phylum Actinomycetota; class Actinomycetes; order Mycobacteriales; family SCTD01; genus SCTD01. The sequence goes on from JAHWJP010000039.1 coordinate 1,297, forward strand.
CGCGCCGTACAGCCGTCTCATGCCGCCCGCCCGAAGGTCAACGTCTCGACCCACTTGGTGTTGCGGACGCCCGGCGCCGCCGGGATGATCATTCGGGCCGGGAAGCCGTGGTCCAGCGACAGGTCGACGCCGTTGACCTTCAACGCCAGCAGCGACTTGTCAGCCCGGATCTGCTTACCGGTCAGGGACATCGTCGAGAAGGCACCGCCCTGCTGCATCGACTCGACGAACACCGACTCGACGTCGACCCCGCCGACCAGCGCAGCTAACTCCCGCAGCTGCACCCCGGTCCACAGCTGGGAGGTCGACCAGCCCTCCACGCAGGCGATCGGAAGCTCCTCGGTGACCATCGCCATCGTGAGCAGCTCCTCGCGGCGCAGCACCCGGGTCTGCCCGTCCGGGCCGAGCAGCCGCAGGCGCCACGACGATCCGGTCTGGGTCGGGTCGATGCCGATCTCGGCGAAGGTCGTGTTGATCTGGAAGTCGTTCGGGCCGTCGCCGTAGGACCGCCCGCGCGGTGACAGCAGCGCGGTCGGGCGCAGCGGGTCGACGCTCTGCCCGACCGACAGGGCCAGCAGCGTCAGCGACGAGCCACCGACCAGGGCGAGCGCGCCCCGGCGGGAGACGGTGGCCTCGGCCGGGTCGGGGGAGACCAGGTGGTCGGGGTCCATCGGCTCGGCGACGGTGTCGGCGGTGGAGGTGCGCAGCTCTTCGACGAGCGACCGGCTGCGCAGGGCGCGGATCATCGCCGGCAGCTTGAGCGCCACATGCGTCGCGAAGGCCGCGATGAACACCCACGCGGCGTAGAAGTGGCCGGTGTAGAAGGAGAAGCCCCACGCGTAGTCGTACTGGATGTTCATCACGCCGGTGAGCAGCAGGAACAGGATGCTGCCGACGAGCAGCAGGATGCTCAACCGCTCCAGCGCCTGCGCGACCGACGACACCGGCGGCCACTCGAACAGCTTGGGCGCGACCGACCACAGCTTGGCGAGAACGAGCGGGATGAGCGCGAGGCCCAGCAGCACATGCGTGCCCTGGTTGAGGCGGTAGAGCCAGCTCGGCGAGGTGAACCAGTCGAACCAGATGTAGGAGGCGAGCAGGCCCGCCTCCGGTGTCTGGTCGTTGCTCCCCCCGAGAGCGGGGTCGTACGCCGCGTAGGACAGCAGGCCGGTCACGATCATCAGCGGCAGGCCGACCAGCAGCACGACGGCGAAGACCGACGTCAGCCACGGGCCCCGCAGTGGGCTGCGCCAGCTGCGCGGATCGGTGGGAAGCGGCATGACCATCCGTTTCGGGCGGGTGGACGCGGGTGCGGCCCTCCCAGGTTCGCTCCGAGCCTGCCAGAGGTTCGATCCCGGCAGGGTGACACAAGCATGACGCTTTGGGGCGAGGTCACAGCGGCGTCACAACAAGATCACAGTCCGACGGTTGTGGCCGCGATCACGGCCGGCGGGCGAACCGCAAGGGATCCTGGCGCGAAGCATCTGGCAGGAACGACAAAGCGTGCGGGACCTCCCCGCACCCTGAAAGGAGCCCCATGCTCTCCCGGAACAAGAAGTCCACCGTGCTCGCTCTGGCCGCCGGCCTCGCGATCACCCTCTCGGCCTGCGCCACCGACACCGTCGAGGAAGAGGGCACCGGCGCCGCCCCCTCCGCCCCCTCCGCCGAGCCGAGCCCCGCCGCGGCGATCGACAGCCTGAGCGGCAAGCAGACCGCCGTGACGCTCGACCCGAGCTTCCTCGCCGGCCTGACCTCGCTGAAGCTCGAGCCCGGCGTCGTCGGTGGCGCCACGCTGAACGGCGCGAAGATCGCCTTCCCGATCACCGGTGGCAACGTGACCTACTTCGACCCGAAGTCCGGCGTCGACCCGTTCGTGCAGGGCATGATCGTGCACAACGGCTCTGGTCTGTCGCTCACCGGCGGCGGCAAGGTCGTCGAGCTCACCGACTTCGTCGTCGACCCGGAGAAGAGCATGCTGACCGGCAAGGTCACCGTCGATGACAAGGTGGCCGTCGAGAGCGCGCCGCTGTTCTTCCTGGACGGCAGCACCGTCAACCCGCTGATGGTCAACGCCGGTGCGGGCACCGCTGTCCTCGAGGGCACGACCGTCAGCCTCACCAAGGCTGCGGCCGACCTGCTGAACAAGACGTTCGGCTCGACCGCGCTGAAGGAGTTCTTCACGGTCGGCATCGCGGAGATCACCCTGGAGCTCCCGAAGTAGTCCCACCCCCCTTCACGACCGGAGGCCCAGGCAGCTCGACTGCCTGGGCCTTCGGCCTGTGCCCGACCTGTCGGGCCACCAGGACCAGGAGCAGGGCGGCCGCGAAGGCGGCGCTGCCGATCTGCTGCGCCTCCGATGAGGGTCCGTCGGGCACCACCGCGAAGAAGGCCGGGTAGGCCGCGGCCGGGACCGCCAACCAGGCCGGGCGCACCGCGAGAGCGGCCAGCGCGGCGAGCGGCAGGCCGTACCACGGCTGGACGGGCGTCGCCAGCAGCAGCGCCGCTCCGAACAGCAGCAGCGCGTTGTCCTCTGGTCGAGCGGTGCCGAGGCGGCGCAGGACGACGGCGAGCACTGCGAGTCCGAGCCCGCCCGCGACCAGGGTCGCCGGCGTCCCTGCCAGCCCGAGCGGTCGCAGCAGCAAATAGCGGTCGCCTGAGGCGTAGTCCTCCTCCTGCAGGTAGTCGGGCAGGAAGCCGAGCACGTCCCCGCCGAGCGCGAGCACGTGCGGTAGATAGCCGGCGATGCAGACCGCGACAAAGGCCGTGCTCACCCGCAACGGGCGGCGGGACAGCAGCACCGGCAGCAGCAGCACCGGATAGAGCTTGATCATCGTGGCGACGCCGAGCGCCGCTCCCGACCAGCCGGGACGGCGGCCCGCCAAGGCGACGGCGAGGACCACGAAGAAGGTGGCGAGCCCGTCGACGTGGCCGTTCTGCACCGCCTCGAGCACCGCGACCGGGCTCCAGGCGTACACCGCGACCCAGCGCGGGTCCCGGCCACGGGCGACGAGCAGCCGCCAGAGCAGGGCCGCGGTCGCGAGGTCTGCCACGAGGGCCATCAGCTCCCAGCCCAGATCACGCAACTCGGACGCACCGAGTGTGTGGCCCAGCAGGAACCACGCCTGCGCCACCGGCGGGTAGATGGTGCGGACCTCCTCGCGGTTGATGCGGGTGCAGCCGGCAGGCCGTCCGATCTCCTGCTCGCACTCCTGCGCGCCCGGGAACAGCCAGTCGGTGCGCAGCTCGGCCAGCTCCGGCGCCGTCGGGGCATAGCGGTACGGCGAGGTGCCGGAGGCCTGCACCTGGCCGTCCCAGGCGTAGCGGTAGAGGTCGTCGGACAGCGGGACGACGGCGGTGATCGCTGCCAGGCGCAGCGCCACCGTGCCGAGCAACACGAGCACCAGGGCGGCCCGAAGACCGGCTCGACGCAGGCAGACCAGGGCCACCGCGAAGGCCAGCCACCACACCATGATCTCGGTGAGCAGCCGGTCGGAGTTGCCCAGGATGCTGTTCTCCTGGGTGGTCCGGTAGGCCATCGCCACCCCGAGCGAGAGAGCCACGGCGCCACCGATGGCGAAGCGGTCCGTTGTGCGCATCCGCGAAGCCTGCCCTACCGGACGCCGCACCGGATGCTCACGCTTCGGTCACGGTTTGCCTGGGAACACCCCTTCTGCCCTCCGAGGGTGAACCCTACGAGGCGGCTGCCCGAATCTTGAGAACGGGCAACCTGCCTCTCGACCCGAGGAGACCTTCTTCATGCTGCCGCTCACCTCGCCCCAGCGGCAGGCACCGTCCGGTGTCGACCCGGCGGCACTGCTGGCCGGCTGGTTGGCCGAGACACGGGGCGGCGACGACCTCAAGCCGAGAGTCCTGCGGTTGCCCGATGGACGGGTGATGCCCCTACCGGTGGCCCGCTGGGCCGGACCGGCCGACGCCGCTGACGAGGCGCTGCTGACCCGCGCCACCGGGCCGGTCCTGGACGTGGGCTGCGGCCCGGGACGGCTCACCGCGGCGCTGCACGCCAAAGGCAGTGACGTGCTCGGGCTGGAGTTGGTCGAGCGGATCCCGGTGCTCGTCCGAGGCGCCGGCGCGCCGCTGCTGCTCGGCGACATCTTCGGGCCGGTCCCACGGGCAGGGCAGTGGCGCACCCTGCTGCTGGCCGACGGCAACATCGGCATCGGCGGGGATCCGGTGCGGCTGCTGCGCCGCTGCCGCGACCTGCTGACTGCGGATGGAAAGGTCTTGTGCGAACTGCATCCGGGCGAGCAGGCGCCGGTCGGACGGGTGCGCATGGAGGGCCTCGGAACGACGAGCGCATGGTTCCCGTGGGCGCTGCTGAGCACCGATTGCCTGCCGGCCGCCGCGGGCGCTGCCGGTTTCGACGTAATTGAGACGTGGTCGATGCAGGGCCGTGACTTCGCAACCCTGGTCCCCACCTGACACTTCTAGGAACCCCCGGTCTCGCTGGTCGCGCACGCATACGGGATCATGGGGACGCCGCCGCCCCGTACGACGACGACAGGAGCAACTTCGCGTGGATACCTCCGGACGCCCCCCCGTGCTCGTGATCGGGGCAGGGCCTGCCGGCCTCACCGCTGCGGTGCGACTGCGCCAGGCGGATGTCGACGTGACGGTCGTCGAGGCCAGTGACTGCGTCGGCGGCATCAGCCGCACCGTCGAACGCGACGGCTGGCGCTTCGACCTCGGTGGCCACCGCTTCTTCACCAAGGTGCCCGAGGTCGAGGCCTTCTGGCACGAGATCCTGCCGGACGAGGACTTCTTGTCGCGCCCGCGCATGTCCCGGATCCTCTACCGCGGGAAGCTGTTCGACTACCCGCTCAAGCCGTTCAACGCCCTGTTCGGGCTCGGTGTGTTGGAGGCGGTGCGGTGCGTGCTGTCCTACCTGCTGGTGCGGGTGCGGCCGCCGAAGGACCAGAGCAACTTCGAGGGCTGGGTGGCCGCGCGGTTCGGCTGGCGGCTGTACCGGATCTTCTTCAAGACCTACACCGAGAAGGTGTGGGGGGTGCCGGCGACCGACATCCAGGCCGACTGGGCGGCGCAGCGGATCAAGAACCTCTCGCTGCTCAACGCGATCACCTCCGCCCTGGGCTTCGGCAAGGGCGGAGGGAGCCAGATCACGACCCTGATCGAGGAGTTCCAGTATCCCCGGCTCGGGCCCGGGATGATGTGGGACCGGGCGCGCGACCTCGTGCGGGCCGAGGGCGGCGAGATCCGGCTGCAGTCGCCGGTCGCCGCGGTCGAGCACGCTGGCGGCGCGGCGCACAGCGTGGTGCTCGCCAGCGGCGAGCGGCTGGCCGCCACCGCGGTGATCTCCTCCATGCCGATGCCCGAGCTGGTCCGGGCGATGGACCCGCCCGCGCCCGCAGACGTCCTGGAGGCGGCGGCCGGGCTGTCCTTCCGCGACTTCCTCACCGTCGCCCTCGTGGTGCCCGCCAGCGCCGGCTTCCCCGACAACTGGATCTACATCCACGAGCCGGGAGCTCGGGTCGGGCGGGTGCAGAACTTCGGCTCCTGGTCGCCGCAGCTGGTCAAGGACGGCTTCACCTGCCTTGGCCTCGAGTACTTCGTCAACGAGGGCGATGACCTGTGGGAGTCCACGGACGAGTCGTTGATCGAGCTGGGCAAGGCTGAACTGGCCCAGCTCGGCCTGGTGCCCGCCGGGCAGATCCAGGCCGGCTATGTCGTGCGGGTGCCCAAGGCCTACCCGGTGTACGACGAGGGCTACGCCGAGCGGGTGGATGTCCTGCGTACCTGGCTGTCGGCGACCGTCCGCAACGTCCACCCGGTCGGCCGCAACGGCATGCACCGCTACAACAACCAGGACCACTCGATGCTCACCGCGATGCTCGCGGTGGACAACATCGTGACCGGCGCAGCACACGACGTCTGGACCGTCAACGTGGAGGCGGACTACCACGAGACGGTCAGCTCGACCGACGCCGTCTATCCCACTGACGTTGCCAACAAGCCCGTCGTCCCCACCGCGGCGAGCCGAACCGGTCGCGACGCGCCCATCCTTCCGCGGCGCGTTCCTGACCGGGAGGAGAGCGCGGCCTGACCACGCTGGCCGCACGGGCGCCTGCCACCCCAGCGCCTGTCACGACGCCGGGCGATTGGCTGAGCGGGTGGCCGGGGCTGGCGCTCGTGGTGGTGGCCGTTTTCGGCGGCGCGGCCGGCCTGATCGCCGGCGTGCTGTCCGGCCCGCTGTGGCTGGACGAGACGCTCAGCGTCGAGATCGCGCGGCTGCCGCTGCCGGAGGTCTACGCCGCGCTGCGCCAGGACGGCGCCCCGCCGGTCTACTACCTGCTGCTTAAGGTCTGGATGGCCGCCTTCGGCACGGGCACGGTCGCCGTACGCCTGCTCTCGGTGCTGTTGACCGTCGGGGCGCTGCTGCTCGCGCACCGGCTGGGCCGACAGCTGGGGGGCGTGGCGGGCGGACGTGCTGCGTTGGTCGTGCTCGCCGCCCTGCCATGGACGATGCGCTTCGGCTCCGAGGCACGGATGTACATGCTGGTGGTGGTCCTCGTCCTGGCCGGCACCCTCGCCCTGCTGGCGGTGCACCGCAGTGCCTCACGTCGCGCCGTGTTCGCGTTGGCCGCATGCGTCCTCGCGCTGCTGCTCACCCATTACTGGTCGCTGTTCCTGCTGCTGGCAGTGGGCGCGCTGCACCTGCCCGGACTGCTCCGTCGCCACCCGGCCTCGGTGCGGGTGGCGGTCGCGGGCTCGGCCGGCGCCCTCGCCTTCACGCCGTGGCTGCCGACCTTGCTGTTCCAGGCCGCTCACACCGGTGCACCGTGGGCCGTCCCGACCGACCTGGCCGAGTTGCTGCGAACCCCGGCCTACTGGGGGGGCGGGTCCTGGACGTCGCGCACGGTCCTTGCCGTGGCCCTGGTCGCGCTCGTGGTCCTCGCCGCTGTGCGCCTGCCGGTCGCGCGGGCCCTGGCCGGCGTCGCGGGCGCAACCCTGCTGCTGGCCTGGACGAGTGTCGCGGTGGGCGGGGGTGCCTACACCGGCCGCTACACGGCCGTGGCGGTCCCGCTGGTCGTCGTCGCGGTCGGGCTGGGCGCGGTCGCGCTGCCCGGACGCCGCTGGCCGCTGGTGGCGCTGGGCGTCACGACGCTGATCAGTCTCGCCACCGGGCTGCCGTCCGCCGATGGCAGCCGGACGTTCGCCGGCGAGGCGGCGGCGGCCTTCCGTGCGAGTGCGGCGCCGGGCGACCTGCTCGTGTCGTGCCCCGACCAGCTCGGTCCGCCGATGGCGCGCCTGCTCGGCCCGGCGTACCAGCAGGTGGTCTACCCGAGCCTCGCTGCACCGCAGCGCATCGACTGGGTCGACTACCGCGCCCGCCAGGACGCCGCCGACCCGGCCGTCGTCGCCGGCCGGGTGGACGCCCTCGCAGGCGATCGCCGGGTGTTCGTCCTGCTCGCCCGCGACTACCGCACCTTCGAGGGCGACTGCGAGGAACTGCTGCGGGCGCTGCGGCAGCGCCGCGGGACGGCGGAGCGGTTGTACGGGACGTTCGGGAGCAACGACCCGCTGCTCGTCCGCTTCCCACGACCCCGCGCCACCCCCTGACACGTTGATCAACGCTGCGGGGCACGTGATCGGGGCGTGGCGGGTGGCAGGCCCTACTTGTCGGCGACGACCTCGATCGAGAGGGTCGCCTCCACCTCCGGATGCACCTTGACGTGCACGGTGTGCGCGCCGAGAGACTTGATCGGGTTCTTCAGGGTGACGAATCGCCGGTCGAGCGCCGGACCGCCGGCGACCGACACCGCCGCGACCACATCCGCGGCCGTGACCGACCCGAACAGCCGGCCACCCGAGCCTGAGCGGGCGGGCAGCCGGACCGACAGGCCGGACAGCTGATCGCGGATCGCCTGCGCGGAGCTGAGGTCGCGCACCTCCCGGACGTCGCGGGCCCGGCGGATGGTGGCGATCTGCTTCTCCGCACCGCGCGTGGCCAGAATCGCCAGTCCCTGCGGCACCAGGTAGTTACGGCCGTAGCCGGGAGCCACCTCGACCACGTCGCCGGGCGCGCCCACACCCGAGACGTCCTGGGTGAGGATGAGCTTCATCGTGGCTACCATCTCAGCGGGCCAGCGAGGTGTAGGGCAACAGCGCCATCTCACGGCTGTTCTTCACAGCCATCGCCACGTCGCGCTGGTGCTGCCGGCAGTTGCCGCTGACCCGGCTGGCGCGGATCTTGCCGCGGTCCGAGATGTACTTGCGCAGCGTGCCGGTGTCCTTGTAGTCGACGTAGGTCACCTTGTCCTTGCAGAACTGGCAGACCTTCTTCTTGAGCTTGCGGGGTGGCGGCTTGGCCATCGTCCTTGGTCTCCTTGCGTCTGTGGGTGGCTCAGAAGGGGGGGTCGTCGGACCAGCCGCCGGACGCGGCGCCGCCGCCGGCCGGTGGGCTCGCCCATGGGTCGTCGCCGCCGGATCCGGCGCCGCTCGAACTGCTTGCACCGGAACCACTGCCGTAGCCGCCACCACCGCCGCCGCCGCGCGAGGCCTTGGTCACCTTGGCGGTGGCCCACCGCAGCGACGGTCCGACCTCGTCGACGTCGAGCTCGTACACGGTGCGCTTCTCGCCTTCCTTCGTCTCGTACGAGCGCTGCTTCAGGCGGCCCTGGACGATCACCGCGGTGCCCCGGTGCAGGGACTCGGCGACGTTCTCGGCGGCCTGGCGCCAGACGGAGCAGCGCAGGAAGAGCGCCTCGCCGTCCTTCCACTCGTTGGAGTTCTTGTCGAAGGTGCGGGGCGTCGACGCGACGGTGAAGTTCGCGACGGCCGCGCCGCTCGGGGTGAAACGCAACTCGGGGTCGGCAGTGAGGTTGCCGACCACGGTGATGACGGTGTCGCCTGCCACGGGGTCCTCCTAAGAGACGAATGCGAATGAGGCGGGCTCGCGCCCGGGCCGGCGGGTGGGACGACGCGCTGGTCGACGCGTGGTGCGGGCGGGGCTGTACTCAGGCAGGCGGCGGGGGCGCCGGCGGCCGAGGTGATCCGGCCGGCGCACCGGCCGCGGTCCGCGTCGCCGGTCCCCGTCCGGCGGCTGGCTTGGCGGCCCCCACCGTGGCGGCGGGGGCCCGACTCGCGCGTAGCTCGGGCCGCATGACCTTCGTGCGCAGAATCGACTCGTTGAGGTTGAGCTGACGGTCCAGCTCCTTCATCGTGTCGGGCTCCGCCTGCAGGTCGATGACGGCGTAGATGCCCTCGGCCTTCTTGTCGATCTCGAACGAGAGCCGGCGTCGGCCCCAGACGTCGACCTTCTCGACCGATCCGCCGCCGTTGCGGACGACGTTGAGGAAGGTGTCGAGCGAAGGAGTGATGGTGCGCTCCTCGAGGCTGGGGTCGAGGATGACCATGAGCTCGTAATGACGCAAGTGACCCACCTCCTCCTGTGGACTACGCGGCCACGGACAATCCGTGGCAGGAGGGCGTTCACGTCAGCAAACATGGCGAGCCTAGCAGTGCGGGGCCGCCGGGCCGGTCAGTCGACCGCGGTGACCGGGCCGGTCCGGGTCCGGCCCGGGCCTGCGGCCGGCTCGGACAGCAGCAGCCGCAGCAGCAGCGACAGCACGCCGGCGGCGAGCACGGCGGCGAGGGCGGCGGGCAGCCCGTAACGGCGCATCGTCGGCTGACCGGGCAGGTCACCGGCGACAGCGAGATTGGTCAGCGGGCCAAGCCCGGGCGGCGGCGCTGTCGCCGGCAGGGGACCTGCGGCCGCCTCCGGCAGCAGCGGGAGCGCCAGGGTGGGCGCCGGGGCGAAGCCGCCCGGCGCCGGACCGCCTGGCTGCTGCACCGGGCCGAAGCCACCCGGAAGCGGCGGCAGGGCCGTTCTTCCGGTGCCTCCCGCGCCCGGGGGCGGCTGGGCTGCACCGGGAGCGCCGGGCTTGGGAGGGACGGCTCCGGCGGGCGGGGGCGGAGGCGGGGGCGGGGGCGCGGCAGGCGGGGCGGCCACGACGACCGTGCCCGGGCGCACCGCGCCACCGCGCGTCGCCTTGTAGGTGTAGGTCCCCGGCGCGGCCGGCGCGGCGATCTCGTAGGTCCGCGGACAGAGCAAGATGGTGACGCAGCTGTCGAACTGCCAGTTGCCGCTGGTGCTCTGCAGCCGGTCGACCGGGTCACCCTCGACGACGAAGCTGATCTTCTCACCCGGGAGCACCTGCAGGACCGCCGGCGTGGGCCCAGCCGCTGTGACGCGAATCGGCTCGGCTGCCCGCGCGGGCACGGCCAGGGCACCGGTCCCCAGCAGGGCGCACAGCACGGCAACGACCCAGCGCGATCGGCGGCGGACGCTCATCCCTGCAGTCTGACATCCAACGGGCGATCTTGTCGGAGCCGAGGTCCTCACTCCCCTAGGCTCGTTGCCATGCTGCGGATCGGGGCTCACGTCGACCGGTCCGACCCGCTGGCCGAGGGCCGCGAGCGGGACGCCGACCTCGTGCAGTTCTTCCTCGGGGATCCACAGAGCTGGAAGAAGGCTGTCGCCCCCGAGCTCGGGGACACGAGCGGTACGGACCTGTACGTGCATGCGCCGTACATCGTGAACGTCGCCTCGGCCAACAACAAGATCCGTATCCCGTCCCGCAAGATCCTGCTCGACCACGCGAGCCTCGCGGCGTCGATCGGCGCGCGGGCGCTGATCGTGCACGGCGGACATGTGACCCAGCAGGACGGCCTGCAGCTGGGGGTGGACAACTGGGTCAAGACCTTCGAACGGATGCCGGCCCCGCTGCCGATCCTGATCGAGAACACCGCCGGCGGTGAGCACGCGATGGCTCGCCGCTTCGACGCCCTCGCCCGGCTGTGGGACGGGATCGGCGGCTTCCCCGACGTGGGCTTCTGCCTCGACACCTGTCACGCGCATGCCGGCGGGGAGGGACTGCTCGACGTCGTCGACCGGGTTCAGGCCATCACCGGCCGCATCGACCTGGTGCACTGCAACGATTCGCGGGACGCCTTCGGCTCCGGCGCCGACCGGCACGCCAACCTGGGTGCAGGACAGATCGAGCCGTCGCTGCTCGTGGCGGTCGTCGCCGCCGCCGGCGCACCGGTCGTCTGCGAGACTCCGGGCGGGGCGGACGGCCAGCGCGCCGACATCGAGTGGCTGCGGGGCCAGCTGCCCGGGTGAGTGCCGGTGCCACCCCCGGTGCTGCCCTCCCGTGCCACCCCCGGGGGTTGTCCACAGATCGCCCGACAGGCCTTTCGCGACGGTCCGCCGCCGGGCAGCCTTCCGGCATGCCCACCGGGTCGTCGCCCCGCAAGCCGGTCGCCCGCCTTCGCCGGCCGGGCGAGCTGGCCACCCTCGTGCCGATGCTCTGCGGCTTCGTCCCGACCGAGAGCCTGGTGGTCATCTGCCTACGCGGCAAGCGCAACCGCATCGGGCTGACGATGCGCGTCGACCTGCCGGACGCCGCCGCTGAGGCGGATCTGGTCGAGCAGCTGCTGGAGCGCCTGACCTTCGATGGCGGCGGCGGCGCGTTCCTCGCGGTCTTCACGGCCGGCGCCGGCCCCGGCCAGGCCCTGCCCCGCCGCGCCCTGGTGGACGCGCTGTGCCAGGGCAGCCGCCGTCGCGGTGTCGAGGTGCTCGACGCCCTGCTGGTGCGCGATGGGCGGTGGTGGTCCTACCGCTGCGACGACGAGACGTGCTGCCCAGCCGCCGGAACGCCGCTCGACGTCACACCGAGCGCAGCCCTGGCGCTCGTCGCGGCCGAGCAGGCGCTCGACGGCCGGGCGGTGCTCGACTCGCGGACCGCTCTCGTCGCCTCCTTGGCCGGGCCGACCGGTCTGGCGGCCGCAGCGGCGCGGCAGCGGCTGTCCGCCGCGAGCTCGGCGCGGGCCCGGCGAGTGGCTCGCGAGGGACGCGTGCGGGTCGGGCAGGATGCGCTGTGGCTCTGGCGCCGCGCCCTGTCCGCCGCTGGGTCACCGTCCGGCGCCGACGAGCCACCACAGGAACTGAGTCCCTCCGGTCTCGGGATGCTCATCCTGTCCCTGCACGACGTGCTTGTGCGCGACGAGATCCTCACCTGGGCGCTCGAGGACGACGACGCCCTGCTCCGGCTGTTGCTGCTGCTCGCGCGCGAATGCGTGCCGCCCTTCGAGACGGCCACCTGCACCTGCATCGCGTGGGTCGCGCACCTGCGCGGGGACGGCGCGCTGGCCAACGTCGCCCTCGACCGGGCGCTCGCCGGCGATCCGGGTTATGCCATGGCTCGGCTCTGCCGGCAGGCGCTCGACGCTCAGGTGCGGCCCGCCCAGGTCCGGTCCCTGCTCGCCGAGAGCCGACAGGTGCTGCACGACGTGCATCCGTGGACGACAGGAACCGAGCCTGGGTGACATGCTGTCGACCGACGCCAACGCTCTGCCCATGACCGGCGTCCGGGGGGACGATGCCCACGCGGTCCGCTGTCTCGCGCGCTCGACCGCGGGTGTCCCGCCGAGCGGTGATCCTGGTGGCCCTTGCGCTGCTGGGCCCGGTTCTGCCCTCCCTCGCTGCGGCCCACGGCCTTCCGGTGGTCACTGCCTTCGTGCAGTCGAGGGCTCTGAGCCTCGGGGCCACCACTGCGCCCGTCACCGACAGCGACCGCCTGATCGGGGTGACCTGGGCGGGCGGCACTCCGCAGGTCCAGGTGCGCTGGCTCACGACTTCGGGGTGGACCGGGTGGGAGGTCCCGGAGGACGACAGCGCCGTTCCTGAGCCGGCCGAGCGCGCGACGGCGCGAAGCGGCACCGAGCCGATCTGGCGACCGCCGGGCGCCACCCTCGTCGAGGTTCGCGTCGACGGCGTCGCCAGCGACCTGCGGCTCGTACGGGTCGGTGACGGCGCGGCGCGGCGCAGCTGGGCCTTCGGTCTTGCGCCGGCCGCCGCTGACCCGGGGGGGTTGCCGGGCATCCGGAGCCGCGCCGACTGGGGAGCCGATGAGTCCCTGCGCCGGGGCGCTCCGGACTACGCCGCCGCCGTGAAAGCCGTCGTCGTGCACCACACCGCTGGCAGCAACGACTACGGGCCGGCGGACGTCCCACGGCGGATCCGGGCCGACTACGCCTACCACGTCCAGGCCCGCGGCTGGTCCGACCTCGGCTACAACGTGATCGTCGACAGGTTCGGCGGCATCTGGGAGGGCCGGGCCGGCGGTGTCGGCCGGGCCACCATCGGCGCGCATGCCGAGGGGTTCAACACCGGCACCCTCGGCGTGGCCCTGCTCGGCGACATGACCCGGGCACAGCCGACGCCGGAGGCCGTGCAAGCGGTGGCGCGGGTGTCGGCGTACGCCGCTGATGTCTGGCACTTCGACCCCCTCGGGACGGTGGTCCTGACCAGCGGCGGGTCGTCGAAGCACCGCAGCGGCACGAAGGTGCCCCTGCCGCGGGTGCACGGCCACCGTGATGTCGGCCTGACGGCCTGCCCCGGCACGCTGTACGACCGGCTCGGCGAGGTGCGGCGGATCGCGGCGGAGCGGGTCCGCATCACTTCGGTGGAGCTGACCGGCGCGCCGGTGCGCCCGCCCGGAGCGCTCGTCGTCGCCGGGACGCTGTCGCGCGCCGCCCCCTGGTTCGTCGAGGTGCGCGACCCCGCCGGCCTGCTGGTGACCAGAAGCGCCGGTCAGAGCGCTCTGGCCCGGCTGGAGTGGAACGGGCTGCGCTCACCGGCTGACGTCGCCGCGCTGCCGGGACTGATCCCGGCGCTGCCCGGCACCTACACCTGGATCGTGGAGGTCGGCGACCGGGTCCGGCCACCGGACCGCAGGCAGGGCAGCTTCGAGGTCGCGCAGCCGGCCTTGGCCGGCGGCTAGAAGATCGGCAGCCAGCTGACCGCGAGCGCCCCGACCAGGGCCAGGCCGGCTGCGGACAGGGCGACAACCGCGTCATGGGCCCGCCAGCGCTCGCCGAACCTGGCCAGCGCCCAGAACAGCGGGAAGATCACCAGCAGGAAGCGCGGGGTGCTCATCAGGGGCCGGCCGTCGAAGACGAACAGCAGCGCGAACAGCAGGCTCAGGCCCACATAGGCGCCGAACAGCGGGCGGGTCCGCAGGACGACCCAGCCAGCCGCCACCAGCGCGACGGCGAACAACAGCAGGTCGAGGCTGAGATAGCCACCCGGGTAGCTGCCGACGTAGTCGGTTCCCAGCTGCGCTGCCCGCCACAGCGTGGTGGTCGGCCACGACAGGTCTCGCTCCCAACCACCCTGGGCGTGGAACGACATCAGTGCGTCGCCGGAGCGCCACTGCCAGTACGCCAGGTAGGCACCGGTCCCGAGCGCCGGGACGGCGCAGGCAAGGCCTCTGCCGACGAAGACCAGCCGCCACGACCTGCCCGCCCGGCGGTCGGCGACCAGCTGGTGCACGGCCTCGACGGCGAGCACGGCGCACAGCGTGATGCCGATGCTCCGGGTCAGCGCCGCACCCGCCCCCAGCGAGCCGGCCAGCAGCCACGCGCGGTGCCGGGCGGCGTACAGGCATCCGACGGCGAAGGCGAGGAACACCGGCTCGGAGAAGGGGGAGAACAGGAAGAACGACGTCGGGAACAGGCACAGGTAGAGCACCGTGCGCCGGGCCATGCGCTCCCCGCGCTCCCCGCCCGCGAACAGCTCGGCGGTCAGCCGGTAGAGCACGACCAGCCCCACCAGCAACGCGAGGTTCGAGACGACGAAGCCGGCCAGTAGCCAGCGCCCGCCGGTGAGCACCCCGACGGCGCGCACCAGCATCGGGAACAGCGGGAAGAACGCCGGGCTCCCGTCGGTCTCGGCGTAGCCGCTGGACGCGATCCGCAGGAACCACAGCGCGTCGGCCCGCTCCCAGGCCGTCACCGCGTTGTGCCAGCCGCCGGTCGGGACCGGCGCGGGCCAGCCCGGCACCCCGACGGGGCTCTGCGCGGGGACGAGCGAGACGGTCAGCAGGCCGAGCAGGAACAGGCCGGCGCGGACGCAGGCGTAGACCAGCAGGCAGTACCGCGTGGCGACCCACCACTCGCCGCGCAGGCGCCACTCCCGCCACCGGTGCGGCTGCTCCGGCGCTGCCGTTCGCCCTTCCGGGCAGGACACGTGCGCCCCGGTCGGCGGGGACACCAGCTGCGTCACCGCCCGCTCCCTCCGCTGTGCCCGTCCCGGTGCGATGGCCCGGTGCGATGGCCCCGGTGCGATGCCAGACTGCGGCATCGTGAGCCATTCTGCACCGCCGGCGGCCCCATGCAGCGCGTGGCGGGAGGCCGCGCTCGCCGGCCTGGCCGGAATCCTCCTGGCCTGCCTGCTGCGCCGGCCGGTCCTGAGCCAGCTCACGACCGGGGTGCCCGAAGACCTCGGCGACCCGCTGCTGCAGGCCTGGCAGCTCGCCTGGGGGCGGCACGCGCTGCTTCACCAACCGCTGTCGCCGTTCGACGCCAACACCTTCTGGCCGCTCGAGAACAGCCTGGCCTTCTCGGACTCGCTGCTCGGCTACGCCCCCCTCGGCCTGCTGTTCGCCGAGGGCACCGGTGGCGCCCTGCTCCGCTACAACATTGTCTTCCTGCTGACCTACGCCCTAGCCTTCACCGGCGCGTACGCGCTGGCGCGCCAGCTCGGGGCCGGGCGGACCGCCGGCGCCGTCGCCGGGCTGGCCTTCGCGTACGCCCCCTGGCACCTCGCCCAGGAAGGCCACCTGCAGATCCTGTCCTCCGGCGGGATCCCGCTGGCGCTGGCCCTGCTGGCCCGCGGTCACGGCTACCGCTTCGGTGCCGGCCGAGCGAGCGGCCGGTCCGGGCCGCCGCGCCCGGCGCTGGTGCTCGCCGGCTGGGCCGTCGCCGCCTGGCAGATCACGATCGGCTTCGGCCTGGGGCTGCAGTTCGGCTACCTGCTGGGCGTGCTCACCGTGGTCTACACCGCGGCGTGGCTGCTACGCGGCCGGGGACACCCGGACGGACGGCCGTCCCGGCCTCTGGTCGCGGCCGACCTCGGCGGCATGGCGCTGTTCCTGCTCGTCGCCGTGACCTTCGCCCTGCCCTATCTCGCCGTGGTCGATCAGCACCCTGAGTCCCGGCGCACCGTCGCCGACCTGGCGCTGTTCTCCCCACCCGCCGTCGGGTTCGTCACCGCGCCGGCCGACAGCCTGCTCTACGGCGGTCGCCAGGAAGATCAGCGCGCAGCGCTCGGCTTCGCCCCGGAGATGACGCTGGCGGTCGGCGGGACGCTCGTGGTGCTGGCGGCGGTGGGGGTGACCGCCGGGCGCTGGCCGCGGCGGCGGCGCTGGTCGCTCGCCGCTGCGTCCGTGGTCCTGCTCGCCCTGGCGATGGGCACGCAGTTCCCCGGCGGTGGCCGCTGGACCTACCTGCTGCTGTTCGACTACGCCCCCGGCTGGGCGGGGATCCGCACCCCCGGGCGCCTGGTCGTGCCGCTGACGCTGGCCCTCGCCCTGCTGGCGGCGAGCGGGGTGGACCGGCTGCGCGAAGTGGCCGGCGGGCGCCGGCGGGCGCTCGCGACCGGGGTGCTCGCCGTCGCCCTCGTCGGCGCCGAGTCGCTCGGCACGACGCCGGTCCTGCCCGCACCCGCAGCGCCGGCAGCGCTGCGCGATGCCACCGGTCCGGTGCTCGTCCTGCCCAGCGACGCCACGAGCGATCTGCAGGCGATGTTCTTCTCCACCGAGGGCCTGTACCCCCTGGTCAACGGCTACAGCGGGTTCACCCCGGCCTCCCTGGAGGCCCTCCGGGCGGCGGTGGCGCCCTTCCCCGACCCGACCTCCGTGCAGTTGCTACGGCAACGGGGCGTACGCCAGGTCGTGCTGCTCCCGGCGCGGGCCGCCGGCAGCAGCTGGGAGCAGGCGGCGGCGCGACCGGTGGACGGCCTGCCCCTTCGCCGCCGGTCGGTGGGCGAGGCGGTGGTGTACGACCTCAACCCGTGACGGTCGTGGAGGCTCCCGCACGGCGGACTCGGTCGGGCGCACCGTCGAGCACCCCGCCGGCCGGGTCGTCGGCGCCGTCGCGGACCACGTCGTTCTCGGGCCGCAGGACATCACGGATCACGAAGCCGGCGAACACCAGCAGGGCCAGGTCGCGCAGGCCGACCGCGGACAGGAACCACCACGGGTCGATGCCCTCACCCGGCTTGTCGTTGCCGACGAAGAAGTAGAAGCGGGTGAACAGCACCAGCACCTCGGCCGCCTGCCAGGCCAGGAACGGCCGCCAGCGTGGCCGCGCCAGCAGTGCCAGCGGCACCAGCCACAGCGAGAACTGCGGGCTCCAGACCTTGTTGGTCAGCAGGAACACGAGCACGGTGAGGAACAGCAACGGCATCAGCCGCGGGCGGCGCCGGGCGAGCAGCGTCAGGGCGACGATCCCGCCGAGGGCCAGCAGGAACAGCCCCGCGACCCCGTAGTTGAGCCGGCGGGGCGCCTCCCCCGTCGCCAGCCCTTCATCGAGAGACACCCCGCGCACCTTCTGCAGGGCGTACCACCCCGAGTCCCAGTCAGCCGGCCGGACCCGGTTGAGCTCGAAGAAGCGGTACGTCGCGTTGACCGCCCGCACCCCGCCGCGCTCGACCGTCGGGGCCAGCGCCGACAGGCCCTCGGTGCCCAGCCGGTCCAGCGGGCTGGCCGCCACGACCGACTGGGCGCCGCTCGGGTCCGGCGCGAAGTACGGGCTGTGCAGGTAGACGGGCAGGCTGACCAGGACCGGCGTCAGCACGAGGGCGGCCGCGGTGACCGCGAAGGCGCGCATCCGCCGCGCCCGCAGGCACAGCGCGAACAGCGGGACGAGGAACAGCACCGGATAGAGCTTGGTCGCCGTCGCCAGGCCGAGCAGCAGGCCTGCGGCGAGCGGTCGGCAGCGGGCCCACTGGAGCAGACCGAGACCGACGAGGGCCATCGCCACCAGGTCCCAGTTGGTGCTGCCGTGCAGGACCAGCAGCGGAGCGGCAGCGAACATCGCTGCGTCCCAGGGTCTTCGACCCGCCAACCGCGCAGCGGTGACCACGACGACGAGCGCGCAGGCCGTCAGCAGCGCCCAGGTGACGTCGTAGAAGTGCCGCGGCCGCCGTTCGGCCGGAAGGACGCTGACCACCTCGGCGGCGACCGCCATCACGCCGCCGATGACGACGGGGTACTCGACCGGGTGCTCGAGGTAAGGCGTCTTGCCGGCGCTCAGCTGCTCGGCGAAGTAGAGCGCGAAGACGTCGGTGTAACAGGCGCGGGTGTACTGGTACTGCTCCACCCACGGGTGCACCCGGCACGGTGACTTCTGCCACCACCCGAACAGGCTGGTGACCAGGGTCAGCAGCACCAGCCAGCGGACCGGAGTCCAGAACCGGCGCGGGCCCAGGCGCGCGTGGGAGCCGGGCGGACCGCCGATGGCCCGGGACGTGCCGGCCACGACCGGGTCGTCACGAGCCGGCAGCACCAGCCCGGCCGGGGCCGTCACGGGTCAGGCGTTCCGGGTCAGCGGAGCGGGCTGGGCGAGGGCGAGGGTGAAGGTGAGGGCGAGGGCGAGGGGGACCGCGCCGGCTGCCGCGACCGCGGCGGCGGCGGGGGTGGGGGTGGGGGCAGGAAGCTCGGTAGCGGCGCCGGGCTGAAGCTGGGCTGCGGCTCGGGGCTGAACGACGGGATCGGCTCGGGGCTGAACGACGGGATCGGCTCGGGGCTGAACGACGGGATCGGCTGCGGGCTGAACGACGGGATCGGCGCGGGCGACGGCTCCTCGACAACGCCCACGTCAGCCCGCTGCGGGAACTGCAGCACCGGCTGGCCCTGCAGGGCCGCGTCCATGAACGACTTCCAGATGCGGGTGGAGAACCCGCCGCCGGTCACCTCGACGCCGTCGAGCCGGATCGTCCTGGGCTCGGCGTAGCCGAGCCAGACCGAGGTGGACAGCTGCGGGGTGAAGCCGACGAACCACGCGTCCTTGTTGTCCGAGGAGGTCCCGGTCTTGCCCGCGGCCGGTCGGTTGCCCTCGAGCCGGGCGCCCCGGCCGGTGCCGTTCTGCACGACGGCCTGCATGGCGAAGGTGGCGTCGGCGGCGACGTCCTCGCTGAAGGCGGCCGGGCCGGGCGCGGGCTTGGCCTCATAGACGTCGTTGCCTCCGGCGTCCTGGATCTTCTTGACCAGGAACGCCTCGGTGGGGACGCCCTTGTTGGCGAAGGTCGCGAAGCCGACCGCCTGGTCGATGACGCGCACCTCGTAGCCGCCGAGGGCGATGCTGCCGTTGGTCCGCCCGTCCGCGCCCTTCAGCGGGGCGCGGTCGGGGATCCCGGCGGCGTG
>JAHWJP010000150.1 GCA_019348355.1 Actinomycetota bacterium
ACCTCAGCCCAGAACTGCAAGCCGCACTCGATGACATCCTCGACGCCATCGACAACGCCGCCAGCAGCGGCGTGCACTGAATTGCCGTAGGTGTTTCTTGCACCTACATGTGACGAGTAATGCGCTGTTAACCTCCTCCACATTCACCCCATTACGGTGTTCCTAGTCTGTGGAGGACACGTTGACGCGGCGCTCGCACCTCTCGCCTCACCGGCTGACCGTTCATCAGGGACCTGCTTGGGTGAAGTGGTTCGCCTCACTCGCCGCGGTCAGCGTGGTGGCTACCGCATGCGGGGGGAGCAGCGACAGCGACAGCGCCACCGAGGCGTCGCCCGAGCCGGCTGCGGTGCAGGAACTCGTGGTGGGATCCGGGGCCGATCCCTGGATCGACTCCGAGGGGGACCGCAAGCGACGCCCCAACTATCCCCTGAACGCGGACGTCTGCGAGACGCTCGTCCACCTCGGCACGAACTTCGAGCTGGAACCGATGCTGGCCAGCAAGTGGGAGCTCGCCGGCGACAACACCTACAGGTTCACCCTGAAGGACGAGGTGACCTTCAGCGACGGTCGTCCACTTACGGCTGCGGACGTGAAGTCCGCCATCGACTACACGGTCAAGGAGCCATCCATCGGGTTCAGCTTCCTCGGCGCGGAATCCACGACGATCGTGGATGAGTCCACGGTGGACATCACCCCGACCAAGCCGAACCTTCGGCTCGTCGAGCAGATCAACCACCCGACCTACGCGGTTATCTCGCCCGATGACGACCCGCTCAACGACGCCAACGTCACCTGCACCGGGCCGTTCAAGGTCACCAGCTACACCCCTGAGGAAAAGCTCGTGGTGGAGCGGAACGAGGACTACTGGGGTGAACCGGCCAAGTTGGACAAGATCACCTTCCGCTTCTTCCCCGACGACACCACCCGCGTCTTGGCGCTTCAGAACGGCGAGGTGGACCTGATCAACGACGTCCCGCGGGGTGTCCTGTCCAACCTCGAGAGCCAGCCGAACACCACGATCGAGACGTCTCCGGTGGGCAACGTGACGCTGATGTACGTCGCCCGGCGCGATGCGGCCGGGACCCCGAAGACCCTCGCCGACCCGCTCCTGCGCCGCGCCGTGGCGGCGTCGATGGACACCTCCGCCTATGTCCAGGGGCTGCTCGCCGGCAATGCGGAAGAGATCAACACAATCGCTCCGCCGGAGGTGCTCGGACGGTTCTCCGACATGGTGAAGGGCGTCGACTACGACAAGGAGGAGGCTGGCCGTCTGCTCGATCAGGCCGGCTGGACCCGCCAGGGCGACGGCATCCGCAGCAAGGACGGCAAGCCGCTCGAGCTCACGATCGTGTTCGGGGCGCCGAGCGACCTCGTCACGGCTGAGTTCGTGCAGGCGCAGCTGCGTGAGGTGGGGATCGACGGCAAGATCCAGCAGCTGGATGCCGGTGCCTACCGGGAGGCCCTCAACACCGGTAACTACGACCTGGACATCTCCAAGCCGAGCCAGAACGATGCCAACCCGGCCTTCCTGCTCGCGCTGCGCTGGTACTCCGGGGCGACCGGCAAGAACGCCAAGATCATCTCTCCAGGGGCTGGCACGACCTACGACGGACTCATCGACCAGACGCTGCAGGCCACGGACCGGACCGAGCTGCAGCGTATTGCGGCCGAAGCCATGCACGAGCTCGTCGACGTGGAGGTCGGGGGGATCCCGCTGTCCGGCAACTACCGCATCTTCGCGATGAACGACAAGGTGCGCGGCGTCGAGCTGCATCCTTCGGGCACCAACCAGCGATGGGCGACGGCCTTCATGGCGAAGTGACGAGCGTCCCGGCCGGACGGGTTGAGGCGATCATCGCGCGACGATGATCGCCTACGCCCTCCGGCGCGGACTGTCGCTCCTGCCTGTCTGGCTCGGCATCTCCTTCGTCGCCTTTGTGCTCTCCAGCCTGTCGCCTGGCGACCCGGCCCAGCTGATCCTGAATCGTCAGCAGGATGAGCCGCCGACACCTGCTCAGCTCGAGGCGTTCCGCGAGGCCAACGGCCTCAACGATCCGTTTCTGGTGCAGTACGCCACGTTCGTGGCCGGGCTGTTCCGGGGTGAGCTCGGCACCTCGTTCCGCACCGGCACTCCGGTGCTCGAGGAGCTCGTCTCCCGTATCCCGGCCACCCTGCAGATCACGGTCCCGGCCGTCCTGCTCGCCGTCCTGCTGGCCGTGCTCATCGGGGTCCTGTCTGCGCTGCGCCGCAACTCGCTGGCCGATCACGGATCGCGGGTGGCAGCGCTGCTCAGCGACTCGGTGCCGAGCTTCGTGCTGGCCTACCTCCTGATCATCGTGTTCGCGGTCCAGGCCGGGCTCCTGCCGGTCGCGGGACGTGGTGGTGTGGAGCACCTGGTTCTGCCGGTCCTGACGCTTACCCTGGCGACGACGGCCAGCATGATGCGCCTCACCCGCTCGAGCATGCTCGAGGTTCTCGGCGAGGACTACATGCGCACGGCGCGCGCCATGGGACTGCCCTGGCGATCGGTCGTCTTCCAGCACGCGCTTCGAAACGCCCTCATCCCCGTCGTGACGGTGGCCGGCCTGGTGCTGGCCGGGTTCGTCACCGGCACGGTGATCGTCGAGACGGTCTTCGCCTGGCCGGGGATCGGAACGTTCGTCGTCGACTCGATCTTCGACCGCGACTACCCGGTGATCCAGGGCTTCGTCGTCTTCACCGGGACGGTCTTCATCGTCATCAACCTGTGCGTCGACCTGCTGTATGTGCGGCTCGATCCACGGGTGCGGCTGACCACGGGGAGGGCAAGCCATGGCCGTTGAGGTCGCCGCGGGCGTCATGACCAGCCCGCAGCTGACCGAGGAGGTGGCGCCGCGACGCAACCCGCTGCGTCAGCTCCTGCGCGACCCGTTGGCGGGGACCGGTCTGGCACTGGTGACTGCGCTGGTGCTCGCAGCGGTGTTCGCCCCGCTTTTGACGCCGCTCGACCCGGCCGCCGTGGACGCGACCGGGCGCCTCCAGAACCCGAGTGCGGAGCACCTCCTGGGCACTGACGAGCTCGGCCGCGACCTGCTGAGCCGGGTGCTCTTCGGTGCCCGCTGGTCGCTGGGTATCGCCGGGCTGGCGACGCTCGTGGTCATGGTCATCGGCGTGCTGATCGGAATCATCTCCGGGTACTACGGGGGCCTGCTGGACACCTTGGTGATGCGCGTCGTGGACGTACTGCTCGCGTTCCCCAGTCTCGTGCTTTACCTCGCCATCGTCGGGACGCTCGGCCCCGGCGTGAAGAATGTCTTCTTCGCCCTGATCGCCATCTCGTGGGCGGGCTACGCCCGCATCGTGCGTGGGCTGGTCCTGTCGGCCCGCGAACGCGACTACGTACGCGCCTCGCTCGCCCTCGGCGCGGGCGACCGGCGGTTGATGCTGCGGCACATCCTGCCCAACGTGGTGTCCCCCGTCGTCGTGCTGGCCAGTCTCCAGGCCGGCGGCATGATCCTGGCGCTGGCAGCGCTCGGCTTCTTCGGGCTCGGTGCGCAACCGCCGACGCCGGAGTGGGGCACCATGATCAATCAGAGCCGGCTCTACCTGCAGAGCGCCCCCATGCTCATGCTCGTGCCGGGCCTTGCGATCAGCCTGGCGGTGCTGGGCTTCAACCTGCTCGGCGACGGGCTGCGGGACGTGCTCGACCCCAGGGTAGGCCGGTCTCGCTGACCCCGGCCGGGCCTGCGCCTGCCGTCCTCAGCTGAGCGTCTCGGCGAAGTGACAGGCAGCGCGGTTGCCGTTGCCCAGCCGGTCGACGAGCTCGGGGCTGACCTCCGCGCACCGCTGCTCGGCCTTCCAGCAGCGAGTGCGAAAGTGGCAGCCGGACGGGGGGCTGACCGCGTTCGGCAGGTCGCCGGTGAGCACGATCCGCCGGGCTGCACCCCTCCGGCGGGGATCCGGGCGCGGCACGGCAGACAGCAGCGACTGGGTGTAGGGGTGTGAAGCTCGCCGGTAGATGCCGTCGCGCTCGCCTTGCTCCACGATGCGGCCGAGGTACATCACGGCCACCCGGTCGCACACGTGCCGGACGACGGACAGGTCGTGCGAGATGAACAGGTACGCGAGCCCGAGCTCGGCCTGCAGGTCCTGCAGCAGGGTGATGATCTGAGCCTGGATGGAGACGTCCAACGCCGACACCGGCTCATCCAGGACCAGCACCTGCGGGTCGAGGGCGAGCGCGCGGGCGATGCCCACGCGTTGCAGCTGACCTCCCGAGAACTGGTGCGGAAACCGGTCGGCATGCACCCGGTCCATCCCCACCATCTCCAGCAGCTCGATGACGCGGGCCCGCACGGCGTCCCGGTCGCCCAGATGGTGGATCTGCAGTGGCTCGGCGATGCTCGCGCCGACCCGCATGCGCGGGTCGAGGGACGCATGCGGATCCTGGAAGACCATCTGTATCCCACGGCGCACATCGCGCAGCTGGTTGCGCGAGTAACCGCCCAGGTCCTTCCCGTGAAACAGGATCCGGCCGGCCGTCGGATCGACCAGGCGCATGACGGCCAGCGCAGTCGTCGACTTGCCGCAGCCCGACTCGCCGACCAGACCGAGCGTCTTACCGGCTGCCAGGGAGAAGCTGACCCCGTCTACCGCCTTGAGCGGGCTGGCCGATCGCCTGGTCAGGCGGGATCGGGCGAAGAAGTGCACGGCCAGGTCCTCGACCTCCAGGATCGGATCCAAAGCCTCCGGCTGGGTGCTCTCGACTGCCGAGACATTCCCCTGCGGCGGGCTCGCCGAGCTCACGGCGTCGTGATCACTGTCGGGTCGGCGCCCATCTGCTCGGCCAGGACGGCCACCTCGGCCGACATCTCGTGCTGGAAGTGGCACGCGGAACGGCGCGGCCCGCGCTCCACCTCGAGCAGCGACGGGGCCTGCTCGACGCAGACCGACCTGCCCTGGCGCAGGTGGCAGCGCGGGTGGAAGGGACACCCGGGCGGGATGCGGTGGAGGTGGGGTGGATGACCGGGAATCGGCACGAGCCGTCGTACATCGCTGTCCAACCGCGGCAGGCTGGCCATCAGGCCGAGTGTGTACGGATGTCGTGGCGCGTGGAAGATCTCCGCCACAGTTGCTGTCTCGACGACTCGACCGGCGTACATCACCACCACCCGATCCGCCATCTCGGCGACGACGCCCAGATCGTGCGTGATGAGCAGCGTCGCCGCGCCGGTTTCACGACGGGCCACATCGAGCACGTCGAGGACCTGGGCCTGGATCGTGACATCGAGCGCCGTGGTGGGCTCGTCGGCGATGAGCACCCGAGGTCGGTTGGCAATGGCCATGGCGATGAGGGCTCGCTGACACATGCCTCCCGACCACTGGTGTGGATAGTCGCGGGCGCGGACCGCAGCGTCCGGCACTCCGACGCTCACGAGCAGCTCGACAGCTCGGTCCTTCGCGGCCCGTCGGGACAAGGTCCCGTCGTGCGCCCTCAGGACTCCCGCGATCTGCTGGCCGACGGTGAAGACCGGGTTCAGTGATGATGCGGGTTCCTGGAAGACCATCGAGACCAGCGACCCGCGGATCTTGCGCAACTTCCGGTTCGAGAGTCCGACGAGCTCCCGTCCCTCACAGGTGATCCGGCCGCCCGCGATATGACCGGCTGGGGCGGGCACCAGGCCGAGCACGGCGAGGGCGCTCATGGTCTTGCCGCAGCCGGACTCGCCGACCAGTGCGACTGTCTCGCCCGCGTGAACGTCGAAGCTCACGCCGTCGACCGCCCGGACTGTGCCCTCCGGGGTGCGGAACTCAACGGTCAGGTTCTGAACCGACAGACTCGGCGTCGCCGGGCAGCCAGAGGCTTCTGACTGTCGACCGACTGCGCTCGCGGCCGGGCCGGAAGGGACGCTCGTCTCCTTCGACAGGCTCAAGCGGCTGATCCGCCCAGCCAGCCGCCGTCGTGCAGTGGAGCGTCCACCGGGCTCATCGCCTCCCTCGTCGGCGCAGATGCCCCCAGGAGTGGGCCCGCTTCCGGATCCAGACTAGGTAACGGCGCGCAGCCCGGTAAGTGTCGCTCGCAGTTACCGGAGCTCTTGCAAGCTGATGCGGAGCTTGTCGATGGCGGTGACGACGGGTTGTCCGTCGGGGCTGTCGATGAGGGGGGTGC
>JAHWJP010000005.1 GCA_019348355.1 Actinomycetota bacterium
CCGCCAGGGCGTCGACCGCCGCGACCAGCGCCTCACAACTCGAACTCATGTTCTATACGGTACCGGATCAGGACCACTGTGACAAGTCTTGAGCAGTGTCAATTACGCTTGTCGACAGCGCTTTTCGACAGCAATGACTCGCTGTGATGTCAAGAGCCAAAGCAGATCTGTGGGCAACCTCGCCCGCTGTGGACACAGCCAGTCACACCTGTTGCTGCGGCCCCCGGCAGCGGATGATGGCCGTCATGGACGTGTTGAGCAGCCGCATCCTTCTGCATCCCCGGGACCCTGACCGCAGCCGGCGCTTCTACCGCGACACCCTCGGGCTCGCAGTGCACCGCGAGTTCGGCCCACCGGAGGACCCAGGTCTGGTGTTCTTCCTGGGCGGCGGCTTTCTCGAGCTGTCCGGGCGGGCCGATGGGTCCACGGACGGGCCTACCTCGCTGTGGCTGCAGGTGCGCGACGTCGACGCTGAGCACACCCGGCTCCGAGCAGCGGGCGTCACCATTTCGCGCGAGCCTCGTCAGGAACCGTGGGGACTGTACGAGATGTGGCTCGAGGATCCGGACGGTCTGCGCATTGTCCTGGTTCAGGTGCCCGACGATCACCCTCTTCGACGCGACCAACGATGATCGGTCACCCCGCTGCGCTCCAGTCGACGTACAGCCGGGCAGACGGCGTGTCGAGGACGATCTGCGCCTGCACATCGTCGAACCGCCCTCGCAGTTGCGCCGTGATGCGGCACTCGTCGGTCGACGGCCGTCCGGCTTCGTCCCAGGCGCGCACCTGCGCGACCAACCGGCGTACGAGGTCGTCTTCGTCGACGCCGAACAGCTGCACGGCAAGCTGGTCCTGGTCCTGAGACCGACCAGCCGGATCGGGACGGACGAGCGCGGCGAGGGCCCGTTGCCCGACGAGCACCGGAGTGACGGACAGTCCGGGCAAGGCGAACAGGTCGGGTACGAGGCGGCGGCTGACAGCAGCGCCGCGGGCGGACAGGTGGCCGGCATCCGGTTCGTGGAACGTCAGCCACAGCCCGAGTCCGCCGATCACCTCAGCGCGAGTCGCGCTCACGCCTGACCCCACGACGGCACCCGGCTGGCGCAGGGCCGCGTACATCGCGGCAGTGTCGACTGCTCGTTCACCGCCGAGCCGCAGCAGCACGCCCGGTTCGTCGCCGAGTCGCTGGACCGAGTCGGGCGTGGCGAGCGCGCCCCGAAGCGGCATGAAGCCACAACCGACGAGCGACGTGCTGACCAGGTGCTCCCCCGTCCGTTCGAAGGCCACCGACCACTGGGCTCCCCGCAACGACAGCGGCAGCACCAGCCGCCCACCGGCGACCAACTGGTCGAGCCACGCAGGGACCAGGTCCTGCGCACCCACCGTCAGAATGATCCGGTCGTACGGGCCGTTCGCGGCCCAGCCGCCGGCGCCGTCGGCGCGCACCACCTCCACCCGGGCGAACCCCGCGTCGTCCAGGTGGTGGCGGGCCTGATCGACCAGGTCCTGATCGATGTCGAGCGTCGTCACTGCACCGCTCGGCCCGACGAGGTGCGCCAACAGGGCCGCGTTGTAGCCGGTCCCGGCACCGATCTCGAGCACCCGCTGGCCAGGCCGGACCTGGAGCTGTTCCAGCATCATCGCCATGATCGCCGGCTGCGAGGAGGAGCTGATCGGTTGGCCGTCGGGCTGCCACTTGGTGGCGATCACCTCGTCCGCGTAGGCCGTGGCCGGCTGCACACCCGGCAGGAACACGTGCCGCGGCACCACCCGGAACGCCTCGGCGACGGGTTCGGTGCAGATGCGCCCTGACTCCCAGAGCCGATCCACCAGGTGGTTCCGCAACACCGCAACGTCGTGACTCGGCATGCAGGCAGCCTCTCAGGAGGTCCGTCAGCGACACTGCACCACAGAACGCTGACGAAGGGTGCTCCTGTGCCGGAGACAGCCGACGAGGGTGCACCTGCGTTGTTCAGCGTCGGCTACGAGGGCCGGGACCTGTCCGACTTCGTCGAGTTGCTGCAGGAGAACGGCGTGACGGTGCTGCTCGACGTCCGCCTGAACGCGATCAGCCGCAAGCCGGGTTTCTCGAAGAAGCGGCTGACCACGGCGCTGGCAGCGGTCGGCATCGGCTACCACCACGCCCGAGCGCTGGGAAATCCCCGAGACAACCGAGAGCCGTTCCACTCCGCTGACCCCCGTCCGGGACTGCAGGTGTTCCGAGCACTGCTTGCAGGCGACGACGCTGGGGTGGAGCTCGGCCACCTCGCGAAACTGCTCGAAACAGAACGCGTCGCGGTGTTCTGCTTCGAGCGCGATCACCATCGATGCCACCGGCAGGTGATCGTGGACCGGGTACGCGCGGACGTCCCGGTCGTCCGGCTCGACTGAGCGGGCTCACGTCCCGACCGGTCAGGCTCACAGAACGACTGTGCCCCCGCCGGAGTAACCCACCGCCCCGGCTCGCCCCCAGGTGCTGCGGCGACTCCGGCGGGTGCGCGGTGCACGCCGACGCGGCGTCAGACTGGTCTCGGAAGTACCGCAGCCCCCGCCGGGACGTCCAGGGACGGCCCGGCAGCAGGCACCCCCGGGCATCAGCAGAGCGGTCCGGTCGGCCTTCACTGCTGCCTGCGCGGCGGTCCACGCGTCGTCGTCCATGACGACGCTGACCACCGGGTCGCCGTCGAGAAGCGCGCGCAGGGGCACGCTCCGACCTTGCCACCCGGCCATGACACGTCGGAAACGCCGCGCGTTGTGGTACGCGCAGGGCACGCTGGCGCAAGCCACCAGGCTTTCGCGCTGCGGACGGAGGAGCGATGCCCAAGGATCGGTCGTGGGGATTCTGGACCGAGCAAAATCTCGCGATGCTCGCTGACTACCTCCCCGCGTTCACAACGGCGTCAAAGAAGGCGCCGACCAAGGTCTATCTCGACCTGTTCGCGGGCGACACCCGCAACTTCAGCCGGACGACGGGCGAGGAGATCGACGGGTCACCCCGCGTCGCGCTGCTGACCAGTCCGCCGTTCACCAAGGTCATCCTGTTCGAGCTACCGAGCCTCGCTGTCCGGCTCGAGACCGAACTGAAGGCCGAGTTCCCCGGACGGGACCTCGAGGTCTTCGCTGGCGACTGCAACGACACACTCCACAAGACGCTCGCTGACCTCGCGCCGCTCAGATGGTCGCCGACGTTCGCCCTCGTCGACCAGTACGCCGCCGAGATCCGCTGGCCGACCCTGGAGGCCCTGGCCCGGTTCCGGGAGGGCCAGCGCAAGACCGAGCTGTGGCTGCTGTTCGCACCTTCGATGCTTCCTCGGGGGCTGGCGTCGGAGACACCCGAGGCTGCGGACAAGTTCGGGCAGCGCGTCGACGCGATGTTCGGCACATACGACTGGCGGTCGCTGTACGACGAGTGCAAGGCGGGCGCCATTACCGCGGGGGACCTGCGCGCAGACCTGGTGAACCTGATGCGGTGGCGGCTGGAGACCGAACTCGGCTACGCCGTCACCCACACGTTCGAGATGCGCAACACCCATGGCGTGCCGCTCTACGAGATGATTTTCGCGACCGACGACAAGACCGGCAACAAGATCATGTGGTCGATCTACGAGAAGGCGGCTCTGGTCCAGCCGAAGATGAAGGCACAGGCCCTCGCGAAGAAGCAGGCCCTCAAGGACGAGAAGGCCGGGATGCTCGGGCTGTTCGAGCCGCTCGTGCCGGTCCTCAAGGGCAGCCTGTACGAGCACGAACCGCCGTGGGACCCCTACGCCCCCGACGACACGTAAACCATCACCGCGACGGGTCGACTCGCAGCCCACGGAACGGGACGGACCCGGCTGCCTTCTGCACGTGCGATCAGGACGTTGCGGGGCCCGGTGCCGCGCCAGCCGATCAGAACCGTGACCGGGTGGCCGCGTTCGAGGTGCCACCGCCCAGCGCAGGCACCCGGTCGATGCCTAGAGAGCGACGGCCCTTTCAGGCATCTCGTCCCACAGCTCCCCGTCCAGTTCCCGGCCCGCGGCCTTAGGCGTGCGACCGCCCCACTGCTTGAAGAAGAACGGGACCTCCGCCGCCGCGCACGCGTCACGGACGCCGAAGGCCCAGTCCGGGTCCATCGGACGGTGCCGCGGCCCGGACTCCCCGCCCGCGATCACCCAGCCGATCCCGGTCAGGTCCAGCCCCGGCAACGGCCCGAGCAGCGGCTCGCACGACAGGAACCTCACCGCCGCGGGGACGTGCCGCAGGTCGTGGATCCGCACCATCGTGTCGGCATTCTCAACGCTCACGCCCATCCACACGTTGTCCGGCCACTCGATCTTGTGCGCGATCTGCCGCAGCCGCCGGGCCCGCTTCGTCAGCACCTGGTAGGTGTGCGGGGTGTCGGTCATCACCGCGAACACCTGCTTGATGAACGGCAGGGGCACCCGTGCGTGGAACAGGTCGCTCATCGAGTTCACGAACACCGTCCGCGGGGTCCGCCACGCATATGGCAGCAACAGCGACTCCGGGTGCACCGCGACGCCGAAACCCGGGCCGCTAGTCCGCGGGTCGCCGTCCGTCTGGTACTTCGGCGCGCCCATCGCCTTGAGCCGCTTCGACAGCGTCATCGCGTAGCAGTTGTCGCAGCCGACGCTTACCCGGTCACATCCGGTCGTCGGGTTCCAACTCGCCTCGGTCCACTCGATGCTGGTGCCGTCCGCCACGATGAGCTCCTTACTCCCTTGCGGCGCTTGCGCCCGGCTCGACCCTCCGCCTTGTATCGGTGAGACGCTAAACGGACCGTACGACAGGCCGCCTCAGACGAGCGCGATCTGACCCCCGGCCAGACGACCGTCGCGCGACGCAACCTTTCGTGACCGCTTCTGTGAGCAACCGTCCGAAAAAGCGACCGCCGCGCGGTCCTACCGCCCTGGAACTGCAGGAACCTTATTGATCTTTGGCGGTGGCGGTGGGATTTGAACCCACGGAGGAGTTGCCCCCTCACACGCTTTCGAGGCGTGCTCCTTCGGCCGCTCGGACACGCCACCGCGGCAGACTCTAGCGAAGGCTGCGGCGCCCCTCGAAGAAGTCGACGAGCACCGCGCCGCACTCCGCCGCAAGGACCCCCGAGACGACCTCCGGGCGGTGGTTGAGCCGCCGGTCCCGCAGGACGTCCCACAGCGAACCGGCCGCACCCGCCTTGGGATCGACCGCCCCGTACACCACGCGGTCCACCCGCGAGAGCACCGCGGCGCCGGCGCACATCGTGCACGGCTCGAGGGTGACCACCAGCGTGCAACCGGCGAGCCGCCAGGACCCGACTGCCGCCGCCGCCGCCCGCAACGCCAGCACCTCCGCGTGAGCGGTCGGGTCACCGCGGCCCTCGCGGTCGTTGTGGCCGGTTCCGAGGACGTCCCCGGCGACCCCCACCACGACCGCCCCCACCGGCACGTCCCCGTGCGCCGACGCCAGCGCAGCCGCGTCGAGCGCCAGCCGCATCGCGTCGTCGTACGGCGTCATCCCTCGCGCAGTTGCTCGAGAACATCCACGCAGCCGGCCTTCTCGCACAGAGCCGTGAGCACGTCCGCGGGCAGCAAACCCTCCTCTGCGGCGAGATCCAAGAGCAGATCAGCGGGAGTGCCGAAGTCGGTCATCAGCCCCGCATCGCCGACCGGCTCGGCGACCGAGCGGATGCTCTCCTCCTCGTCGTCCTCGTCCGGCGCCTCGACCTCGGCCTCCTCCCAGAGCATCGCGGCGACGTCGCTGCCCTGAACCGCCCGCCGGTCGGACAGGAACACGCGCGGCTCCTGCAGACTGCCGGCGCCGCCGTCCACGCGGACGACCGCGAGGTATTCGTCATCCTCCTCGAGCAGCAGCAGGGCCGGGCCCGGCCCGTCGCCCGTCAGATCGCGGAGCAGGTCCGACAGTTCGTCGAGGTCGTCGACCTCGTGCAGGTCGACCTCCACCCCTGTCCAGCCCGAGTCGGTCCGGGCGAGCGCGGCGGCGAAGTGGGACACGGGGGTATCTCCAAGGTCGGGCCCAGCTGGGCGCTGTCAGGAACGAACTACTGCACAAGCGCCTCGACTACCCGCTCGAAGGCGTCCGCGAACCCGAGGCGACGGGCCAGCAGGGTCAGCATCTCGTCGGCGTAGGCGTCGAGGTCGGCCAGGATGGCACCCATCTCCATCTCGTCCAGTCCCATGTCGTCGAAGATGCTCAGGTCACCGGCCGGCCAGACCTCCTCGAGGTCGTCGTCGCCGGGGACATCGAGGTCGAGGTGCTCGAGCACCTGGACGGCCAGGTCCCAGGCGACCGCCGCGGTCACGTCGGACAGCAGCAGGCGCACCCGCCCGAGCTGCACCCGCACCACGACGAAGAACTCGTCCGCGACGTCGACCAGCGCGAAAGCGCCGTTCTCCCCGGGCTGCTGGCGCACGGCGGCGATGAGGCCGTCCAGGTCGTCGGTGAGGACATCCGGCAGGAGACCGACCTGCCAGGTGCCTTCCTCCCGGAAGGCGATCACGGCGTACGCGTCGACCTCGGTCTGCTGTCCAGGCACGGGCACGTCCTTTCTCGACAAAATGTGCTCGTGCCGGACTCTCGCAGACGCGGCCGGGCTGAGGGAAGCCCGGTGGGCAGGGTTCAGGTCGCGTCAGGCAGGGGTAGGCGAAGTGCAGACGCCGAATCGCAACGTCGACACCACTCCCGGAGGAAAGCCATGACCGAGCGCAACACCCTCGCCCACGCCTTGCACGACATCGGCCTCGCTGCCTGGTTCGGTGGTTCCCTGATGGGCGCCATCGGCGTCAACGGCGCCGCGGCAGACGTGGACGACCCCCGCCAGCGAGCCCGCGTCGCCAACGCAGGTTGGGGCCGCTGGACGCCGGTCAACGCCGCCGCCATCGGCGCCCACCTGGTCGGCGGCGCGCAGTTGATGCGCGCCAACAAGGGCCGGGTCGCCAGCCAGAAGGGGGTGCTCGCCAACACCAACACCAAGCTGGCGCTGACCGCCGGTGCTCTTGGTGCCACGGCCTACGCCCGCGTCCTCGGCAAGAAGATGCAGAAGGCCGGTGACGTCCCGGTCGGCGGCGGCACCGACGCCCTCGGCACCACCCCGCCCGAGATCGCCAAGGCGCAGAAGCAGCTGTCCGCGCTGCAGTGGGCGATCCCCGGTCTGACCGGAGCGATGCTCGCCAGCTCCTCGCTGCACGAGGAGCAGCAGCGGCCGTCGCAGGCCGTCTCGGGCCTCCTCAAGGGGTTGCCCTCGACCGTCGGTACCGCCGCGAAGAACGCGGTAGGCGGCTGACATCGGCTAGAACGCCCAATCAGGGCCCCGCTCCTCGGAGCGGGGCCCTGATTTTGGTCAGTCGACAGCCGGGGCCGGCTCCGGGGAGGTCGGTGCCCCCCGCCCGCCGAACAGCGACTGGGCGCAGGCGACCCCGGCCACCACGCCGGAGGCAGCGGCCACCAGACTCAGTTGCAGCCCGGGGATGAGATCGCCCGCCGCGTAGACGCCTTCGACGCTCGTCTGGCCGCAGTCGTTGACGGTGACGTAGCCCTCGTCGTCCAGGGCGCAGCCCAGCTTCTCCGCCAGCTCGGTGCGCGGCGAGTGGGCGACCGAGAACATCACGAGCGAGGCCGGCAGCAGCTGTCCCGCGGACAGCTCCACACCGGTCAGGCCCCCCCGCTCGCCGTGGAACCGCACGGCGTCCTGCTCCAGCAACGTGATGCCATGTGCAGCAAGCGTTGCCCGGCAGTCTTCGTCGCCCTGGAAGCGCTTGCCATCGGTGACCACGGTGACCGAGCAGGCCCAGTTCTGCAGCTCCGTCGCGAATCCGATCAGATGCGGGTCCCAGCCGAGCGCGACGACATCGCGGTCGCGTGCTTCGTACCCGTCGCAGGAAGGGCAGTGGAAGACCGATGCCCCGTAGTGCTCGTGGAAGCCCTCGACCTCTGGGAACGCGTCCTTCACCCCGCAGGCCAGGACGACCCGGTGGGCGAGCAGGTCCTCGTTGATGGCGAACAGCCCGTCGTCCCGCCGCCAGATCGCCTCGACCGCACCGGCGCGGATCTCGGCGGTCGGATAGGCCAGCACCTCCTTGCGACCCCGCTCCAGCAGCTCGGCCGGAGTCTGCGGGTCACGGCCCAGATAGCCATGGCTGCGCTCGACGGAGGCGTTGCGGTAGTCGCGGGAGTCGACGACCACCACCGAACGTCGGTAGCGACCGAGCCAGGACGCCGCCGCGAGCCCGGCGGGGCCCCCGCCGACGACGACGACGTCCACCTCCGCAGCGCTCATGACGCCACCTCGAGCAGGCCCTTCGCGGCGACCGCCTCCAGCGACAGCGTGCGGTAGCCCACCTCTTCGAAAAGCACGACGATCCGGTCCCCTTCGTAGCGCATCACGACACCGATTCCCCAGACCGCATGGTTCACCTTGGACTGCAGGGCGTACGGCGAGCCGTCCGCGTCGGCCTGCTCCTCTGCCGTACCCGCGGCACAGGTGTCACACCTGCCACAGGGGTCCTCCATCGTCTCGCCGAAGTAGGCCAGCAGGAATTGCCTGCGGCAGTCGGTGGTCTCAGCGTAGGCCCGCATCATGTCAACCCGCGACCGCTCGACTTTGCGGTGGCCCTCCGCCACAGCCACCGCGGCCTCGGCGGCAGCCTGCGGCGTGAGCTCACCGGACGGGCGCTCGATGGCACCGTCCGACCGCACCCCGAGCGCGCCGGTCTGCTCCAGCAGGTTCACCAGGCCCGCCAGCCGGGTCGGCGCGACGTCCATCTCGACCGCCAGGGCGGTCGGTTCGACCGCACCGTCGGCATGGGTGACCAACGTCACGACCTTGCGGAGCTGGTCGTAGTTGGTCCGGCCGGAGGCAAAGAACGTACGAAGCCCGAGGTCCTCAGGCCGGTAGTACAGCGCCGCGACCGCCGGCTGGCCGTCGCGCCCGGCGCGTCCGACCTCCTGGTAGTAGCTGTCGAGGGAGTCCGCCACCTCGGCGTGCAGGACGAACCGCACATCCGCCTTGTCGATGCCCATGCCGAACGCCGTGGTCGCGACGACGACGTCGAGCCGACCGGACATGAAGCGCTCGTGGACCGTCTCCCGGGCCGAGGCGCGCATCCCGGCGTGATAGGCCGCCGCGTCGATCCCGAGCTCGTCGAGGGCGACGGCGTACTGCTCTGCGCTCTTGCGGGTGGCGGTGTAGACCAGGCCCGGCTTGGCCTCCGACATCGCCCGCAGCACGACGGCCCGCCGGCGCTGATCGTCGTCGCGGAAGGCCTGCACCTCGAGGGTCAGGTTCGGCCGGTCGAACCCGCGGACGACTGAATGCGGCTCCCGCAGCCGGAGCCGGGCCACGATCTCCTCACGCACCGGCGGCGAGGCCGTCGCGGTCAGGGCGAGCACCGTGGGACGGCCGAGCCGCTCGACGGCGCTGTGCAGCCGGAGATACTCCGGGCGGAAGTCGTGCCCCCACGAGGAGATGCAGTGCGCCTCGTCCACGACGAACAGGGACGGCTTCGCGGCCGCGACCGCGTCGAGCACCTCGGGCTTGGCGAGCTGCTCCGGCGCGAGGAAGAAGAACTCCACCTCGCCGGCCCGCAGCGCGGCGAACGCGGCCTCGCGCGCCTTCTCGCTCTGGCTGCTGTTGGCCTGCACCGCGCCGCCGGCTCCTTCGCGCGCGAGCAGTCCGGCGACCTGGTCGCGCTGCAGGGCGATGAGCGGACTGACCACCACGGTCGGCCCCGGCAGCAGCAGGGCCGGCACCTGGTAGATGGCGCTCTTGCCCGAGCCGGTCGGCATCACCACGAGGGTGTCCCGGCCGGCCAGCACCGACTCCATGGCTTCGAACTGCCCGGGGCGCAGCTGGTCCCACCCGAAGGCTTCGCGGGCGGTACGACGCGGGTCGGCGTCGCCACCAGAGGGGCCGGGACGGTTCAGGGTCTGCTCCAGCGGTCGCCGCGGCGGGGGTTGACCGCTGCGTACCCGCTCGTGCGCTGATCCACCGCGCTGCCAGGACCCTGGCTCGGGCTCTACGCTGCCGGCATGACAGAGGTCGACACCAGAGAAGTCGTCGAGCCGCGGCTCGACGACGGGGATGACGAGCGGTTCAGCCACTACGTGCGCAAGGAGGACATCCTGCGCAGCGCCGTGGACGGGGTGCCCGTCGTGGCGCTCTGCGGCAAGACGTGGCTGCCTGGCCGGGACCCGGACAAGTTCCCGATCTGCCCGGCCTGTAAGGAGATGATGGGCATGCTCGAGGCGATGGGGTAGGTGGGCGCTGGGCCTACAGCGCGGCGCCGACGAGCACCGGCTCTGGCACCAGCTCGACGCCGAACGCCGCCCGCACCCCGTCGCGCACCTGACGGGCGACGTCCAGCAGGTCGGCGGTGCGGGCGCCACCGCGGTTGACCAGCGCGAGCGTGTGCTTGCCCGAGATGCCGGCCGGCCCGGCAAAGTGGCCCTTGCCGAAGCCGGACCGCTCGATCAGCCAGGCCGCCGACACCTTGACCCGCCCGTCGCCGTCCGGCCACTCCGGCGCGCTTACGCCCGGCCCGCACCGGTCCAGCACCTGTGCGCGCAGGGCACTCGCAGCCGGCGGTGACAGGTGCGGGTTGGTGAAGAACGACCCGGCGCTGCGGGTGTCCGGGTCGGCCGCGTCCAGCACCATCCCCTTGCCCCTACGCAGGGCCAGCACCGCCTCGCGGACGTCGGACAGCGGCGCCCGCTCGCCGACCCGGACGCCGAGCACCCCGGCCAGCTCGGCATAGGTCACCGGCGCTGACACCTCTGCCACCGACAGCGCCAAGCTCACCTCGAGCACCAACCACCGTTGTGGCTCGGACTTGAAAGCGCTCGACCGATAGGCGAACCGGCACTGCTCGGCGGAAAGCTCGACCACCGAGCCGGCCACGCGGTCGTACGCCCGGACGGCGGTGACGGTCTGGGCGACCTCCTGCCCGTACGCCCCGATGTTCTGGATCGGGCTCGCCCCGACCAGGCCCGGGATGCCTGCCAGGGACTCGATCCCGACGAGGCCGTCCGCGACGGACAGGGCGACGAGGGCGTCCCAGTCCTCGCCCGCGGCCGCCGTGAGCCGAACCCTGTCGCCGTCGCGGGAGCCGCTCAACCCGTGGACCGCAACCCGCACCACGGCCCCGTCGAAGCCGGCGTCGGGCAGGACCACGTTGCTGCCACCGCCGAGCACGAGCAGCGGCTCACCGGTGGCGTCGGCAGTCCGGACAACCTCGAGCAGCGAGGCCTCGTCGTAGACCGTGACCAGTCGCCGTGCCGGCCCGCCGAGCCGCAGCGTGGTCAGCGGGGCGAGCGGGGCGTCGCGGCGTTCGAGCACGCCATCAGATTAGGCGGGGCAGACTAGGCAGGCACGGTCACCGCGAGCCGCAGCTGCCGCCGGTGGTGGCGGACCAGGTCGACGGTGAACAGGGCCAGCCCGATCCAGACGAGCACGAAGCCGAGCAGCTTGGCGATCGGCAGCGGCTCGCCGAACAGCGTGACGCCCAGCAGGAACTGCATGGTCGGCGCGAGGTACTGAAGGACGCCGAGCGTGGTCAGCGGGACCCGCGAGGCAGCGGCGCCGAACAGCAGCAGCGGCACCGCGGTGACCACGCCCGCCAACGCGAGCAGCACGGCGTGCCCCCCGCCCTCGCTGGTGAACGTCCCCTGCCCGGTGATGCCGATGGCGACGACGTACGCCGCGGCGACCGGGAACAGGACGGCCGTCTCGATCGCGAGCCCTTCGACGGCGCCGACCCCGGCGGTCTTCTTGAGCAGGCCGTAGGTCCCGAAGCTGAACGCCAGGACCAGCGCGATCCACGGCGGGCTGCCGTTCTCGACGGTGAGGACGACCACGGCGACGAAGGCCGCGCCCATCGCCACCCACTGCACGGGGCGCAGTCGCTCGCCGAGGACCAGCACGCCGAGCAGCACGGTGACGATGGGGTTGACGAAGTAGCCCAGCGAGGTCTCGACCACCCGGTCGTTGGTGACGCCATAAATGTAGGTGCCCCAGTTGACCGCGATGACGACGGCGGCCAGCGAGATCTGGGCCAGCCGACGGCGGTCGCGAACGGCGGCGCGCAGCTGGGGAAGCCGGCGGATCACCCCGAGCAGCACCACCACGACGACCAGCGACCACAGGATGCGGTGCGCCAGGACCTCGAGCGCCCCGGCCGGCGCGAGCAGTGGCCAGTAGAGCGGGAACAGCCCCCACAGCAGGTAGGCGCCTGCTCCATAGAGCGTCCCGCGACGGGTCGAGGTCACGACCGCAACGCTAGACGGTCCTGACGCCGGCGGCCGCGCGTATCGCCGGAGTGAGCGACCCCACACCGGGCACGGTCCGGTCAGACATCCCTGACCGAGAGGTGCTCCCGTGCAGATCGGCTACACGCTCATGGGCGAGCAGCGCAGCCCGAAGGACCTGGTGCGCGACGCGGTGCTGGCCGAGCAGGCCGGCTTCGACTTCCTCGTCGCGAGCGACCACTACTCGCCGTGGCTCGAGGAGCAAGGGCATTCGGCGTACGTCTGGACCGTCCTCGGGGCGGTCGCGCAGGCGACCGAGGCCATCGGTTTCATGACCTACGTGACCTGCCCGATCGTGCGCTACCACCCGGCGGTCGTCGCGCAGAAGGCGGCCACGCTCGCTGCGCTGTCGGACGGCCGGTTCTCCCTCGGGGTCGGCGCCGGCGAGAACCTCAACGAGCACGTCGTCGGTCAGGGCTGGCCGCCCGCCGACGTCCGCCACGAGATGCTGCGCGAGGCACTCGGCATCATCCGCGAGCTGTGGGGCGGCGGCTACGTCAACCACCACGGCGAGCACTTCGACGTCGAGAGCGCGAAGCTGTATGACCTGCCGGAGCAGCCGATCCGGATCGGCGTGGCCGGGTCGGGCGCCTCCTCCTGCGCGGTCGCCGCCGAGTTCGGCGACTTCCTCATCGGCACCGAGCCCAAGCCCGACCTGCAGGAGAAATACCTCGCGGCCGGCGGTTCCGGCGAGCTGGTGGGGCAGTTCCCCGTCGTGTACGGCGCGGACGCCGCCGCGGCGAATCACCTCCTGCGCGAGCAGTTCCGCTGGGGGGCGCTGGGCTGGAAGGTGCAGGCCGAGCTGCCCGGGCCGGTCAACTTCGACGCCGCCTCGCAGTTCGTGCGCGACGAGGACATGGCCGACGTCGGGGCGTGGGGCCCCGACGTCGCGCCATATCTCGAGAAGCTCCAGGCCTTCGCCGACGCCGGCTACAGCCAGGTTGCGCTCGTCCAGGTCGGGCCGGACCAGGAGCTGTTCTGCGAGTGGTTCACCTCGACACTGGCGCCGGCGGCGGCGGGGCTGGTCGCGAGCTACTGAGCGGCGTCGCGACGCCGCCGGTCAGACCGGCGATCAGGCCCCGCAGGTCGGTGCCGGTCAGGTCGCTGCCGATCTGCAGCCCCTGCTCGACGGTCCGCGCCACCGTACGCGTGAGGTCACCGGCGCCGTCGGTGCTGATGACGGTCAGCTTGTCGATGTTGCCCAGCGGGGCGGCAGCCTCGCGTACGACCTGCGGCAGCACCTTCACCACGAGGTCGAGCACCGCGGCCTGCGAGAAGTCGGCGAAGGCCTTGGCCTTGGCGTCGATCGCCTCCGCCTCGGCGTTGCCCTTCGCCGCGATGGCGGAGGCCTCCGCCTCGCCCTCGAGTCGGATCGCCTCGGCGATGGCGCTGCGTCGCGAGCGCTCGGCCTCACCGGTCTTGATGCCCTCGATCGCGTCCGCCTCGGCCAGCGCGGCGCGACGCGAGCGCTCCCCCTCACCCATCAGCCGCTGCTGCTCGGCGCCGGCCTGCGCTGCCGCGATCGTCGCCTGCCGGTCCGCGTCGGCCTTCATGATGGCGGCGTTCTTGGCTGCCTCCGCCTCGGCCTCGACGCGGTAGCGGGCGGCGTCCGCGGGCTTGCGCACCTCGGTGTCGAGCTGACGCTCCTTGAGCGCCGCCTGGCGCTGGGCGACCTTCTCCTGCGCCTCCAGGACCTCCTGATCGCGCGCGGCTGCGGCGATCGGGCCGGCGGCGTTCGCCTGCGCCTGCGCCGCGTCGGTCTCGGCCTGGATCTCCGCCTGCTTCAGGGCGTACGCCCGGTGCGCCACCGCGATGGCCTCCTCGGCGAGCAGGTTCTCCTGCTCGGCCGCCTGCCGGGCGCGGGCCTCGGCGATCGACGCCTCCTTCTCGACGCGCGCCGCCTCGGGCCGGCCCAGGTCGGCGAGGTAGCTGCCCTCGGCCTGGATGTCCTGCAGCTGGAAGGTGTCGAGCTGCAGACCCTGGTTCGTCAGCGACGTCTCCGCTTCCTCGGCGACCGCGCTCGCGAACGCCGCCCGGTCCTTGATGATCTCCTCGACCGTCAGTCGGCCGACGATGGAGCGCAGCGAACCGGCGAGCGTCTCCTGCGTGCTGCTCTCGATCGTGCCGGCCGGTGCGTCGCGAAAACGCTGGCCGGCAGCGCGAATAGCGTCCTCCGTACCGGCGATCTTGACGATGGCGACGCCCTCCAGGTCGACCTTGATTCCGGTGGCCGACACGGCGCCGCGAATCGCGACGTTGAGGCGGCGCGAGGACAGGTCGAGCGAGGACAGCTTCTGCACGAACGGGATAACGAAGACCGACGAGCCCATGATGACCTTCTGGCCGCTCATGTCCGTGGAGATCAACCCGGTCTCGGCATTGGTGACCGAGCGGCCCTTGCGGCCGGTGATGATGAAGGCCTCGTTCGGGCCGGCCACCTTGATCCGGCTGACGGCGACGAGGACAGCCAGGAAGACGAGCGCAAGGGCGGTGCCGACGGCGATCAGAACGGTGGTCATGACGTGCCCTCCAGATTGGTCGGAAGAACGGGTGCGGTGGGCGCGACCATGACGGCGGTCTCGCTCAGGACTTCGAGGACATAGACGGGAGTACGGGACGGCAGGGGCTGGTCGGCCCGGGCAGCGAGCTTTCGGCGCGTCCCGCCGTACGTGATGGCGACCTCGCCGAGGCCGCCGGCCGGAATGGCGGACACCACGGTGCCGAACACGCCGAAAAGGTCGGTGCTGCGCGCCGGGCTGGACTCCGCGCCGATCAGCGCCCGGCTGGCGAAGTAGGACGCCGCACCCACCGCGACTGCGCCAACGGCGCCGAGGCCGCCGGCGACACCAGTCGGCATTTCGCTGCTGCGGACCGCGAGGGCGGCGCCGAAGCCGAAGGCGGCGAGGGCCGCGCCGAGAGCGGCGCTGAGGCCGGGACCGAGGTCACCGGGGAGCAGGCCGTCCAGGGCGCCGTCGAAGACCTCGCCGGCGAGGATCCCCGCGAGAAGAACGACCAAGCCGATGGTGCCGAGGACGAGGAAAGCGGTCATGGCAAGGGGCTCCTGCGAGCAGCACCCCGCCCCGCCGGTCCGTCCGGCTTGCCCCTGCTGGTGTTTCCCGCATCCTACCAGCCGCCTGCAATGCCTAGCGCCAGACGGTACGCAGCCGGCTGGTCACTGCGAACGGGTCCTCCCCGCGCATCAGCTCCACCAGGGCCGCGCCCTCCGGCTCAGACGTGCGCACCAGCCGGCCGGCGCCGACGTGGGCCTGCCAGGCCGCGTCGAAAGCCGAGACCCGCGCCTTGCTGCGGCCGAGCCAGGTCGGCACCGCGTGCCAGGCGACGGAGGCCTCCACCGGTCGGCCAAGCGCCCTGGCCCACGCGAGGCGGCGACGGTCGGCGGCGGCCGCCGGCACCGGCAGGACCAGTCGCGAGACCAGCCAGCGCGGATCGGCAAGCGGCGCGAGCAGCTCGTCGAGGCAGGTCGCGAACAGCTCCGACTGCTCGGTCGGCGCCTCCAGTTCGCAGGCGAGCCAGCCGTCCTTGCCGCTCACGATCCGCACCGCGGAAGCGCCTGCGTCGGCGCCGCCGGCCGCATGCAGCCCGTCGGCGATCGCCGCAGCGAGCTGGCGCAGCGTCGCACTCTCCCCGTCGCCGGGCTCCAAGGCCTGCAGCTGCTCGAGATAGCGACGGCCACCGATGCCACCGGCCACCAGAGTTCCCGCGACCAGGCCGGCGGCGACTCCGGTCCCCGGCGCCCCGGCCACGAGGCCGGTTGCCCCGACAAGGGACGCCGTGCCGACCGGAACCGGCCACAGCCGCTCCGGCCGCCCCGCCCGCGCCAGCGGCGGTGGCCCGCTCGCCCCGAGGGTCCGGGCCTTGAGCAGCCCCACCGGCACCACGCCACCGGGCAGTCCGAGCGACCACTCCGCCCTGATGCGCAGTGTGGCGAGCTCGAGCCCGTCGTACGGCTCGCCAATCGCCCACACCTCCCGCGCGAAATCCCGCTCACCGGCGCGGGTGAGCGAACGGCCGTTCACGGCGGTCCGCTCGGCCGCGTCCGGTGCGGCGTACGGTCCGAGCGCCTCGTCGGCGTGGCCGATGCCGGACTCGATCAGACCGTCCCGGCGCGGGGCCAGGTGGTGATCGTGCTTGCGGACCGCCCGCAGGTAGTCGGCGTCGCCGCGCGGGTCGTCGTCCGCGATGCAGGCCACCGTCCAGTTGTCGGCCACCTTCTGCGGCCGGGCCGGGTCGAGCCGCAGCGAGCGCCCGCGCAACTGCGTCACCGAGGTGGCCGTCGCCGCGCTGGACAGGTCGACCATGACGTTGAGCGGCGGGCAGTCCCAGCCCTCGCCGAGCAGGCCCCGGGTGCCGACCATGACCTGGCTGCCGCCGGTGACGAGCCAGTCGGTGAGCAGCGGCGTCCAGGTGCGGGCGGTCCAGCCGGGGCCGGCGGACAAGCTGACCAGCGACCGCACGCCGTCCAGCGGCTCGGTCAGCAGCCGGTCGACCAGGCCCGGCGGCACGAACGAGCGGAAGGCGGCCAGGTCCTCGCGGCGCATCGCGACCGTGCGCCCGGTGCACAGCACGGGGCGCAGCGTCGGCCCGAGGCTGCTGCGGGCCAGCGCCAGGAAGGCCAGCCGGGCCGAGCCGCTCGGCCCCGCCGTACCGGAGTCGCGAAGGCGCGTGGACTGCTGCGCCACCCGCTGCTCGAAATCGCAGAGCACCACGGCACGCAGGTCCGGGCCGAGCGCCGCGGACTCGACATCGAGGATGTGTACGGCGGCCGCCGCCTTTGCGGCGGACAGCGCGCAGATCCGGTCGACCGGCGAGGTGGTGGCCCGCAGACCGCGCACCGTCAGCAGCCAGCCGAGCCCCGGTAGGACCCGGCGGATCGCGGCGAGCAGCCGCAGGTCCTCGCCGGCCCGGCTGCTCATCAGGTGCTCCAGCGCGTAGGCCCCGAGCAGGGCAGCCCAGTCCTGGCCGTCCGGCGGGACCCGGTGCTCCTCGCGCAGTCGGGCGCCGCCGGGCAGCTCGAGCATGCCGGCGTGCACGAGCCGCAGCCCGGCCCGGGCGAGCTCGGGCTCGGTCTGCGCCAGCTCGCTCCACGCCAGCTGCGGTCCCTCAGGCTCCATGCGCCGGTCGCAGAAGCGCCGCCGCAGCCAGTCGAAGAAGGGCACCGTGCCGGTGCGCAGCGACACCAGCTCCAGCTGCAGCTCGCTGAACCGCATCCGGTCCTCGACGATCCAGGTGTCCTCCTCCGAGGTCGGCGCCGTCAGGTAAACCAGCTCCTGGAACGGCGACAGCTCACCCTCCTTCACCACCGCCGGGGTCGGCACCGAGAAGTCGCAGTCGCCGAACAGCTCGTCGTGCAGCACCTTCTGGCGCGCCGTGAGCTCCTTCGACGGGGTGGCCGTCAAGCCGAGGACCCACGTGTCGTCGCCGAGTGCACGGGCCAGCGCGCGGGCCAGCGCCCCCCACGTCTCGAGCAGGTGGTGGCACTCGTCGAGCACCAGCATCCACGGGCCGGTGGCGGTGGCGCGGGCAATGAGCTCGCGCCCGCGCGGGTGCAGCAGGTCCAGCAGATCGGTGCCCGGCTCGCCCCTGACGGCGGCGCGCCGCCGTTCCGCGATGCCGAGCGAGCTGTCGTCCTCGGCGTCCTCGTCGTCGGCGGTGCGGTCCCAGACGCTGAGCGCCTGGTAGGTCAGGACGGTCACGTCGGCATCCAGATCGCGCTCGACGCTTGCCGACCACGGGTGTGCATCCTGCGGCCCGAACTGCTCCCACTGCCGCAGCCACTGCCCCTGCACCGCAGTGTTCGGCGTGAGCACGAGGGTGCGGCGGCCCACCCGGCGGGCGATCTCCAGCCCGAGGATCGTCTTGCCGGCGCCGGGCGGCATCACGACGTACGCCTGGCGCTCCCCCGCCGCCCGGATCCGTTCGACGGCGTCGAGCGCGAGAACCTGGTAGCGGCGGAAGGTCCCGCGGAAGGCGCAGTCGTCCCAGGGCTGGTCGGGCACCACCTAGACCGTACGAGCGACGGTGCCGGGGCCGTCGAGCGCCCGCGCGAGCAGCTCATCAGCGGGCACCCCGCGGATCGAGGCGTCGAGCACCGAGATGGTGTGGGTGACCGGGAGCCGCTCGCCCATCCGGGCGAGGGTGGTCGCGACCTGCATCCAGCAGCCGGGGTTCGCGGTCACCATCAGGTCGGCGCCGGTGGCGAGCACCGCCTGGGCCTTGCGCTCGCCGAGCTCGCGGGCCGGCTCGGGATGCAGCAGGTTGTAGGTCCCGGCGCTGCCGCAGCAGATCTCGGCCTCGCCCAGCTCGCGCAGCTCGATGCCGGGGATGCCACTCAGCAGCCGGCGGGGCTGGTCGCGCACCCCCTGCGCGTGGGCGAGGTGGCAGGCGTCCTGGTAGGCGACCGCCACCGGGAGCGGATGCCGCACTGCCACCGGCCCGAGCTCGTCGAGCAGCTCGGTGACGTCGCGGACCTTGGCCGCGAGCGCCTCGGCCCGCTCCTGCCAGCCGGGCTCGTCGCGCAGCTGATGGCCGTACTCCTTGAGATTGGAGCCGCACCCGGCCGCGTTGACCACCAGGGTGGCGACACCCTCGAAGACCTCGATGGTGCGTTTCGCGAAGGCCAGCGCCTCGGCCTCGCGCCCGCCGTGCGCGGACAGCGCGCCGCAGCAGCCCTGCCGTTGCGGGATGACGACCTCGCAACCCTCGGCAGCCAGAACCCTTGCGGTGGCCGCGTTCACGTCGGGGAAGAACACGCCCTGGACGCAGCCGGTGAGCAGCCCGACGGTGCGTCGCCGGGAGCCGACGGCGGGAATCCGCTCCGGCAGCCGCTCCACGGGACCGAGCTTCGGCGCGAGCGACTCCATCGCCTGCAGCCCCGCCGGCAGCCGGGCCAAGAGGCCGGTGCGCTCGAGCACCCGGCCGAGCCCGCTGGCCTGGTAGGCCCGCAGCGGCCCGCGCAGCAGCCGCAGCCGGCGCGGATAGGGGAACAGCCGGTAGACCGCCTCGCGCATCGCCCGCTCGCCCCGCGGTCGCGGCACCCGGCGCTCGAGCTGTCCGCGGGTGCTCTCGATGAGCTTGTCGTACTGCA
Organism: Actinomycetota bacterium; assembly: GCA_019348355.1. GTDB lineage: Bacteria > Actinomycetota > Actinomycetes > Mycobacteriales > SCTD01 > SCTD01. Next base: position 19,406 of record JAHWJP010000005.1, read on the forward strand.
CGCCGGACGGGCAGGCGGTCACGCAGGCCATGCAGCCCAGGCACTGGTCGAGATGGCGGACGGCCGACGCCTCGAGCGGCGCACCCTCGAGCCCGGCGGCCATGAGGTCGATCCGCCCGCGCGGGCTGTCCATCTCCTCGCCCCACAGCAGGTAGGTCGGGCAGGTGGGCAGGCAGAAGCCGCAGTGCACGCAGTCGCCGACGAGCGCCGCGTCCGGTGGGTGGTGGGCGTCGAACGCGGGCGTGAGCGGCAGTCCGATCCCGGGCAGCCCCAGCCCCACCGTGGCCGCGGGCGCGCTCGCGGCGATCGGCCCGCCCTGTCCGAGGTCGAGCGGGCGGCGGGCGCCGACGACGCCGGCGGCCGCCTCATCGGTCGCCCGCTCGGCGCCGGTGTCCGTGCCCTCTGGGCTCGGCGTGGGTTCGACTGCTGAAGAGGTCATCTCACAGGCCACCCAGCAGCCGGCCGGGTGAGAGCCGGCGCCGCGGGTCGAACCGCTCCTTGACCCGCTGCATGAGCGCGAAGGAGTCCGGCACCGGGCCCCAGTGGTCCACTCCGCTGCCGGCGGGTGCCCGGAGGACCACCGCCGATCCGTCGTACGGCGCGATCGCCTTGCGGAGCCCTGCCAGATCGCCCGCATCCGCCAGCCCCGCGTAGGCGACACCGGTGACGGCCGAGACGGTGACCTGCGCGGCGGCAGGCAGGGCGCGGAGCACGGCGGGCAGCGCGTACGGCTCGAAGGCGATGCGCAGCAGCACCTCGCCGGGCGGTCGCTGCCCGAAGTCCGGCGTCAGCTCGGCACTCTCGCCCGCGCCGAGCAGCGTGAGCGCCTGCTGTGACTGCGCCTCGACCGACTCGGGGATCGACTCGAAGAGCACGACGAGCGTCCCCGCGCCACCCTGCCAGGCCAACTCCACCGCGGACGGGGTCAGCGTCGAGCGGGCCAGCAGCTGTATGAAACGCCCTGCGGTGTCGGGGTCCTCGACCGGGACGCGCACCGCACCGCGCGCCGGCGGGACCGGGTGCAACCGCCAGGTCGTCGACACGACCACACCGAGGCTGCCGTGGGCGCCGGTGTAGAGCTTGCCGAGATCGTAGCCGGCGACGTTCTTGACGACCTTGCCGCCCGAGCGTGCGGTCGTGCCGTCGGCCAGGACCACCGTGACGCCGATGAGCAGGTCGCGCACCGTGCCGTACCGCAGCCGACGCGGTCCGGAGGCGTTCGCCGACACGATCCCGCCGAGAGTCGCTCCCGCCTCCGGCGGGTCCAGGCCGAGCATCTGGCCGGAGGCGGCGAGCTGCGCCTGCAGCGCCGCCAGCCGCACCCCCGCCTCGGCGATGACGACGAGGTCGCCGGCGGTGTGCTCGACGATGCGGTCCATCCCGGACAGGTCCAGCACGGTGTCGAGCGACGTCGGCGGGGCCGCCCAGCCGACCTTGGATCCCGAGCCGACCGGGACCACGACGCCGGCGCCGGCGCGCAGGACCTCGGCCACCTCCTGCGCCGAACCGGGGCGGACCACCTCGGTGGGCATGACCCCGGCCACGGCGTCCCCGGCCGTGCCGGGCCGGGCATCGGTCAGCATCGTCATCAGAAGACCTGGCCCATCGCCGGATCGTGCGTGTCGGCGGCCGTCCGTACCCCCGGTCGCTCCCCGCACAGTCGAGGGGTCGGGAAGATCTTGCCGGGGTTCGCGAGTCCCTCGGGGTCGAACGCGCACCGGACCAGCTGCATCGTGTCGAGGTCCTCGTCCGTGAACTGCCGGGCCATCTTGGTCTTCTTCTCGAAGCCCACGCCGTGCTCGCCGGTGATGCTGCCGCCCATCTCGACACACAGCTCGAGGATCGCGCCGGCAAGCTCCTCCGCCTGATCGGCCTGGCCGGCGACGGAGTCGTCGAAAAGCACCAGCGGATGAAGGTTTCCGTCCCCGGCGTGGAACACGTTCGCGACCCGCAACCCGACCTCGTCGGCCATCCGGGTGATCGACGCGAGCACCTCGGGCAGTGTGGTCCGGGGGATGACGCCGTCCTGCACGAAGTAGGCCGGGCTGATCCGCCCCACCGCGGCGAACGCCGACTTGCGGCCACGCCACATCAGGGCCCGCTCTTTCGGGTCCGCGGCGATCCGCGTCTCGAAGGCGTGCCGCGCCTGCACGAGCCGCTCCACCTCGGCGAACTGCCCGTCGACCTCGGTCTGCGGCCCGTCCAGCTCGATGACCAGCACCGCCACCGCCCCCTCGGGGTAGCCGCAGTTGACCGCAGCCTCCGCCGCCTCGATGGCGAGGGCGTCCATCATCTCGATTGCCGCCGGCAGGATCCCCGCCGCGATGATGTCGCTCACCGCGCCGGCCGCGTCCTCGACGCTGCGGAACGCCACCAGCATCGTCTGCACCGACTCGGGCACCCGCACCAGGCGCAGTGTCACCTGCGTCGCCACCCCGAGAGTGCCTTCGCTGCCGACGAACACGCCGAGCAGGTCGTAGCCGGGGTGCTCGGGTGCCTTGCCGCCGAGGTGCACCACCTCCCCGTCCGGCAGCACCACCTCGGCTCCGACCACGTGGTTGACGGTGAAGCCGTACTTCAGGCAGTGCGCCCCCCCGGAGTTCTCGGCGAGGTTGCCGCCGATGCTGCAGACCTGCTGCGAGGACGGGTCGGGGGCGTAGGCGAGCTCGTGCGGCGCGGCGTCCCGGGTGACCCACAGGTTGATGACCCCGGGCTCGACGACGGCGCGGCGGTTGTGCGGATCGATCGAGAGAATCTGCCGCAGGCGGGACAGGACGAGCAGCACCCCGTCGGCGACCGGGAGAGCGCCCCCGGACAACCCGGTGCCCGAGCCCCGCGCCACGAAGGGCACCCCCAGCTCGGCGCACAGCCGTACCGTCTCGACGACGTCATCGACGCTTCCGGCCAGCACCACCACAGCCGGGCAGACACGAAAGTGGGCGAGGCCGTCACACTCGTAGGTCCGGAGCTGCGCCGGGTCGGTGAGCACCCGGTCGGCGCCGATGCGCTGGCGCAGCAGCCCGGCGAGCACGCCGGCGGGTGCGCTCATGGCGCTGGGTTGCGTCGAGGAAACCGGCATGACATGCATCGTTCATACAGTCTCGCAGCCCCTACCCGCGAGGGGGAGGGCTCCCGGGCCGGGAAGGGATGCTGGACATCGCGTTGGCGGCGCGTGCGGCGGTCCTGCTGGTGTCCCCGGTCTGCGGGGATGGACGCTGCTCTACTGGCGGTAGCCCCGCGCCGAAATCGCGTACAGCTCGGCGTACAGCTTGCAGCCGGCCATCAACTCGTCGTGCGTGCCGGTGGCCACGATCCGCGACTTGTCGATCACGACGATGAGGTCGGCGAGCCGGACGGTCGAGAAGCGATGGGAGATCAGCACGGTTACCGTACCGACGCTCGCAGCCGCTTCGGCGGCAGCTGCCGCGTACCGCTCGAACAAGGCGTGTTCGGCGGTGGCGTCGAGACCGGAGGTGGGTTCGTCGAGGATCAGCAACAGCGGTGCGTCCGCCATGAGGGACCGGGCGATGGCGACCTTCTGCCACTGCCCTTCGGACAGCTCGGCGCCACCTTCGAACATCGTGCCGAGCTGGGTCTCCACGCCGTGCGGCAGCCCCGGAGCGAGGTCGGCGGCCTGGCTGCGCGCGAGCGCCAGCTCGACCGCCGAGGCGTTGTCGATACGATCGAGATCGCCGATGCCGACCGACTCGCGGAGCAGGAACTGGAATCGGGCGTAGTCCTGGAAGCCGGCCGACAGGCGCCGGCGCCACTCGTCGACATCCAGCCGCCGCAGGTCCACACCGTCAACGAGGATCCTTCCCGTCGACGGGTCGTAGCAGCGCGTGAGCAGCTTGACGAGGGTCGACTTGCCGGCCCCGTTCTCACCGACCACGGCGACGACCGAGCCGGCCGGAATCCGCACGTCGACCTCGGACAGCACCTCGGCGTCGGTCCCCGGGTAGCGAAACGACACGCCCGCGAACTCGATCTGCCGGCACAACGCGTGCGGAACCGGCGCCGGGTCGCCGACAGGTTGCCGAGCGGCTGTGCTGTAGTCCCGGAGCCACAGCAGTCGCTGCGCCGCCCGATGGATCCCGGCCGACTCGGAGGCGAGCGCCACAGCCTTGGCGACCTGTCCACCGACATCGCTGGCCAGCGCCACGACAAGCAACACGTCGCCTGGTGTGGCCGCCCCGGCCGACGCCTCGGCGACGGCGAAGACGATGGAGCCGACATAGCCGGCGGCGAAGGTGAGCCAGCCCAGGCTGCGCACGAATCCCGCCCGCAGCTTGGCCCCGGCCATCACCTCGGTGACGTCCACCCACAGCTTGCTCTGGCGGCGGATGACCTCCTCGCTCAGGGCGAAGATCCGCAGCTCCTTGGCCGGTGAGGGGGAGGTGGCCAGATCGAACAGGTGGTCCTGCTGGCGGACCCGCTCGGCCGTCGCTTCGGTGGCGGCCTCGACGATCCGGTTCGCCCGGCCACCCGTCCAGACCGAGGGCAGGGCCAGCAGGGGCAGGGCCAGCAGCAACGGGTGGACGCTCGCGAGCAGCACTGCGGTCACGCAGATGCGCGCTGCCAGCGAGATGCTGCGGCCGCACGTCGCGACGAAGTTCGTGAGCACTCGACTGCTGCTCCGCAGCAGCGCCACCCGGTCGGCATACTCAGGACGCTCATGGTGCTCGATCCCGGGGACGTCGCTCGAGTAGCGCATGACGTCCTGCATCAGGACGAGGGCGCTGGACTCGTGCAGGTCCTGGAAGAGTGTTCCCGACCAGACGGTGACAGCGCCCGACAGGCCCACCGAGCCGGCGAGCGCGACCCCGGCAAGCACGACCGTCCGCTGGTCGCCGGCGGCGGCCCCGTCGACCATGAGCTTGAGCCACAGGCCGGTGAGGACGAAGCCGGCCGTACCGGCCAGGACGTCGAGAGCGACGGCGATGGCTGCCTTGCGCGGGTCGTCCCGCCGCATGGCGTCATACAGCAGCCGGCCCACCCGGCGAAGCTCACTCATGGAAGCGGGTCGCCTGGAGGCTGAACATCCGGGCGTACGTGCCGCCGTCTCGTACCAGCTCGTCGTGACTGCCCTGCTCGACCACCCGGCCCCGGTCCAGCACGCAGATCCGGTCGGCGTGGCGGACAGTCGAGAACCGATGCGAGATCAGCAGGGTCGTGACCCTCCGGATCCCCCCGACTCCGTCCCCGCCCGACCGCAGGCGCAAGAGGTGCTCGAACAGCTCGGTTTCGGCTCGGACATCGAGGTTGGCCGTGGGCTCGTCGAGGGCCAGGACCCCCGCCCCCGCGTCGACCGCGAGCAGGGCGCGGGCAAGGGCCAGCCGCTGCCACTGCCCGCCGGACAGATCTGTGCCGTCGGTGTAGCCGCGGGCCAGGACGGTGTCCCACGCCTTCGGCAGATCTTCGACGAGGTCGAGCGCACCGGCTCGCCCGGCTGCCTTCGCCAACGCGCTCCGGTCACCCAGTCGAGACACGCGTCCGAATCCGATGTTGGCCGTGACCGGGAGCTCGTAGTGGACGAAGTCCTGGAAGATGACCGCCAGCCTGGAGCGCCACGACGCCAGGTCCACGTCCCGCAGGTCGATGCCGTCCACGAGGATGCGACCGGAGGACGGCTCGTAGAGCCTGGCCAGCAACTTCACGAGCGTCGTCTTCCCAGCGCCGTTTCCACCAACGATGGCAAGCGACGTGCCCGCTGGGATCTCGAGGTCGAGGTGCTCGAAAACCGCTCGGCCGTCCGGGTAGTCGAAGCAGACGCCCTCGAAGCAGATGGCGTGCTGCGGCAGGTTGTCACCGCTGCGGTCGCCAGCCGGTTCGAGCACCTGGGCCGCGGCGGAGCGCTGGTCCAGCGCGGCCAGGGCCGGGATCGTGGCCGTACCGAAGTCGATCTGGTACTCCTCGAATCCGATACCTCCCAGAGCGAGCAGCAGCAGCGAGGCCTGCAGGAGGACGGTGAGCGTCCCGAGGTCGATGCGCCCGTCGAGCGCCGCTTGTCCGATGAGAAAAAAGGCCGTGGCGTTCAGCGGCACCATCAGGACGTAGTAGGTGCTCTGCCGTCGGCGAGCTCGCTGCCGCCGGGCCGACATGGCGTCGGTGACCGCGCGCCAGACCAGGGTGTGCCGGGTTCGCAGCCAGCCGCCCAGGCCGAAGAGGCGGGTCTCCTTGGCCGCTGGCGGCTCGACCACCAGACCACTGAGATAGCCGGCCCGGCGGTAGCGGGGCAGATGCCCGTCGAAGGCTCTTGCAAGGGCGAGGCTCTCGTGTCGGTGCGCTCTGCGGTAGACGAGCGTGCCGACGAGCATGACGACCGCCAGCCAGAGCGAGAAGCGGGCGATGAGCACGGCGGCGGCCACGCCCTGGGCGTAGCGCACCACCAGGCCGATGCTCCCCACCGCTGCCCCGCCGGGCGTCGCCGGCCGGAACGGCCCTGCACGTGCGGTGGCCAGCGTCAACAGGTCCCGGACGGCCGGCTCTTCCAGGAACGCGATACCCGCAGGCCGGCTCGTGGCCGTCATGGCTCGGACCCGCAGGTGCCCGTCGATGCGGCTGGCTGCCCGGTAGACCGCAACGCTACGAACCGGCTCGACCACCTGCTGAACGGCAAGCAGTGCGGCGAGCAAGGCAAGCGGGCCCAGCACGTCGCTGACGCCCGACGCGGTGGAGACGCGACCGATCAGCCGCCCGGTGGTGACGATGATGGCGAGGGGGAGGACGGCGTCCACGACTGCTCCCGCCACCACGCCAGCGACAACCCCTCGGCCGGCATGCGGGAGCAACTGCGCGAGATCGCGCCACCGAGCCGGGGAAGCACCGGTCTCGGCCGAGGTCACGGGGCGGATCCTCGCGCCCGGCCGGCTCGGTGGCAAAGGCGTTCCACCAAGCGCCCCGCCCCTCCCTGATCAGGTGGCGTGGTTTCGCCCCTCGAGCGGGTCCTTTCTCGCCAGATGATCAGGCAGGGCCCGCTTGCGGCTGGGCTTGGGCGGGTTCTCCCCCCGGCCGGCGTGGGGTGGGGCCGGTTCGCCGCGCAGCACGACGAGCTCGGCGACCAGGGCGTCCATCACGAGGTCCGCGCCGGCCCGCAGCTGGGCCGCCGTCGCGTCCGAGGCACAGGTCACGCCGAGCAGCGCCCGCAGGTGCAGCGGAGCGCCGAGCCGCACGTCGACCCGGGGGCGGGTCAGCGGCGACAGCAGGGCTTTCCACCGCGTGCCCTCCTCCCCGACGAACAGGTGCGTTCCCCACTGCGCGAGCGGGACCACCGGCGCGCCGGTGTCCAACGCGAGCCGCACGACGCCGGTCTTGCCGCGCGCCGGCCAGCCGTCCGGGTGCCGGGTGATGGCGCCCTCGGGGTAGAGCCCTACGCACTGACCGGCGTCGAGGGCGGCGCGCGCCGGTCCGAGCGCGGTGGAGGGGTCGACACCGCGCCGGTCGACCGGGATGTAGCCGACGGCACGCAACAGCGACCCGAGCACCGGGGCCCGGAACAGCCCTGCCGTGCCGAGCATCCGGATCCGCCGGCCGTACCTCGCGACTGCCGCGCCCAGGATGAAGGCGTCGGCGAGCGACAGATGGTTGCCGACCACGATCACAGCACCGGTCCTCGGCAGGTCGCCGACCTGGGTGCGGCGGGTGAGCACGTGCAGTAGGAACCGGACCGTCCGCAGCAGCACCCGGTAGAGACGCTCCGAAGGCCGGCCAGCGGTTGGCGGCGCCGCCGCAGCGCCGTTCATGCGGGCCGTTCCGAGGTTCGAACGGCGGGCTCGGCGGGGTCGCCGCCCTCCTCGACCTCGCGGGCCGCAGCGATCGCCCGGTCGGTGTCGGTGGCGGCCAGCAGCAGGCCGCCGGCCACGAACAGCACCAAGAGGGACAGCAGGGCGCTGCGGTAGGAGCCGGTGACGTCGAGGACGATCGCGAACAGCAGCGTGCCGATCCACGCTGTGCCCCGCTCCGCCAGCTCGTAGAAGCCGAAGAAGCTGGCCTGCCGGGAGGCGGGCGTCATCGAGGAGAACAGCGACCGGGCCAGGGACTGCGAACCACCGAGCACGAGCGCGATGAAGACGCCGAGGACGTACGCCGCTCCCGTCCCGTCCAGCGCCGCCACGGCGTAGACGACGATCCCGGTCCAGACGACCAGGGTCAGCAGCAGGGTCGACTTCGCGCCGATCCGGGCGGCGAGCCGAGCCGAGCCGGCAGCGCCGAAGACCGCGACCACCTGGATGAGCAGGATCAGCTGCAGCAGGAACGGGGTCGCGTCTTCCTCCGGAAGGCCCTTCGCGACGAACAACTCGTTGGTCAGCACCACCGCCGACAGCGCGACGACGGCCTGGATCGCGTCGTTGAACAGCAGGAACGCCAGCAGGTAGCGGGCCGTCCCCGGCAATGCCCGAAGGGCTGCGAAGGACCCCTTCAACTGGCGCAGCGTGCTGGTGACCTGCCGGCGCAGCGTCTCGTCGGTCTCGGCCCCGTCGTAGCCGGGCAGCTGCTGCACCGCGTCGAGGCGGCGCACCGCGATCACCCCGAGGGCTGCCCACCACACCGCCGAAAGCCCGATCGCAAGGCGCACCGCCGTACCGCGACCGATGCCGAGCGGCTCGGCCGCCGTGACCAGGCCCAGCGAGACAGCCAGCACGAAAGCGCCGCCCGCGTAGCCGAAGGCGAAGCCGCGGGCCGAAACCCGGTCGCGGTCCGGGAGCTCGGCCACGTCGGCGAGGTAGGCGTTGTAGGCCAGGATCGCGGCGCCGAAGGCGAGGTTGGCAACGACGAAGGCGAGCAGTCCCAGGACGACCGCGCCGCTGGGGACGACGGCGAGGGCCACGGCCGCGGCAGACCCGATGCCGGTCGCGAGGACCAGTAACCGGCGCTTGGCGGTCGGTCGGTCGGCCAGCGCTCCCAGCACCGGCAGGGCCAGCACCTGGAGCAGCACGGACAGGCTGACGGCGTACGCGAACAGCGACTCGGCCCGCGGGTTCAGCAGGAGCAGCGACACCCGACCGTCCGGCCCCGCGGCGTCTCTGGCCAGCGCCGTGAGGAACGGGCCACCGACAGCGGTGACCACCGTCGTGACGAAGGCAGAGTTCGCGACGTCGTAGAGCGTGAAGCCGGACACGGCGCGGCGGCGGACCGCGTCCGGCTCGGTGGTGGTCGTCACGGGAGCTCCCATTCGCTGCGCGGGGTAAGGCGTCGGCAGGTGGGGCGGGTGCCCGCCCTGACAACATCCAACAGGGCCAGGGGGTGGCGCGTGAGCAGGACTACGCAGATGCGCCTGTCCCGAGGTGGTGGGAGCGTGTACCGTGGTCTGCGGTTGAAGTTGCACCTCTTCGCTCGTGTTCATCAACGCCCGCGGACGTGTGTTCGCGGGCGTTCTTGCGTCTGTCGAGAGCTTCGACTCCCGGGTTCGCGCACAGTGCGCGCCCCGACAGTCTTGAAGGAGACAGCAACATGGCTCAGGGTTCTGTGAAGTGGTTCAACGCCGAGAAGGGCTTCGGCTTCATCGCTCAGGACGGCGGCGGCGCCGACGTCTTCGTGCACTTCTCCGCGATCGCCACGGACGGCTACAAGTCCCTCGACGAGAACCAGCGCGTCGAGTTCGACATCACGCAGGGCCCGAAGGGCCCGCAGGCGGAGAACGTCCGCCCGCAGTAGCGCGTTCGCTCGACCGAAGGCCCGGCCCCTTTCGAGGGAGCCGGGCCTTCGTGCGCCAGCCGGGACGCCGAAGTCGGACCCGACCGTGGGGCAGACTGAGACCGACAGCACGGCGACGGACCCTCGCCATCTCCGAGCGGAAGCAGGTGAGCGCGTGGAAGACACCATCGCCCCCGAGACGCAAGCGGCCGTGAACGCGGCTCTGACCCGGGTGCACGCCACGGTCGATGCGGACAGCGACCTGGTCTTCGGCGACGTCGTCGAGTCCGTCGCCGGCGACTGTCCGCTCGAGGTCGCGGTGCTGCTGTGCGTCCAGAGCATGGACTTCGTCCCGGACACGGTGCGCCGTCGCGTCTTCGAGGCCGACAACGCCGAGACGATCGCGGCGAACGCCCTGGTCGTCGCCGAGCGGGACGCCGCCGAGAACAAGGCCCGGCAGCGCTCGGCGAAGGCGGCCGCCACCCGCGCGGCCACCCTCGCCAAGGAGGCCGCCGTCGAGAAGGCCGCCCTCAAGTCGCAGACCTGTCCCAGGTGCTTCCAGGTCCGCGCCGCCTCCGGCGTGTGCGGCTGCGACTAGAGACCCGACGAAAGGGAACCCACACATGAGCATCACCTGCGGACTGCTCGCCCTGCTCGAGGCCAAGCCCGGCAAGGGAGAGGAGCTCGCCGCCTTCCTGTCGGCAGGGCGTGAGCTCGCTGTCGCGGAGGAAGGCACCGTCACCTGGTACGCCTTTGCGATCAGCGACACGACGTACGGCATCTTCGACACCTTTGCGGACGAGGACGGCAGGCAGGCGCACCTGAACGGTCAGATCCCCGCCGCCCTGGGTCAGGTCGCCGAGGACCTGCTCGCGGCGGCACCTGACATCCGTCCCGTGGACGTCCTCGCCGTCACCTGAGCTGTTCGACCCGCAGCAGCGACTCCAGCGGCTCGTTCGCCACGACGACGAGCCGCTGGGTGGCGCGGGTCAGGGCGACGTAGAGGCTGCGCAGGCCGGCTACCGGATGGCGTGCCTCCTCGACGATGCCGTGCGGGTCGAGCACGACGCAGCCGTCGTACTCGAGCCCCTTCACCTGCCACGGATCGACCGCCGAAACCCGCGGATCCCTCGGTAGCAGATCGCGAACGTGATCGACGAGCCGATGCGGCGCCACCACCCCGACGGTGCCGCCGACCTGATCGAGCAGCGCCTCCACGACACCGCGCAGCTCGGTCAGCGCAGCACCCACGACGAGGAGCGGCTCGATGCCGGTGCTGCGAACAGCCGCCGGCGGGCGCAGATCGGGGTCGATCCGGGCGAGCAGGCGGGCTGCGAGTGCGGCAACCTCGGTGCTGGTGCGGTAATTCGTGGTGAGCTCGACCTGCCGGAGCCGGCTCCTGCCGAGCACGAGGGCCAGCGCGTCCTGGATCTCCCGCACGTCGGGCCAGGCCGACTGCACCCAGTCGCCGACCACGGTCCAGGTCGCGCCGCGAGCCCGCCGGCCGAGCATCCGCCACTGCATCGGCGTGACGTCCTGCGCCTCGTCGACGACCACATGCGCGTACGTCCGGTAGTCGCGCTCCTCCGCGAGCTTGCGGGCGGCGCTGCGGTTGCGGTCGGCGAACGTCGTGACCTCCGACTCGCGGGCGAGCTCGTCGAGCTCGGCCAGCTCGTCCCAGCCGTCGTCCTCGGCGTCGAGCTCGACCGGAGCGGCCCCGAGCAGCTCGGCGAGCTCGTCGTACAGCGCGGCATCAGCCGCGGTCAGCGGCGCACCGTCGGCCCAGGAGACCGACAGCGCCGAGATCTCCTCGTCCGAGAGCAGTCCCACCGCCAACTCGCCCAGCGGTAGCTCGCCGGCACGCAGGCTGGTCAGCAGCGGCCAGGGGAGCAGGACCGGCCAGGCGGTGTCGAGCGCCGCGCGAAAGGCCGGGTCGACGGCGAGCCACGCCAGGAAGTCGCCATGGTCGTCGACTTCCACCCTGGCCGCCTGCGGGCGTCGCTGCCAGGCCCGCCAGGCCAGCTCCGACAGCGCCGCCGAGAAGGCGGCTCGCCCGCTGTTGTGGCTGCGCGCGGAGCGCAGCACCTGCGAGCGGCGGCGGGCGATGTCGCCGCCGCGCACCACGACCGACGCTCCCCAACGGTCGATCTCCAGGTCCGCCAGCCGCCGGGCGCCGCCGAGGGAACGGATGATCGCCCGCAGCAGCTCGGCCATCCGCGCCGAGCCCTTCACGGCGACCGCCTCGGGTCCGTCGTGACCGGTCACGGTGACGCCGCGGGGCAAGTCCGGCAGGTCGGCGAGGCTCGCCAGCCGTACGCTCGTCTCCCCCAGCGCGGGCAGCACCGCGCCGATGTAGTCGACGAAGACCGGCGACGGACCGACGACGAGAACGCCTCGTCTGGAATACCACTCGCGTCGTGCGTACATCAGGTACGCGACCCGGTGCAGTGCCACGGCGGTCTTGCCTGTGCCCGGGCCACCGGTGACGACAAGGGCCCCATCGTCGGGCGCTCGTACGGCCTCGTCCTGCTCCCGCTGAATCGTCGCCACGATGTCGCGCATGCGGCCGGTGCGTTCGCGCGAGATCGCCGCGAGAAAAGCGCCGTCGCCGACGACGACCGTGCCGTCGAGCTGGTCCTGGGCGGTGGCGTCGAGCAGCTCGTCATCGACGCCGACCACCCTGTCGCGGCGGCAAGAGATGGCACGACGGCGGACGACCCCGAGCGGGTCGGCCGCCGTCGCCCGGTAGAACGCCGCGGCCGCGGGCGCCCGCCAGTCGAGCACGATCGGCTCCTGGCCGTCGGTGCGCAGGCCCATCCGGCCGACGTGGTGCACCGTCCCGTCGTCGCGGTCGAGTCGCCCGAAAAGCAGGCCCTCCCCGGCCGTGTCGAGGTCGGCCCGGCGGTTGGCGGCGGCCTGCGCGGCGACGTCCCGCTCGTACACCGCCTGGGGCGATCCGCCGGTCGGACGCATGCTCTCGCTCTCGCGCAGCACCGCCTCGCCGCGCAGCACCTCGAGCCGGGCGAGGGCCCGGTCGAGGACGGCCTGCTCCCGGGCGAGCTCGAGCGCAAGCTCGCACGTCGAGGTCGCGGGGTTCGCAGTCACCGCGACAGTCTGCCGGGGCGCGTCCCGGGCCGGGGGCGGGGCCCCCCTCGTCCGGTGCGCGCTGCGGGACGCCCGGTCGGATGCGCCGACGTCGTGCGGTTGAATCGTGGCGTGGTGCAGCCGTGGTGGCGGGACGCCGTCGTCTACGAGATTTACGTCCGTAGCTTCGCGGACAGTGACGGCGACGGCGTGGGCGATCTCGAAGGTGTCCGGTCACACCTGGACCACCTCGTCGACCTCGGCGTCGATGCCCTGTGGCTCACGCCGTTCTATCCCTCGCCGATGCACGACCACGGCTACGACGTCGCCGACTACGTCGACATCGAACCCGTCTTCGGCGACCTGGCCGCCTTCGACCGCCTGCTGTCGGACGCTCACGAACGTGACCTGCGCGTCATCGTCGACCTGGTGCCGAACCACACCAGCAACGAGCACCCGTGGTTCCAGGCAGCGCTGGCCGGCGGGCCGGAACGACAGCAGTACGTCTTTCGGCCTGGCCGGGACGGCGGACCGCCCAACAACTGGACGTCGGTGTTCGGCGGCCCCGCGTGGACACTCGACAAGGACAGCGGTGAGTACTACCTGCACCTGTTCGACGCCACCCAGCCCGACCTCGAGTGGCGCAGTCCGGCGGTGCACGAGAAGTTCCGGACCATCCTTCGGACCTGGCTCGACCGGGGCGTCGACGGCTTCCGCATCGACGTGGCGCACGCCCTCTACAAGCACCCGGACCTCGCCGACGAGCCGGCCGCTCCCGTCGGTTCGATGATGGCCGCCGACCGCCCGGCGGTCTGGGACCAGCCCGAGGTCGTCGGCGTCTACGAGGACTGGCGACGCATCACCGACAGCTACACCGGCGACCGCATGATGGTCGGCGAGGTGTTCCTGCTCGACGCGCGCAAGGCGGCCCGCTACGTCGGTCCGTCCAGGTTGCAGCAGGCCTTCAACTTCTCGGTCGCCAAGGCGGATTGGGGGGCGCAGGCTCTGCGCGAGGTCGTGGACCGCGGGCTCGCCCTGTTCGACCCGCCGACCTGGGTCCTGTCCAACCACGACCTGCCCCGCCACACCACCCGCTTCGGCGGCGGGGAGACCGGTCGCCGCCGGGCTGTGGCCGCCACGGCGCTGCTGCTCGCGCTACCCGGCTCGACCTACCTCTACCAGGGGGAGGAGCTGGGCCTCGAGGACGGCGACGTGCCGGCCGAGGCTCGGCAGGACCCGATCGCCCTGCGCAGCGGCCTGCCCGGTCGGGACGGATGCCGCACACCCATGCCCTGGGTGGCGCAGGACGTCGGACACGGCTTTACGACCGGGCGGCCGTGGCTGCCTTTCGGCGCCGACGCCTCGGAGCGGGCGGTGGACGTGCAGCGACGGGACGAGACCGCGATGCTCGCCACCTACCGCCAGCTGCTCGTTGCTCGGCGGACCCTCCGACCCCACCTGGGAAATGCGGTGACGTGGCTGGACCCGGCGCCGGACGTCCTCGCTCTGCGCCGGGAAGGCGGCCTGGTGTGCGTGCTCAACACCTCAGAGCGTCCCGTCGAGGTCCCCTGCAGCGGCGACGTACTCGTCGCCACGCAAGCCGGCGCCTGCGTTGGCGACGGGTCCCTGACGGTGCCCCCCGTCAGCACCGTCTGGCTCCGGGAGGATCCCACCCATGCTTGACCATCTGGGCCTGTAGGCCGCCGACCTCGAGCCCCACTCGGGTTTCACGAGGCGATGCGCATCCCGCGCGGCTGTGGCCGGAGTACCACCCGAATTTGATGCGGCGACCGTACACCACGGGTGAGCTCGCCTCGGGGGCAGGGCTAGGTTCGTGAAATGGACAACCAGACAACCGCCCGTTCCGTGCTCGTGACCGGGGGAAGTCGAGGCATCGGCCTTGCCACGGCACGAACCCTCGCCGCACACGGTCACCGCGTCGCGATCACCTATCGCTCGTCGCCACCGGAGGGCTTGTTTGCCGTGCGCTGTGACGTCACCTCCACCGAACAGATCGAGCAGGCGTTTCTGGAGGTCGAGGCAGCGCAAGGACCCGTCGAGGTGCTCGTCTCCAACGCCGGGATCACCGATGACGGGCTGCTCATGCGGATGAGTGAGTCGTCGTTCACCACCGTGGTGGACACCAATCTCACCGCGGCCTACCGGGTCGCCAAGCGAGCCAGCCGGGCCATGCTCAAGGCCCGCTGGGGCCGCCTGGTCTTCATCTCCTCCGTCGTGGGACTGTCCGGCGCCGCCGGTCAGATCAACTATGCGGCAAGCAAGTCCGGTTTGATCGGTTTGTCGCGCTCGATAGCGCGGGAGCTCGGCGGACGAGGCATCACGAGCAACGTCGTGGCCCCCGGCTACGTCGACACGGATATGACCGCCACCCTGGCGGAAGCCCGCCGCGAGGAGCTGGTGCGCTCTATTCCCCTCGGTCGCACCGCGACGGCGGAGGAGATCGCCGCAGTGGTCGCCTTCCTGACGAGCGAGACCGCGTCGTACGTCACCGGAGCCGTGTTACCGGTCGATGGGGGGCTTGGCATGGGCCATTGAGATCAGCGCTAGGATCGCCTGCGTGACGACACCAGACACAGCAGACGTACGCAGGTGGGCCATCGCGAACGGCATCACGGTCGCGACTCGGGGACGGCTGCCAGCTGAAATTCATATGGCATATCTCGCCGCCCAGGAGGGCGGAGTGCCGACAGCCGGTAAATCGGGCCCGACCGCCAAGGCGCCTAGCAAGGCGGCCACCCCCGCCAAGCCGCCCGGGGCGGAGAAGTCGAGGGCGCCTGCCGGCTCGGCCAAGCCGACGACGAGCACCGGAAAGCCACCGATCAGCACCAGCAAGCCGGCCGCCACGCCCATGCCTGCTCAGACCACAGCCTCGAACGCGTGGCCCACGCAATCGCAGCCGACGTCGCGGACCGAGCCCGCGCAACGGCCGGAGCCGACCGAGCGAGCCGCGGCGTCGCGCCCAGAGCCGGCTGACCGCACCGAGCGTGAAACGCACGCCACAACGGAGACCGATCCGCACATCACCGCTCTCCAGCAGCAGGTCGCCGCCCTCGTCGAGCGCGTGAGTGCGCTCGAGAAGTCAGCCGCATCCGCTGCGTCCGCCGAGGCCGCCGGCTCGGGGTCTGGCTCCAAGTCCTCACTGTTTCGTCGCCGCAAGGGCTGAGGCATGCGGCTGCTGCTGCCGCAGCCGCGGTCGCTCAGTCCGGACGACCTGCATGACCTCTACGACAGTGGCGGGAACTCCCTCACCAGAGGGGGTTTCGTCGTCTCCGTGGACGGCGGCGTCTCTCACGCAGGAGGCAGTCGACCGTTGCAGTCCGCCGCGGACGAGGCCAGCTTCCATGCCCTGCGGGCGGTAGCCGATGCCGTGGTGGTCGGCGCGGGGACGGCGCGCGTCGAGGGATACGGCCCGGTCCGACCGCGTCCCGCGGGCATCGCCTGGCGAACGAGACACGGCCGTCCGGCTGCTCCCCCGCTTGTCATCGTCAGCCAATCACTGAACCTCGACCCAGGGGCCAGGTGCTTCTCCGGCCCTGCGGTCGTCGTGACCTGCCAGACCGCAGCCGCCCGGCGACGGGATCAGCTCGCCGAGGTCGCCACCGTTCTGGTGGCCGGCCAGGACCGGGTCGACCTGGCGGTCGCGTTCCAGGAGCTTCGAGAACGAGGCTTGACCCGGCTGCTGTGCGAGGGCGGCCCGCACCTGCTGACCAGCCTGCTCACGGCCGGACTGCTGGATGAGCTGTGCCTGACGCTGACACCGCTCCTGCTCGGATCGGCGCCGCAGCTGCTGACCGAGGCGCTCGGCTCGCCCCGCCGACTGGAACTGCTGCACCTCATCGACGGCGGCGGGGGTGTTTTGCTCGCCCGCTATGCGGTCACCGCCGCCTGAGTCAGCTGGTGGCGTCCAGGATCAGCCGCACCGATGGCCAAGGGCCACGCGACTTCAGCGCCACTACAGTTGGGCCGAGATGACCGAGACCTCAGCTCGTCCCCGGCGCCGTTCGGCGGTGTCACGTCCGGCCGCCGTGGCGCCGGTCAAACGACCAACCACCGGGGTCTTCCGGCCGCATGTCCGGGGCTTCGGCTTCGTCGACCTGGACGAGTCGGTGACCACTCCGGACGGCACGACGGTCACGTCCTGCTTCGTCCCGCCACCGCTTGCCAAGGGGTTGCTCGCGGACGACCGAGTCGAGATCGCCTACCAGGTAGAACAGGACGGGCGCGCGACAGCATCGGTCGCCACGCTGAGCGAGCGGGTGCGCACGGAAGTCTTCGGGGTGGTCGAGCCGGGCCTGGTGTTGCGTCTCGACCCACACCTCGGGTCCGGCAGATGGACACTTCAGGGCCGGGTCGAGGATCTGCCGATCGGCGCTGCCGTGCTCGCCGACATCACCGGCCCGGGCACTGCCGACCCCTCCGACGAGTGGGAGGACCCAGTGGCTGCGGACGCCCTGCTCGAGCGGGTCCGCGTACGGCATCGGCTCTCGCAGGACTATCCCGCCGCCGTGCTGGCAGAGGTCGACGCGGTCGCGGATGCGAAACCGCGGCGCGGTTCACCGACCCGCCGCGACCTGCGCCACCTGCCGACACTCACCATCGACAGTCCGAGCTCGTGCGACCTCGACGACGCCCTGTCGGTCTACGCCGCCGACGCCGACGGCGGCATCCGGGTCTGCGTCCACATCGCCGACGTGGCCGCTCACGTGCGAGCGGGAACGGCCCTGGACGCCGAGGCGCGACGGGCCGGAACCAGCGTCTACCTGCCCGGCTGGACCCGGCCGATGCTTCCGGCGAAGCTGAGCGAGGACGCGTTGAGCCTCGTCCCGGGCGCGGACCGGGACGCTCTCACCGTCGAGATGCGCATCGCCACCGACGGATCGGTGACCGCGGCGGATGTCTCTGCCACCCGTATCCGCTCTGACGCCCGGCTCAGTTACGAGGCCGCGGCCGAAGCACTCGGTGGCGGCTCGCCCGAGCAGGTGCCTGCGGAGGTGCTGGACGCCCTGCGCTGGCTGCGTACTGCGGGGGCGCGACTCGGACTGCAGCGCCTGCTCCGCGGTGGCGTCGAGGCCCGACGCGTCGAGCCCGACCTGACCGTCGAAGTGGTGGAAGGTACGGCGGCGCAGGTTGCCGCCCGGCCGTCCAACCCAGCGAACCTGCTCATCGAGCGGCTGATGGTCGCCGCCAACGAAGCGGTAGCCGGATGGATCGTCGACCGGGGACTGCCCGGCGTGTTCCGCGTGCATCCCGCGCCCGGACCGCAGGCCGCTCCGGCGCTGGAGGCCTTCTGCGCCGCCTCGGGGTTCCACCCCGGTTTCGGCAGCACCCTGACTCCCCTGGACCTTGCGGCACTGTCTGCCCAGCTCGACGCAGCGGCCGACGACACCGCCACCGCGGTGTGGGACGTCTTGCTCAGCTTCCTGGGGCGGGCCTCCTACACACCGCAGGCCGGCGCTCACTTCGGCCTCGCTTCGACGGGCTACCTGCACTTCACCAGCCCTATCCGGCGTTACGCCGACCTGGCCGTGCACCGCGTCATCCATGCGTTCCTGGCTGGTGGACGAGACACTGAGGCGTTCGCCGATCCCGCCGAGATGACCGCCCTGTGCACGCACATCAACGCCGCTTCACGTACGGCCGCTCAGGCGGAGAACCAGATGCGCAAGTCGCTGTGGCTCGCCGAACTGGCCGCTGCCGACAGGGACGCCGTCTACCCCGCCCGGGTGACGGGGGTCGGCCCCAAGGGTGTGTTCGTCACCCTCGACCGCTCACGGGTCAGCGGGATGGTGGCCGTCCGCGAACTGCCGGGCAGGGGATGGTCGGTCACGGCCGACGGTCTCGCCCTCGCCGACGCGAGCAGCCATCGGCTCGGTTACGGCGACGTCGTGACCGTCCGCATCACGTGCGCCGATGTGGAGTCCGGACAGCTCGAGCTCGCGCTGGCCGGGAACGGCGGTGGACCGCCGGCAACCGTGTCGCGCGCGCCGCGGCGGCGGGCGCCGCGCCAAACCGTCCGCTAGCTAGCGGGCGTTTCCGCGGGAACGTCGGCAACGGCCCCGTCGACCCGCTTCCTGACCCGAGGGCGACGCCGTACGGGATGGTGGCCAGCCAGCGAAAGGGGGACCGGGACTGCCCCGGTCCCCCTCTCGGTCGGGTGGCCGACCCGGTTCTACGGAAGGGGCCCGACGGGCGAGCGCACCATGCCGGACGCGAAGATGTCCTCGGCGATCTCGAGCCCGAGCGGGACCCCGCCGATGTTCTTGCTCAGGTCGGGCTTGCCGTTCTTGACGGCGAAGGCGTCGAAGACCCAGTGCACCCCGAGGTAGACCCGGCTGCGGCCGTTCTCCTCGATCATCTCCCACAGACCACGGTCGAACGCGCGCACGTGCCGCGGCCGGACGGTGCCCTGATTGTCGATGTTCTCACCGTTGAGCTCGTCGGAGACGAAGGTGAGGCCGTCGAACAGGTCGTCGGGCTGGTGCTGGAGCGCCGCAGCACCGTCGTAGAACAGCCGGGTGATCTGCAACGCCGCCGCACCGAAGGTGGCGTGCCCCGACGGGTAGGCCGGAAAGGGCGGCGTGACGTTCTTCCTGCCCGGCCGATTGGTGCTCGGCGCGCCGCACGGCAACCACGTCGGGTCGCTGTCGTTGTCGAAGGTGTTGTGGCCCACCCCCGTCGGCCCCATCGACTCGTCGTGCTCCCGAATGCCGATCACCGGCCGCCACAGGTTGTGCTTGTACTTCTCCCGCCAGGCGAGGATGCCCGCGTCAGCCATGGCGACGTTGACAAGTGCGAACAGCCGCGCGTTCCTCGCGGCGCTGTTGTTCTTCTTGACGGCCACCTCTCGCACGATCTGGTTGTACAGACGCGGCGGTGTGCCGAGCCCCGAGGCGCCGTCGTAGGCCCAGAACAGACCGATGACGGTCTCCTCGGACCGGCGTCGCTGGCTGGAGTTGACCGTTCCCATCAGCTCGGTGGCGATCCCCTTGGCCCGCACCTCGCGGACAGCGTCCAGGTAGGCCTTGCTCGACAGGTCCGGATAGGCGTCCAGCTCGTGCGCGACCGTCACGGCGAAGCAGGACGACTGCGCACCGAAGAACGGGGCGTGGAAACCCTGACCCGCGTCGTCGGGGTCGGGGCGGTGAGCCTCCCGATTGACCGGCGGCTCATAACCGAAGTCGCCGGTGCCAGGGTCACTGCTCCGCTCGGCCAGGAGAGCCTGGCCCACCAGCAGACCGAAGGCCGTGCCCTCCGCCTTACCTGCCGCCGGCAGCGCCGCCTCCGCCAGTTTCCCGTTGAAAGTGGACTTCTGGGTCGGGAACAGCTTGCTGAGCGTCAGGTGGGCCGCGGCGGCGACGGCTGCGTCGATCGACGCCCCGGGTGCCGCTGCCGGCAGTCCCGGCAGATACGGGTCCTGCGCTGTGCCGGTGTCGGTGCCGACGAAGGCGTCGTACATCGCCAGGTGCACGATGGCCAGCGCCCGCGCGCTCGCGCATGGTCCGGTCTGCTCGTTCTTCCCGTTGGTGTGGCTGACTCGGTTGGCCTCGAGCGCCACTGCATTCCAGTACAGAATCGGATCAGTGTGCATATCTTTCTTCCCCCCGGTTGTGTGGTCCGTCGCTCCTGCAACGGCTCTCACGGACAACGAGTAGCGGACAGCGGCGCTGATACACGCCTGCCGAATCCCACGGCTGATCGCACCAGTCCGAGGGCGAGCCAGGTGAAGAACAGGTAGACCGGCAGGCCCACGGCGAGCTGGAGCAGCCCCTCGGTCAGCGGCGCGCGCTCCTGGACGTCCAGATTGCGGGCGGCTACTCCGGCGTCGCTCCCGAGCAGTTCGGTCGCGAAGTCGGCGAGTGGCGTTCCGCCGCCGGCAAGCTGGTTGTGCAGGAACGGTCCCGGCCCGGTGAGCACGGTGAACAGGACCGCAACGGTGAGCACATAGGCCTGCCGCCCGAACCGGCCGGCCCGGCTGACCGCCCGGACACCCAGCGGCAGGATGACAGCAAGGACGGGCGTCAGGCCGACGAAGCCGAGTCCCGAGTCGAGCAGCCAGTGATGCACGTCGGCGATCGCCGGCCCCTGCTCGCCGCGGACAATCGCGTGGAAGTAGAACATCACCGCCCCGCCACCGAAGCTGAGCAGCAACGAGCTGAGCAGCAGCGCCGCGACGGCCAGCGGCTGGCGGTAGAACGCCAGGACCGCCTCGAACCCGTCGACCAGCCTCATGAGGCGACCAGGAGGACGGGGCAGGGCGCCTGCTGGACGAGCGCCTTCGACGCCCGCCGGGACAGCAGGCCGGAGACCGAGCCGCGCCGACGCTGCGGGACGACGATGAGGTCTGAGCCCTCCTGCTCGGCGGCCCGGCACACCTCCCGAACCGGGTTGCCCGATGCCTGCTGGTTGCGCATCCGAAGCTGCGGAAAGCTCCGGTGCAGCGGGCGTAGGTGCTCGCCGGGATCAGGGACGCCGTTCGGGTCGAACACCGATCGGGCATCCAGCACCGGTGCCACCTGCAGCACGACGAGCTCGGCGTCGTGCGTGTCGGCCAGCTTCGCCGCCGCCAGCAAGGCGCCGGCACCGCGCTCCGACGTCGGCGTACCAACCAGAATTCTTGTGATCATGCTTCCCCCCAGAAGTGGGGCGACGCCCAGGCGCCGCCGTGTCACCGAGCAGAGGAAGCGATGGACCGCCCTGATACACAGCCGCTTACGTCCACACCCGGGGGCCGCCGGTTGACGTTGGCTCGACCGGTCGGGTCGATGCCCAGGTACGCCGCCACGAGCCGGTCGGCGGTCCCTGCAGCGCCGGCTGCTCACCGGAGTTGGCGCGGCGCAACGAGGACCACCAGTCGGTCTCGTCCTCGTCGAGCAACCGGGCAACCTCGGCCTGGGCGCGACCGGCGAAAGCCAGTGCCTGCTCGCCCGGGGCGGCTCGCAACGGGTCGCCGAACACCAGACTCACGCGTGGTCGGCCGGGCGCCGGCCAGGAGCGCCCCCTCGGCATCGCGGTGTACGACCCACGTACGGCAACCGGCACGATCGGCGCCCCACACGTGAGGGCGAGCGCCGCCGCGCCGGGCCGGAACCGGGTGGGCCACCCGTCGTACGAGCGGCTGCCCTCGGGGTAGACGACGACGTTCCAGCCCTGCGCGAGCAGCCTGGCCGGGGCGTCCGTCGGCGCGCCGCCGCGGCGCTCGATCGGCACCGTCCCGAACACCAGCGCCGTGCCGGCCGCCTTCCACCAGGAGGTGAAGAAGTAGTCGGCAGCAGCCGCGACCACGGTGCGGGACCGCATGGGCGGCGGCAGCGCGGTGAGCAGGGCGGCCGTGTCCAGGTGGGAGGTGTGGTTGAGCACGAGCACCGCGGCCTCGTCGCCCAGCGCCGTCAGCCGGGCGGCGCCGGTGACCTGCAGCCGCACCTCCGCGCGTACGAGCGGCGCGAGTGCGCCGGCCTGCGCGACCGCGCGCACCCCTCTTGCGAGCGGGGTGCGCGCCCACGCGGTCGACATCTCGCGAGCCGGCACGACCTCGCGGCGGGGAGCCGTCGCAGGAACGGAAGGCACGTGCCCCCAACGGAAGTCCCGGGCCAGCCGGGCCAGCGAGCTCACCGCACGTCTGCGATCGAATGCGGCGGGTTGTGCTGGTAGGTGATGGTGGGTGAGGTGCCGACGCTGCCGCTGACCATCGACAGGGCGTCCCCCAAGGTCGAGGCGCTGCGAAAGCCCATGCGCTGCACGGCTTTGCGGTCGCCGCCGACCCAGACCACGTCGCCGAGATGCTCGAGCGCGTGCGCCCCCCAGTACCACATGTAGAAGGGGTGGACGCCGTGGTAGGCGTGCGAGGTCCGGTAGAGGTGGGTGTACCAGGGGTCGGTCGCGTACTGCTTCTCGAACCGCTCCTCGATGATCGCAGGGTCGGTCGACTCGGCGAGCACCTCCTCGAAGAAGTCGACGTAGGACGGGTGGTGCAGCTGGTCGAAGGCGTTCTGCACCGGGTGGTAGAGGATGAGCGCGCCGCCCTTGCGGACCAGCGGCTGCCCCCGGTACATGTTGAAGAAGTAGCCGAGTCCAAGGCACATCGCGAGCACCGGGTTCATCACCGAGCTGTTCACGTTGTACGGGCACAGGTAGGGCAGCCCGAACACGAGCACATCGGTCTGGCCGCCCACCTCGACGAGCTGCTGACGGTGGACGTTCGCGATCGTCAGCTCGTGCACCGGCTCGACCGCTCCGGCCTGCACCGACGTCACCTCGTAGTCGGCGACCAGGTCGGACAGCGCCTTGCGCCGCAGCCGTCCGGGCGCCCGGTCGAGACCGTTCTTCAGTGTCCAGAACATCGCCTGGTCGCGCGGGGACCACTCCCACTCCCGCTTGGTGAGGAAGGCGTACGACGTGGGAAAGGCCTGGTTGTTCAGCGTCGTCTCGATCTGGAAGACCGGGACGTGCTCCTGCAGCAGCCGGCCCATGCGCCAAGCGCTGGAGTGCAGCGCACTGGCCTTGTGGTCCATGAACGAGCGTGAGTGGCGCATCGTCTTGGTGTTGTGGTGGTGGCGCAGTGAGGCGTACGACGCCAGCCCGATCGCGGTGCTCTTCCAGCCACCGTCCATCGAGACCAGGTTGACGTTGACGTAGACGAGCAGGTCGCTCGTGCCCGCCCGCTTGTTGATCTCGACGTCCTCGCCCTCGTCGGTGAGCCCGAGGTGGACGAGGTTGGCGCGGTCCTCGGCGTCGTGGTTGGTGAGCGCCTGCGGCCAGAAGCTGCGGTAAACGCGGTCACCGACGATGCGGCGGATCTCCGGCCCGGTCATCCGCCGGTGCAGGGCATTCGCGACGACCAGCTCCACGTCGTCGACGCCCGCTGCGGCCGCGAGCTCGAGCACCTGCTCGATCACCTGCTGGCGGATGTCCGGCGTGCGCATCGGCGGTAACGGCAGCGAGATGTCGTCGAAGGCGATGGTCAGCCGCATCCCGGGCCGCAGCAGCACCCGCAGCGGCTCGCTGTCCAGCGGATGCTCCAGAGCCTGCGTGATGGCAGCGCGGACGTCGGGCAGGCCCGGCAGCGCTTCCGGCGGGTAGACGACGCGGGAGCCGAGTGGGAACCGCTCCAACCCGAAGCTGTCGCCCCGGT
Source organism: Actinomycetota bacterium (assembly GCA_019348355.1). Taxonomy (GTDB): domain Bacteria; phylum Actinomycetota; class Actinomycetes; order Mycobacteriales; family SCTD01; genus SCTD01. The sequence goes on from JAHWJP010000005.1 coordinate 43,272, forward strand.
GCACGAGCAGCGGCGGCGTACGTTCGTCGACCTCGAGGACGAACCCCGGTCTCATGCGCTCTCCTTCCTCAGGTCGAAGCCGACCTTGGCCAGTCCGAGGCGACCGGCGTCGCCGGCCTCGTCGAGCGCTTCGCGGTAACGCGACAGCGGATGCCACGACGTACGAAGAGCGTCGAGATGCGGGTCGGCCAGCAGGCGCAGCGCCACGGCGAGGTCGTCACCGGCGCTCGCGTAGGAACCGACCAGCTCCAGCTCGCGGAACCACACCGGCGACAGGTCCGCCGGGGCGGGCATCCCGGCGAGCACCACCCGACCCCCGGCCCGGGTTGCCCGCAGCGCCTGCTCCAGGCCGGACGCCGAACCGGCGCACTCGACGGCGATGTCGACCCCGCCGAGCAGCAGGTCGCTGCCGCGCTCGGGCGAGAGCCGGATGGCGGCGGTGGACCGCCGTACCGCTGTCAGCGCCGCCTTCGGCAGGACCACCTCGTCGGCGCCGAGGTCGCGGGCGAGCCGGGCCTGCCGTGGGTGCTTCGCGACGACGGTGATCCGGCCGGCCGGCGTCAGCGCCCGCAAGGCGTGGAGCACGAGCAGCCCGACCATGCCCGCACCCACCACCAGCACCGAGCAGCCGGGCTCGGCGAAGGTGCGACGGGCGGCGTGCACGGCGCAGGCCAGCGGCTCGGCGAGCACGGCGCGCTCGTCGGGGACGTCGTCCGGCACCGCATGCAGCTGCGAGCAGTGGGCGACGAGCTGACCGGACCAGCCACCCCCGGTGTCGGCGCAGAAGCCGGTCTGCAGGCCGGGTGACAGGTGACCGAGGGTGACGCGGGCGCAGCGGTTCGCCGCGCCGGACGAGCAGGCCGGACAGCCCTCGAGGTTGCGAGCGCGGCAGGACAGCACCGGGTTCAGCACGACCCGGCTGCCGGCGGGCAGTCCCGGAGCGTCGTCGAGGAGCTCGCCCACCACCTCGTGGCCCGGGATGAACGGCAGCGAGACGAGTGGGGAGAGGTAGAACGGCGCCGTCCCGGCCACGGTGGCGAGGTCGCTGCCGCAGATGCCCGACAGCCGGGGGCGCACCCGGACCCACTGCGGGCCGGGGAGCGGCGGCGCCGAGCGGGTGGTCAGCCGGAGCGGGGCGACGCCCGCCGCCGCAACGGCCGGGAGCCGTCCCGAAACCACCCGCGCGGCGAGGTATCGAGGCAGCGACCGGTAGACCTCGAGCGCCCTCAACGGCCTGCTCCGGCGAGGGCGAACCGGGACCGGCTCGGCGTCGAGGCCCAGTGCACGACGGGCCACTTCTCCCGGCGGGCGAGCCGGGCCAGGGCCACGTCGGGGTTGACGACGACCGGCAGCCCGACCGCTCTCAGCATCGGCAGGTCCGACAGGCCGTCGGCGTAGGCCGCCGAGGCGGGCAGGTCCCAGCCCTCCTCGGCCGCCCGGCGGGCGAGCCAGGCGGCTCGCGCCTCGCCGACGGCCGGCGGCTCCGCCAGGCGGCCGGTCGCCCGGCCGTCGGCTGCCACGTCGAGCCGGGTGGCGAGGACCTCGTCGAACAGCGGGGCGAGCGGGCGGGTGAACAGGTCGAGGGCGCCGGTGATGAGCACGGTGCGATGTCCGGCCGCCCGGTGCTCGCGGACCGCCCGGACAGCCGCCGGCGACAGCCGCGAGAGCACCTCCGAGGCGACCCGCTCGTCGACGAGGGCGGTCAGCGCCTCGACGTCGGCGCCGGCGTAGCGCTCGGTGACGGCTCGAACGACGCTCGCCCGCGAGTGCCGCTCGGCGGCGAGCAGGCGCGGCAGGTCGGCGGCGAGGCGCACCATCTCGCGCGGCCACCGCCCGCGGGGGGCGTCCGCGAGGCGCACCCAGAGCAGCGCCTCGACGACGGTCGAGGGCAGCAGGGTGCCGTCCATGTCGAAGGCGGCCACCACCGTGCGGGACGGGTCGGCGACCGGCTCGCCGCGGGCCGGCCGCGGCGCCGGCGGCAGAGCCGCCGACCAGCGCAGCAGGGCGGTGACAGCCGGGCAGTGGAGGTCGAGAAGGTAGTGCTCCCAGTCGATCACGGACGCGTCGCAGCCGAACACCGCCTGGTCCTCGGGATCGAGCGCCTGGTGCAGGGCGAGGGTGCCGCTGTCGCCGAAGACCAGGTCGGCCTGGGTGTAGGCGCCGTACAGGTCCGACAGCCGGCGCAGGCCGCGCAGCCGCCGCTCCACCCGGTCGAGCCGGTCCGCCGCGCCACGCACCGCGGACGACGGCGGCAGGATCTCGAGGGCGCGATCGGCCGCCCGATGGCCGCGTTCGGCGAGGCGCAGGCGCCGCTCCAGCCGCGGCTCACCGGCGAAGTCCCAGGCCGCGACCGCGTGGCTTCCCCGCCCACGTCGAGGCAGCGGGTGGGTGGTGAAGTACCTGCGTACGTAGTCGTGCAGGTCGCGGAAGAGCAGCGGGTTGCGCGCACTCGAGCCGACGTGGAACCAGGCGGGCTCGCCGATCGGCGGTGGGGACGCAGCCGCGGCGAGCAGGGCGCCGACGACGAGATCGACCGGCACGATGTCGACCGGGGTGTCCGGGGCACCCTTGATGTCCGGCAGCAGCCCCTGGCCGTAGGCGAGCAGCACCGGCTCGACCATCTTGAATCCTTCGATCCAGCCGGGGGCCGGCCGGCGCAGCGCGCTCTCGATGATGCTGGGCCGCACGATCGACAGCGGCACCCCCCACTCGGAGCAGCCGTCCTCGACGGCCCGCTCGGTGAGTGCCTTGGTGAGCGCGTAGCAGTCAGCCCAGCCCAGGCTCAGCGCCCGCTGCCGGCCCGCCTCGATCAGGTGCTTGCTGACCCAGCGCAGGCGCAGCCGCTCGGCTTCGACGGCGACTTCCTGCCGCCCGGCGGCGCCGCGGTGGCGCCTCGCTTCGGCAAGCAGGTCGGCCAGCACCGTCGGGACCCGACTGGCCGCATCAGCCCCATCGCCCAGGGCTTGTGCTGCGCGAGTCTCGGCCCGCCAGTCGAGAGTGTGCGGGTGGCGTCCCTCCGGGACCCAGCCCGAACGCAGACCTGCGACGTAGGCGGTGGACACGTGCACGACGTGCGGCCGCGATCCGGTCGCCCGGACTGCGTCGAGCAGCGCCAAGGTGCCGGTGAGGTTGGTGCGGAAGCCCTCGTCGACCGGCGGGTCGAAGCTCACCTCGCCGGCGCAGTGCAGGACCACATCGACGTCGGGAGGCAGCCCCCCGACCTGACCGCCCAACTCGCCCTCGACGACCTGGATGCGGGTGCCGACCAGCGCATCGACCGCCTGCGCCCCGTCCCGGGCGCGCAGGGCGGCGAAAGCGGGCTTGGTCAGCAGCGACCGGACCCGGGCCAGCGCCGGCTCGCCGGGACGGCCTCGCACGATCAACGTGAGGCGGGTCTGCGGCAGGTCTGCCAGCACCCGCTCGAGCAGGGCCTCCCCGACGAAACCGGTGGCGCCCGTCAGCAGGACGTGCGCACCGGCGAGACGCTCGGCGAGCCGCATGGCCAGACCCTACTAGCGTCGATCATCCCAGCGCCGCCCGCGGGATGCACAGCGCTCCCCTGCGTTGATCGTCCGCAGGATCGCCGCCCTCAGCGGCCAGTGTCGGGCGCTAGGACGGCGATGCTGCGGATGATCTTCCCGTGGGGCTGAGGCCCCGCCCCGACGGCGCGGGTCAGGGCTGCTGCGGGCGTGGAGCGGGGATGCCGGCGAGCAACGAACGGACCTCCGCCTCGCGGTAGCGGCGGTGGCCGCCGAGGGTGCGGATGGAGGTGAGCTTGCCGGACTTCGCCCAGCGGGTCACGGTCTTGGGGTCGACGCGGAACATGGAGGCGACCTCCGCCGGCGTGAGCAGGGCTTCGGCGTCGGTGGTTCGGGTGCTCATGGCTGGTCCTCTTCTCGGGGCGGGCAGTTGCCCGCGTTAGTTGATGATGCGCGATGTTCCGTTATGCCGGAATAGCCCGTTGGTGCTATTTCCTGACTAGTCCTCCGGTCGGCCGAGGGCCAGGATGGACCAGCTACGCGAGAGCAACAGACCCGAGGAGGCCGTCGATGACTTTGGACATGAACCTGGTCGGCAACGCCATGCAGATGGCGGTCACCACGCTGCGGCCCGGGCAGGTGGCCTACTGCGAGGCCGGCAAGTTCTTGTTCAGCTCCGGCGACGTGCAGATGGAGACCAAGCTGTCGGCTCCCTCGACGGGTCAGCAGGAGCCGGCCAGGGGCGGCTTCGGCGCCATCCTGCAGGGTGCCATGGACGTCGGCAAGCGGATGCTGGCCGGCGAGAGCTTCGCCTTCCAGCACTTCTCCACGCGTGGCGGCGACGGGCTCGTCGCCTTCGCCGGCGTGCTGCCGGGTGAAATGCGGACGCTCGAGCTCGACGGTCGTACGACGTGGATGGCCGAGCGGGACGCCTTCGTGGCCGCCGAGGCGGGCGTCCGGATGGACGTGGTCTTCGCCGGCGTCCGCCAGGGCTTCAGCGGCGGGGAGGGATTCGTTCTCCAGAAGTTCACTGGGAAAGGCACGCTGCTGATCGCCGGCGCCGGGAACTTCATCGACATCAACCCGGCCGACTACGGCGGGAAGCTGAAGGTCGACACGGGCTGCATCGTCGCCTTCGAGTCGACCGTGCAGTACGGCATCGAACGGGTCGGCCGGCTCAACCGGCAGGGCGCCATGCAGGCCCTGTTCGGCGGCGAGGGACTGTCTTTGGCGACACTCACCGGCAACGGCCGGGTCATCCTGCAGTCGATGACCATGGAGGCCCTCGGCGGTGCGCTCGCGAAGTTCGCCCGCACCGGTGACGGGGACAACGGGGCCACCGGGGTCGGAGCCCTCGGCGGGCTGTTCGGGGGCCGTGGGGCCTGACAACTTCGGGATACCCCAGTGAGCGGTACGGGGCTACTGTCAGCGCGGTATGCCGGGCCGTCCGGTCCGGTCAGACGACGACGAGAGGAACAACCCGTGACTGTCAGCCTGTCCAAGGGCGGAAACGTCTCCCTCAGCAAAGAGGCCCCTGGCATGACGGCCGTGTTGGTCGGCCTCGGCTGGGACGCACGCACGACCAGCGGAACCGACTTCGACCTCGACGCCAGCGCCATCATGGTCAAGAGCGACGGAAAGGTCATGTCGGACAGCCACTTCATCTTCTTCAACAACAAGAACTCGCCCGAGGGGTCGGTCGAGCACACCGGTGACAATCTCACCGGCGAGGGCGAGGGCGACGACGAGGCGATCAAGGTCAACCTCGCGAACGTGCCGGCCGAGGTCGACAAGGTCGTGTTCCCGGTGTCGATCTACGAGGCGGAGAAGCGCTCGCAGAGCTTCGGACAGGTGCGCAACGCCTTCATCCGCATCGTCAACCAGAGCGGTGGCACCGAGGTCGCCCGCTACGACCTCAGCGAGGACGCCTCCACCGAGACCGCGATGGTCTTCGGCGAGCTCTACCGCAACGGTGCCGAGTGGAAGTTCCGCGCCGTCGGCCAGGGCTACGCCTCGGGCCTGGCCGGCATCGCCAAGGACTTCGGCGTCAACGTCTGAGCTCGGGCGGTGTCCGGTCCCGGGTCGGGACCGGACACCCCCGCCCGCCCCGCAGGAGACCGACGAAACCGGAGGACGAACAGCATGGCCATCGACTACTCCAAGCGCAGCTCTGGTGGCGGCGACCAGCCGCCCCCGCCGCCGTCCCAGCCTGGGTCGCCGGTGTCACTGTCGAAGGTGACGCTGACCAAGTCCAGCCCCAGCGTGTCCCTCACCAAGTCCGGGGGCGCCGGCGGCAAACTGCACGTCAACCTGAACTGGAACGCCCGGCCGGCCCAGGCCGAGCAGCCCAAGGGCTTCCTCAAGCGCATTGCCGCAGCCGCGCAGAGCTCGGCGATCGACCTCGACCTCGGCTGCCTGTTCGAGCTCGCCGACGGTCGCAAGGGCGTCATCCAGGCACTCGGCAACCAGTTCGGCTCGCTGGACAACCCGCCGTACATCTTCCTCGACGGTGACGACCGCTCCGGCACGAACACCGGCGGCGAGAACCTGTTCGTCAACCTCGCCCACGCCAAGGACCTGCGCCGGATCCTGGTGTTCGCCTGCATCTACGAGGGCGCCTCGGCGTTCGACCAGGCGGCCGGCGTCGTGACGCTGACACCCGCCTCGGGCGCGCCGATCGAGGTGCGCCTCGACGAGACCGCCGGCAAGTCGCGCATGTGCGCCATCGCCCTGATCGACAACAGCGGCGGCGAGCTCACGGTGCGGCGTGAGGTGCGCTACATCGACGGCGCACAGGACGCCCTCGACCGGGCCTACGGCTGGGGCATGGACTGGACCCCCGGGCGCAAGTAGTCCCCGTGGACAGCTGACCCACGGGGATGCGTCACTTCGACTTCCTGACGGAATCGGTCATCCGCTCACTGTTCGATCGGCGACCCGCGAGCTTCACGGCAGACAGCGATCGGCACACCCTCGCCGTCGCCCTCGGGGCCACGCTCTACATGCCCGGCATGCGCCCCGAGCTGTGCCGGGACGTCGAGCGACGCAGCGCGGCCGGGGTGATGTCGGTGGTGCTGTGCCTCGAGGACTCCATCGCCGACGGGGACCTGGCCGTCGCCGAGGCCAACGTCGTGGCGCAGGTGCGCCGGTTGGCCGACCGCAGCACGCGGGCGGATGCTCCCCTGCTGTTCATCCGGGTACGCACCGCCGAGCAGATCAGTGAGCTCGCGGAGCAGCTCGGCCAGGCGACCGAGCGCCTGACCGGCTTCGTGTTGCCGAAGTTCACCGCCGAGCGGGGCCGAGCGTTCTTCGACCACCTCACGAAGGCCGAGCAAATCACCGGTCGACCGCTGCTCGCCATGCCGGTGCTGGAGTCCCCGGATCTCATGTACCGCGAGAAGCGCACGGCCTGCCTGCAGGGCATCAGCGACCTGTTGAACGAGAACCGGGACCGTGTCCTGGCGCTGCGGTTGGGCGCCGCGGACCTGTCCGGCCTCTACGCCCTGCGCCGGCAACGCGACGTCAGCCTGTACGACGTCGGGATCATCCGGGACGTGATCACCGACATCGTCAACTGCCTGGGGCGCGCTGACGGCAGCGGCTTCGTGCTGACCGGAGCGGTCTGGGAGCACTTCGCCGCGGCGGAGCGCCTGTTCAAACCGCGGCTGCGCAGCACGCCGTTCGCCGAGGACGAGGCGCTGCGGCAGCGGCTCATCCAGGCCGATTACGACGAGCTGCTGCGCGAGGTGGTCCTAGACAAGGCGAACGGGCTGCTCGGCAAGACCGTCATCCACCCCGCTCACGTCGCGCCCGTACACGCGCTGCTGGTCGTCTCGCACGAGGAGTACGACGACGCGCTGGCCATTCGCGATGCGGTCGGAGGTGGCGCGAGCAGCTCGTCCTACCGCAACAAGATGAACGAAGCCGGGCCGCATCGGGCCTGGTCCCGGGCAACGCTGCGCCGGGCCGAGGTCTTCGGCGTCTCGCGCGCCGGCCATGGCGTCGTCGACGTGCTGGCCGCCCTGTCGGACAGCGTCGCAGCGGTTTAGGCGCGGACGCACCCCCCGACCCCCCGACCCACCTCCGAAGTGATCCACGCGGCCGTTGAGGTGGAAGCAGGATGGCGAGCCACCTCAACGTCCGCGTGATCAGCCAGAGGGCTCCGAGGCAATCACGCTGTGGTGTGCTCGAGCCAGCCGGCGACGATCTCGTCGCCGGCCGCGAGACCGGCCTCGCGGGTGGTCGTGACGTGCGGCGCCGAGCTGCCGAGGCGGTCGAGCTCGCTGCCCAGGGGCACCCAGGCCCGCTCGGCCACACACAGCATCGGCCAGTCGAGCAGGGTGTCCCCAGCAGCGAGAACGTCTACCGCGCAGCCGGTTTCTACCTCGAGCCGCTCCGACACGTGGGCGACCGCGGCGGCCTTGTCCAATCCATGAGGTAGGACGTAGAGCTTGCGGCCCTGGTGGTGCGCCCGCCAGCCGTGGCTGTCGCAGGCGCCCGTCACATGGGCGAGCTCGTCGGCGTGCAGCAGGTCGGCGTCGACCGCCGCCACAAGGAAGACGTCGTCGGCGTCGCGCACCCGCAGCAGCCACTCCCGGTCGCGGTAGCCGTCGAACACCTCCCGCAGGGCTGCGACCGGCGACGACGCACCGGCGAGCCGGGCGACCACCGACGCCGCCCATCCCAGGTCAGGCTCCCCGTCGACGAGGATGCCGCCGCCGCTCGCGACGATCGCGAAGCGCGACCGGGTCGGCAGGTCGATGCGCTCGTACTGCGCGCGGGTGCGGGTCGTCGTCGGGACGAACACGGCGCGCTCCGCCACCTCCAGCATCCCCTTCTCGGTGTCCTCCGACAGCAGGCTGATGACCTTCCCATCGAGCATCTCGACGACCCGGGATACGCGCTCCGGACCGCGCGCGGCCGCCGCAGGGGAGTAGATCAGGGTCTGGTCCAGATCGCTCGCGATCAGGTAGGTCATGCGTCGGCCACCTCCAGCGGCCGGATCAGTCCGACGCAGCTGTAGGACATCGCTTCATAATCGACGACGGGAACGCCCCGCTGCGCAGCCAGGTCCAGCACGTGCTCCAGGCCGGCGCGCCGCTGCGGGTGGACGAGCACCTGCCAGGGGATGCGGCGCAGCAGGACCCGGGTGGTCTCGCCGACGCCTGGCTTGACCAGGTGCCAGGTCGGCAGGCCGAACTCCGCCTGGATCCTGGACACCT
>JAHWJP010000006.1:0-23407 GCA_019348355.1 Actinomycetota bacterium
CCCAGACGGTGTAGATGGCCCAGACGCTGTCGATGCGCTGCTTCGGCGACGGGGTACCGCTCTACGAGCGCTACCACGACCTCGAGTGGGGGCGCCCGCAGACCGGCGAGCGGGCCCTGTACGAGAAGATCTGCCTCGAGGCCTTCCAGGCCGGGCTCGCCTGGATCACCGTCCTGCGCAAGCGGGAGGCGCTGCGCGAGGTCTTCGCCGGCTTCGACCCGGTCACGGTCGCCGAGCTCGACGTCGAGCCGCTGCTGACCGACGCCCGCCTGATCCGCTCGGGCGCCAAGCTGCGGGCCTGCGTCACCAACGCCCGGGCCACCCTCGCGCTGCGCGCCGAGGGAGGGCTCACCGCGCTGCTGTGGGCGGCTGCGGAGATCCCGAGCCGGGCGTACGACCATTGGTCCGACGTGCCCGCCTCGACGCCGGCCAGTGCTGCGCTCGCCAAGCGGCTCAAGTCGGCGGGCTTCGTCTTCGTGGGGCCGACCACGGTCTACTCGCTGCTGCAGGCATGCGGCCTGGTCGGCGATCATCTCACCGGCTGCCCGGCGCGCGCCGAAGCCGAGACCCTGCGGGCAGCCGTGCCGGGGAAGGCAGGGGTGTGGAGGGGGTAGACACGTCCGCGTGCCTCTCGTCGTCCGACCGGTCGAGCCCGCCGAGCTGCCGACCGTGGCCGACCTCACCGCGGAGGTCTATGTCGGTGGCGGTTTCAGCTCAGCGGACTACGAGCCGGAGCTGCGCGCCGCTGGGAGCCGAGCCACCGAAGCGAGCCTTCTCGTGGCACTGCTCGACGACCGGCTCGTCGGGGCGGTGACGGTGGCCACCCGGGGGGGCCGATGGGCCGAGCAGTCCGTGCCCGGTGAGGCGGTGATCCGCATGCTGGCCGTCTCGTCCGGGGCCCGCGGCGCAGGGGTCGGCGCGGCGCTCATGGACGCCTGCCTGGAAGCGGCCCGCGCCGCCGGCTGCAGCGTCGTTCGCCTGTCCTCGCAGGAGAACATGACGGCGGCCCACCGGCTCTACGATCGGCTCGGGTTCGCTCGGACACCGTCGTTCGACTGGGAGCCGGTCCCGGGGTTGATGCTGCGCGCCTACGCGCTGCCGCTGGCACCCTGGTGCGGACACTGCGGCGTCGAGCTGACCCCCGAAGGGCACGCCGCCTGCCGTCGGGCTGCCCGGCTGGATCCCCCGCGCTACTGCCCGAGCTGCCGGCGCCGGATGGTCGTGCAGGTGACGCCGACCACGTGGTCGGCGCGCTGCAGCGAGCACGGCTCGCGTACATCCTGACCCGACTTCCCCTGCGTCCTGACACCCGACGGGCCCACGGACGTGTCGTCCTGCAGGGGAAGTGCGCGGGCTGGAAGGTGGGGTCAGGCGACCAGGCCGAGCCGGCGGAGCTCGACGGTGAGGTCGTGCGGCGAGGTGGAGGCCGACATCGCCGCCTCCATCGTGATGACGCCGTCGCGCACGAACGAGACGAGATGCTGGTCGAAGGTCTGCATGCCGTAGTAGCTGCCTTCGGAGATCAGCTGGCTGATCGTGGAGGTCTTGTCCGGGTCGGCGATGGCGTCGGCGATGCGCCCGGTGTTGACGGCGACCTCCATGACCACGCAGCGCCCCTGCCCGTCGGCCCGCGGCACAAGGCGCTGACAGATGATGCCGCGCAGCGAGGCGGCGAGCGCCAGGCGTACCTGCTTCTGCTCGTGCGGCGGGAAGAAGTCGATCAGCCGGTTGATCGTCTCGGCCGCGTCGGTCGTGTGCAGGGTCGACATGACGAAGTGACCGGTCTCGGCTGCGGCGAGCCCCGCCTTCACGGTCTCGTGGTCGCGCATCTCCCCGACCAGGATGACATCGGGGTCCTGCCGCATCGCGGCGCGCATGGCGGTGACGAAGTCCTCGGTGTCGACCCGCACCTCCCGCTGGTTGATCATCGCCATCTTGTCGAAGTGCAGCACCTCGATCGGGTCCTCGATCGTGACGACGTGCACCTCCTTGTGGGCGTTGATGTGGTCGATCATCCCGGCCAGCGTGGTGGTCTTGCCCGAACCGGTCGGCCCGGTGACGAGCACCAGACCGCGCGGCTCCATCGCGAGCGAGGCCAGCACCGGCGGCAGGCCGAGGTCGTTGAGCGCGATCGCGCCGACACTGACCCGGCGGAACACCAGGCCGGCCGACCCGCGGCTGCGGAAGGCGTTGACGCGGAACCGGCCCAACCCCGCCAGGGCGTACGCGAAGTCCGCCTCGTTGCTCTTGTCGAACTCCTCGACGAGGTCCTCGCGCAGCACCTCGCTGACCATCTGGGCGGTGTCCGCCGCCGTCAGGTCGCGGGTCTGCAGCTTGCGCAGCTTGCCGTCGATCCGCACCCGGGGGGGCGAGCCGACCTTGCAGTGCAGGTCGGACCCGTCGCACTCCACGAGAGCGCGCAGGAAGGGCTCGATCGAGGTGGTCACGAAGTCCTCTTCGGCGCGGACCGCGGCTGGCTTGACCCCTTCAGGCGGTACCGGGGTGTCAGCCGCTTCGCCGGAGGGCCGCCATCCACGCCTCCACAGCGTCCGGGTCGCGGGGCAGCGCCGCCGACAGGTTGCGGCAGCCGTCGGCGGTGACGAGGACGTCGTCCTCGATCCGCACGCCGATCCCGCGCAGGTCCGCCGGGACGGTGAGGTCGTCGGGCTGGAAGTAGAGCCCCGGCTCGACGGTCAGGACGTAGCCGGCCTGCAGCGGTCCCTTTCGGTAGGTCTCCTGCCGGGCGTGCGCGCAGTCGTGCACGTCGAGGCCCAGCATGTGGCTGACGCCGTGCAGGGTGTAGCGCCGGTAGAGCTGCTGGTCCTCGGCGAGGGCGGCCTCGGCGTCGGGCAGCACCCCGAGGCGCTGCAGGCCGTGGGCCAGCACGACCATTGCGGCCCGGTGCGGCGCGAGGAAGTCGGCACCAGGCCGGCAGGCGGCGATGCCGGCCTCCTGGGCCTCGAGCACCAGCGCGTAGACCTCGCGCTGCCGAGGGGTGAAGGTGCCGCTGACCGGCAGCGTCCGGGTGACGTCGGCGGTGTAGAGCTCGGCGCCCTCCACCCCCATGTCGAGCAGCACCAGGTCGCCGTCGGCGACCGGGCCGTCGTTGTCGGTCCAGTGCAGGGTGCAGGCGTGGGCGCCGGCGGCGCAGATGCTGCCGTAGCCGACGTCGTTGCCCTCGACCCGGGCGCGCAGCCCGAACACGCCCTCGATCCAGCGCTCGCTGGTCACCTTCGCCTGGTCCAGCTGGCGTACGACGTCCTCGAAGCCGGTGACTGTCGCGTCGACGGCCAGCTGCAGTTGGGCGATCTCATGCTCGTCCTTGACCAGCCGCAGCTCGCTCAGGAACGTCGTGAGCTCGGAGTCCGGCTCCTCGGCGGTCTCGAACAGCGCCTCGACGCGGGCGTCGTAGCCGCGCACGACCCGCGCCGGCCCGGAGAGCTTGTCGAGCTCCTCCAGCGGCCGGGTGTCGAGCGCGAGCAGCGCGCTGGTCGCCGCGAGGCTCGGTCGCGGACCCACCCAGAGCTCGCCGTAGACCCGGTCGGTGAAGAACGCCGGCGTGGATCGGTCCATGACCGGCGCCTGGTAGAGCACCGCAGCGCCGTCCGCTTCGACCACCAGCACGGCGTCCGGCTCGTGCGAGCCCGCGAGGTAGGCGAACTCGGTGGCCGGACGGAAGCGGTACTCCGTGTCGTTGGCCCGAGTCTTGTAGCCGCCCGTCGGGATCACCAGCCGCTCGCCGGGGAAATGCTCGGCGAGCGCCCGGCGGCGGCGGGCGCGGTGGGGCGCCGCCGCCTGCACTGCCGGCAGCGGGTCGACGCGCGGCGCCCAGTCCGTGGTCATGAACTCGAGCAGCGCGGCCGGCCGGTCCGGGTCGTGACTGGCGGTCCCCGCGTCTTCGCCCTCGGTCATGGTTCGGAGCGTACGTCGCTCGGCGTCCGCTTTCCGGCGGGCGCCATAGGTTGGCCGGCGTGCCGCCCCGCCGTGACGACCCCTCGTCCCCCGCTGCCTCCTCCGCCCCCCGGGCCCCGGACGAGCCGGCCCTGCCGGGTCAGGTCGTCGTGGAAGCCGGCGAGCCGGTCGAGGCGTACTGGCGGCGGCGGCTGGCCCAGCACACCGGCGACTGGTACGCCGGTCTGCGGCTGCAGAAGTTCCCCGAGGACCTCCGGGTCTACGAGCACCTGCTGTGGGCCGCCAACCCCGATGCGGTCATCGAGCTGGGCAGTCATCGCGGCGGCAGCACGCTGTGGTTCCGGGACCGGCTGGCGGCGCTGTCCCGCTACCGGCCCGGCCCGGCGCGACGGGTCGTCGCGGTGAGCGAGGACGTCGGTCCGGCGAACGAGGGTGTGGCGCTGCGCGATTCCGCGTGGCACGACAGCATCACCTTCGTCGAAGGCGATGTGCTGGACCCGGCCCTGCCGGAGCTGGTCGCCGCCGCGCTGCCCGACGGCGCCTCGTGCCTGGTGGTCGAGGACACCGCCCACCGTTACGACACGACCCTGTCGGCGCTGAACGGCTTCGCCCGGTTCGTCAAGCCAGGAGGCTTCTTCGTGGTCGAAGATGCGGTCGTCGACCTGGACGCGCTGTCACCCGCGGCACACGGCGGCGGCGGGGTGTTGGCTGCGGTGACGGACTGGTTGGCGGGCGACGGTGGTGCCGGCTTCGCGCAGCGCCGGGAGCTGGAGCTGTACGGGCTGACCAGTTCCCCGTACGGCTGGCTGCAGCGCCGGCTGCCCTGACGGCGCCCCCGGGCGATCTGATCTCGGTGCCAGGCCCGGCGGGGTCCGGGCGCTGGTGGCACCGAGAACGCAGTGGGAGCGGCGCGGGGGGGAGCTGTCAGCGGCCGGTCCATCTCGGCGCGCGCTTTTCCAGGAAGGCCGCCACACCCTCGGCCGCGTCCTCGGTCGAGGCGAGCAGCGACAGCTGGGCCTGCATGGCCTCGAGCGCAGGGGCGAGGCTCGACTCCATGGCTGCCTGGAACGCCGCCTTGCCCCGCTGCACGGCCAGTGGCGGCTTGACGGCCAGGGCCGCCGCGAGCGCCTGCTCCTCTATCCGCAGGCGATCCGCCTCGACCAAGCGACTGACCATCCCCAGCTGCAGCGCCTCGGCCGCCGGCACCCGACGACCGGTCAGCATCAGCTCCATCGCCTGCTTGGGGGTGACGTGGCGCCCGAGCAACGCCCCGACCATGAACGGCCACAGGCCCAGCTCCACCTCGGGCAGCCCGAAGGCCGCAGCGTCGGAGGCCAGCGCAATGTCGCTGCCGAGCACGAGCCCGACCCCGCCGGCCAGGCACAGCCCCTGCACGGTCGCGACGACCGGCACCGGGCAGGCCCGCATGGCCAGCACCACCTCGCGCAGCAGGCCCCGGCTCTGATGCGCCTCGAGCCCGGTGTCGCCGGGAGCCATCTGCACGAGGTCGGCGCCGGAGCAGAAGACCTCGCCAACACTGCCGATCATGACGACGCGCGCGTCCTCGGGCGCTCGGAGCGCCTCGAGCAGACCGTGCAGCACCTCAGCGCTCAGGGCGTTGCGCCTGGCTTCGCGCGAGATCGTCAGCCAGAGCTGGCCGTCTCGCCGGTCGACCGCCAGGTCGCTCATCTGGGGAACACTAGTGGGGTGTCCCTCGTGCTGGCGGTCCTGCTGGTCGCCTTGACCCTGGGCTTCCTGCTCGGCGGGGGCCTCGACCGGCTGGGGGCGCTGCCGCTGCGCCGCCCGGCGCTCGTCGTGGGTGCGCTGCTCGCGCAGATCGGCGGGGCGGTGGTCGGCGGTCCGTTCTACGTGATCGGGCTGGTGACCGCGGCCGCCCTGGTGGTGCTGTTCCTGTCGCTCAACCGAGGAATTCGCGGTACAGGGCTGGTCGCCCTCGGGCTGCTCGCCAATGCGGTCGTCGTCGGCGCCAACGGCGCGATGCCGGTGTCGCCCGGCGCAGCCGGCCGGGCAGGCGTGACGATCCAGGACCTGCTGACCGGAGCGGCCGCCCGGCACGAACTGGCGGACGGGCAGACCCGCTTGCCGTGGCTCGGCGACGTCATGCCGGTCCCCCTGCCGCTGCGCCCGGAGGTGATCAGCGCCGGCGACGTCCTGATCGCCGCCGGTCTCGGGCAGCTCGTCGTGCTCGCCATGCTCGGAGCCGGCACGACCAGCCGGGCGGCGGCCGAGGTGCCATGAGCGCATGTGCGATCCTGGAGGCCGTCGTCCAGAGGAGATCGCGACATGGCCAAGCGAGGCCGCAAGCGCCGCGCCCGCAAGAAGAGCGCCGCGAACCACGGCAAGCGCCCCAACGCCTGAGGACTGAGCCCCGCCGCGCGCCGGCTTCCGCTTCCGAGAGAAGATCATTCGCAGGATATCCGTGCTCAGAGAGATGATCTTGCTCGAAGGGCGGCGATGCTGCGGATGATCAGCAGTCGGAGGCCGGCAGGCGCTCCGCTCACTCAGGGGTGCTGGGCCTGCCAGCCGGCCCAGGCACTGTCGACCATGTCGCGCAGGTCCCGCTGCGCTGTGAAGCCGAGCCCGTCCCGGATCCGGTCGACGGCGGCGACCACCCGCGCGGGGTCACCAGCTCTGCGGTCGACCACGTCGTACGTCAGGTCCGTCCCGGTCACCTCGCCGACCATCCGCAGGACGTCGAGGACACTGGAGCCCTTCCCCCGGCCGATGTTGTAGGTCGTGCCGGGCACGCCCGACTCGAGCGCCCTGGCCGCCGTCAGGTGGGCTGCGGCGAGGTCGTCGACATGGACGTAGTCGCGGATGCAGGTCCCGTCCGGCGTCGGGTAGTCCGCGCCGAAGACCTTCGGTCGCTGCCCGGCCGCAAGCGCCTGGAAGACCAGGGGGATCAGGTTGAAGACGCCGGGGTCGCCGAGTTCGGGACTGGCTGCTCCGGCCACGTTGAAGTACCGCAGCGACATGACCCGTAGGTCGTACGCCGCGGCGCAGTCCCGCAGCAGCCACTCCCCGATCAGCTTGCTCTCACCGTAGGGCGACAGCGGGATGCCCGGGGTGTCCTCGTCCACGAGCTCGACGTCGGGCAGGCCGTAGGTGGCGGCGCTCGAGGAGAACACGAAGCGGTCGACCCCCTGGCCCCGGCAGCCCTCGAGCAGGGTCACCAGGCCGGCGACGTTCTCGCGGTAGTACAGCAGCGGGTCGGCGACCGACTCCCCCACCTGCTTCTTGGCGGCGATGTGCACCACGCCGCGGACCTCGTGGTCGCGCAGGACCCGGGCGACGAGGTCGCCGTCGAGCACGCTTCCCGCGACGAAGGTCGCGCCTGGATCGACCCGGGAGGCGTCGCCGGTCGACAGGTCGTCCAGGACGACCACCGGGGCCCCGTCGTGCACGAGCGCGCGCACGACATGCGCCCCGATGTAGCCGGCTCCGCCGGTCACCAGCCAGGTCATGCCGCGAGCCAGGTCATTGCGCGAAGATAGGCGGTGGCGACTCGCTCACTCCGCGCGGTACTCGACCTGCTCGATCTCCAGGCGCACCTGCTGGATGCGCACGAGGACGCGGTCGCGTAGATCGACCGGCGCAGGGTCGCTGCCGCAACATCGGGCGACCAGCGACTTGACGGCCTGCTCGAGGCCGTACTGGCGCAGGCAGGGGGCGCACTCGTCGAGGTGCAGCCGTACCTTCTCGTGGTGGTTGTGGTCCTGCTCGCCGTCGAGATAGAGGTAGACCGCCTCGAGCACCTCGCTGCAGGGCGTCTCGTGCGGGTCGCCGCAGCTCATGCCGACTCCTCCGATCCGGCACTCGCCTTGACCAGGCCGCGCTCGACGGCGTAGTCGGCCAGCAGCGTGCGCAGCCCGCGACGGCCCCGGTGCAGCCGGCTCATGACGGTGCCGATCGGAGTGCCCATGATCTCGGCGATCTCCTTGTAGGCGAAGCCCTCGACGTCGGCGAGGTAGACCGCCATCCGGAAGTCCTCGGGCAGCGCCTGCAGCGCCTCCTTGACGTCGGAGTCCGGCAGGTGGTCGAGCGCCTCGGTCTCGGCGCTGCGCAGCCCGGCACTGGTGTGCTCCCCGGCCGCCGCGATCTGCCAGTCGGTGATCTCATCGGTCGGGCTCTGCAGCGGCTGGCGCTGCTTCTTGCGGTAGGTGTTGATGAAGGTGTTGGTGAGGATGCGGTAGAGCCACGCCTTGAGGTTGGTGCCCTCCTGGAACTGGTGGAAGGCGGCGAAGGCCTTGACGAAGGTCTCCTGCACGAGGTCCTCGGCATCGGCGGGGTTGCGCGTCATGCGCAACGCGGCCGAGTAGAGCTGGTCGAGGAAGGGAAGCGCGTCGCGCTCGAAGCGCGCGCGGCGCTGCTCGCTGGTCTCCTGCTCGCCCATGGCTGCACCTCCTCTCCGGCTGCCCGGTGCCGAGGGTAGCCGGAGGGCCGACAGTCCTGCCGCTACGGTCGCTGTCGGCATGCGCGTTCCCTTCGTCGATGCTGGGCGAAACGCTCGTACGGCCGAGGTCTGTTCCCGCCCCGGGCATCAGCCGACGGGCCGTACGATCCGACTCATGGAAGGCCACCACCCCGCGGTCGAGCAATACCTCGAGACCATCCTGGAGCTCGAGGAGGCCGGCATCGTCCCGATGCGCGCCCGCATCGTCGAGCGTCTCGGCGTGTCCGCCCCGTCGGTCAGCGAGACCGTCAAGCGCCTCGAGCGGGAGGGGTACGTGACGCTGGACGGCGACCGGGTGCTGCACCTGACCGATCCGGGCCGGGCCTACGCCACGTCGATGCTGCGTCGGCACCGGCTCGCCGAGGTCCTGCTCGCCGAGGTCCTGAAGGTGCCGTGGCCGCAGGTGCACGAGGAGGCATGCCGGCTCGAGCACGCCATCAGCGACACCCTCGAACGCCACATCATCGAACTGCTCGGAGATCCCGGCACCTGCCCGCACGGCAGCCCGATCCCGGGCTCGGCCAACATCGTGGAGACCGGTCCGCTGCAGAAGCTGTCGGCGGTGCCGGCCGGCGGTGCCTGCGTCGTGCGCCGGATAGACGAGCACCTGCAGACGTTGGTGGAGCGCATGGTGGAGCTCGAGACGGCCCGGCTGCTGCCGGGGCAGACGGTGATCGTGGACCGGCGGCACGACAACCAGCTGCTGCTGACGGTCGATGGTGTGCGGGTGGGCGTCGACGCGCTGGTCGCCGACGAGGTCTACGTCAGCCTCTGAGTGGGCGCGACGACCGCGGACAACCAGCGGCCGACCACGTCACGCACCTGTTCGGCCACCTGCTCGCGGGTCCGACCGTCCTTCTTGCGCACGCCGAAGCCGTGATCGGCACCCCGAACGACGTGGACCTCGAGACCGGGAGCGGGCTCCGGTCGGCCGAAGGCGTCGCGCTCCCCCTGCACCACCAGGCGCGGCACATCGGGCAGGAGCAGCTCGGGCAGCCGCGAGCGGTCGGGGCGGTCGGGCGGCTGCAGTGGGAAGGCCAGTGCGAGCACCGCCGTCGCGTCGACCGCGGTCGCCGTGCGGCAGGCGACCCGTGCGCCGCTGCTGCGACCCCCGACGACGAGCGGCCCGGTCCGCTCCAGAGCTGACAGCACCGACAGCCAAGCCGAATCAAGACGTACGGATGCCTCGGCGACCCGGCGCCCCCGCACCCGCCACGGCTGCTCCACCCGGATCACCTGCAGGCCCACGGCGAGCCCGGCGTCGCGCGCCGCCAGCAGGTCCGGGGCCTCGATCCCGCCTCCGGCACCATGCCCCAGGACGAGCACTCCGCCACCCGGCGGACCCTCCCGGGTGACCCGCGCCAGCCCGACGGGCGTCACGAGATCGTGAAGGGTCATTGGCACGTCGAAGGGTAGACAGCAGCCGTGCTTCTGTCCGGTCGGCCGGTTCCGCCGGTGCCGGTTGCCCGCGAGTCCGGGCCCGCCGAGGCGGCCGAGCCGGCGCCGGCGCGCCCTGTCCCGCCACCGGAGTCGGCGTATTGGACCTTCTACGCTGCTGTCGCGGCGGCCCAGGTGGCCGAGTGGCTCCCCGACCAGCCCTGCCGGGTCCTGGACCTGTCCGGCGGCTCGGAGTTCGCCGGCCAACTGGTCTCGCTCGGGCACGAGGTCGTGCATGTCCGCCAGACCGGCGAAGAACCGCTCGCCGATCTGCTGGGGCTCGGCCGGCTGCTGCCGGTCGCCGCCGACACCCGCTCCCTGAGCTGGTTGCGCCCGGACAGTGTCGACCTCGTCCTGGCCGAGTCCCGCGCACTGTCGATGTGCCTGGCCGCCGAGGTGACCGTCGAGCACCTGTGCCGGGTGCTTCGCCCGGGGGGCCGGCTGCTGCTGGTCGTCGACTCGCTGTCCCTCGGGCTCGCCCGGCTCGCCGACCAGGGCCGCTGGGCAGAGTTGGCCGACGTCCCGGCTGCCGACGTGGTGCTGGTGCCCGACGAGGACGGCTCGATCACCCGCTGCTTCTGGCCGGAGGAGCTGACCACCCTGCTCACCGAGGTGGGACTCGAGGTCGAGTGGGTGCGGCCGCGATCGGTGCTGACGCCCGCGACGGTCGAGCGGGCGCTCGCCGAGGGCGGCAAGGCGGCGCTGAGGACCCTGGTACGCACCGAGGTCACCCTGGCCGCTGAGCAGGAAGGCGAGTCGGCCGGCCTGCACCTCGTGGTGAGCGCCACCAAGCCCTGACGCTCCTACGTCGCCGCGGCCTCGGCCTTCTCCTGGTCCGCGAGGCAGCGCGCCGCCTCGGGACGGACCTCGAGCCGCGCGTCGGCGATCGGCTGCCCGCAGTCGACGCAGACGCCGTACGTCCCGTCGTCCAGCCGGGCAAGCGCCCCGACGACCTGCGCCTTGCGGTCGGCGAAGCTCTCGAGCAGCGCGGCCTGCTCGGCGGCGTCGGTGACCTCGCTGGCCGTCTCCGCGGGGTGCTGGTCGAGGTGACTGAGCTCGCTGGACTCCCCGGCGCCCTCGGCCTCGAGGACCGCCGAGGCGCTGTCGATCTCGCGAAGCATCTGCTCGAGCTGCTGACGGGCATCCTGGGTATCCACGCCGACATTCCTACCCTGGTCAGGGCCCGAGCGGTTGCGCCAGCTCCGGCCCGTCGTTGCGGACGTTGCCCACCGCGGGTGAGACCGGCCAGGCGTCCAGCACCCCCGGGGTGCCGGGCACGAGCAGGTCGGCACCCGGATCCTCGACCGTCGGGTCGAGCCAGCGCGGCCAGTCCGGCGTCCGGACCAGAAGCGGGGTGCGGTCATGGATGTGGCCGAGCTCGTCGGCGGCCTCGGTCGTGATCACCGTGCACGTCCACAGCCGCTCCCCGCCGGAGGGCGCCCAGACCTCGTACAGACCCGCCATCGCCAGCGGTGCGCCGTCCCGAGCGGACAGGAAGTACGGCTGCTTGCGCGCCCCGCCGGTCTGCCACTCGTAGTAGCCGTCGGCCGGCAGCAGGCAGCGGCGGCGCTGGTAGGCCGCCCGGAACGCCGGCTTGTCCGCGACCGTCTCGCGACGGGCGTTGATCAGCCGTGCGGCACCCTTGGCATCCGAAGCCCACGACGGGACCAGGCCCCAGCGCAGGACGCGAAGCTGCCGCGAGTCCGCCCGCTGCAGCACGGCGAACACCGGGTCGGTGGGCGCCACGTTGTACGACGGCGGCAGCTCCTGGTCCGGGGGCTCGTCCACCTCGAAGTGGGCCGCCAGTTCGTGCGCCCCTCGGCTGGAGGCGTATCTGCCGCACATGGGGCCATTGAGTCACGGCAAGCGGCCGTTCTGCCAGTGCTTGACTTTCCTCGTGCCGACCCCCGTGCTCGACCCCTGGCCCGCCCCGAAGGCGGTTGTGCCGCTGCACGCGACCGTCCGGCTCCCGGGCTCGAAGTCGGTCACCAACCGGGCCCTGGTGCTCGCCGCGCTGGCGAGGGGCACCTCGGTCGTCCGCCGGCCGCTGCGCAGCCGGGACACCGAGCTCATGGCCGCCGCCCTGCGGGCGCTGGGGGTCGACGTCACCGACAGCGCTGAGGGTGACTGGGTGGTCACCGGCACGGGCGGTCCGCTGGCGGTGCGCAGTCCCGAGATCGACGTCGGCAACGCGGGGACCTGCGCCCGCTTCCTGCCGCCGGTGGCGGCGCTGTGCGTCGGTGAGGCGCGGCTCGACGGCGACCCGCGGATCCGTGAGCGCCCACTCGCGCCGCTCCTGGTGGCGCTCCGCACGCTCGGCGCTGACCTCGACCGGGTCGATGCGCTGCCGATTCTCGTCCGCGGGACCGGTGCGGTACGTGGCGGCGCCGTCGCCCTGGACGCCTCGCAGTCCTCACAGTTCGTGAGCGGCCTGCTGCTGTCGGCCCCCCGGTTCGAGCGGGGCGTCGTGCTGCGCCACGAGGGAGGCCCGCTGCCGAGCGCTCCGCATGTGGCGATGACCGTCGGGGCGTTGCGCTCGGCCGGGGCGCAGGTCGACGACAGCGTCTTGGGCCAGTGGGCGGTGGCGCCCGGCCCGTTGCTGGCGCGCGACGCCGTCGTCGAGCCGGACCTGTCGACCGCGGCCGCCTACCTCGCCGCCCCGCTGGTCGCCGGCGGTTCGGTCACCGTCGAGGGGTGGCCACGAGAGACCGCGCAGCCGGGGGCGGTGCTGCCGGAGCTGCTGGCGGCGATGGGGGCCAGCGTCTCCCGCGCCGACGACAGCGTGACCGTCTCGGCCGGCACCGGGCTGCACGGTCTCGAGGCCGACCTGGGGGACGCACCGGAGCTCACCACGGTGCTGACGGCGCTCGCGGCGCTCGCCGACTCGCCGAGCCGCTTCACGGGGGTCGCTCACATCCGGTTGCAGGAGACCGACCGGATCGCAGCCCTCGCCAAGGAGCTCAACGCCCTCGGCGGCGACGTCGAGGAGCTCCCGGGCGGGCTCGTCGTCCGGCCGCGCCGGCTCACCGGCGGCGTCATGGCCAGCTACGACGACCACCGCATCGCGATGGCCTGGGCCGTCCTCGGACTCGGCGTGGACGGCGTCGAGGTGCGCGACGTGGCGACGACTCGAAAGACGGTGCCGGACTTCGTCGGTTCGTGGTCGCGCATGCTGCTCGCCGGATGAGCCCGCGGGAGCTCGACGAGGACGACGTCCGGGTCCGGCCGGGACGCAGCTCCCGACCGCGCACCCGCACCCGTCCCGCGCACGAGGACGCCTCCCCGGCCGACGTCCTGTCGGTCGACCGTGGCCGCTACCGGCTGCGCGGTGCAGACGGGGCGCTGCTGACGGCCGTCCGGGCCCGCGAGCTGGGCCGGCGGGGTGTGGTCGTCGGGGACCGGGTGGCCGTCGTCGGCGACCGGACCGGCGGCCCGGACGCGCTGGCCCGCATCGTCCGGCTCGAGCCCCGGACGTCGCTGCTGCGGCGTACGCCGGACGACAGCGACCCGGTCGAGCGGGCGGTCGTCGCCAACGCCGAGGTGCTCGTCGTGGTCACCGCGCTCGCCGACCCGGTGCCCCGCCCGCGGCTGGTCGACCGCTGCCTGGTCGCGGCCTACGACGGCGGGCTGGTTCCGCTGCTCTGCCTCACCAAACGCGACCTCGCCGACCCGGGCGAGCTGCTGGCGCTCTACGCCCCGCTCGGCGTCGAGGCGGTCGTCACCGGGCCTGGTGCGGACGACGCCGGGGTGACCGAGCTGAGGGGGCGGCTCGCCGGCCGTACCAGCGTGCTGTTCGGGCAGTCCGGCGTCGGGAAGTCCACGCTGGTCAACCATCTGGTGCCCGAGGCGTTCCGGGCGGTCGGCGAGGTGACAGGGGTCGGCAAGGGCCGGCACACCTCGTCCTCCGCGGTGGCGCTGCCGCTTCCCGGCGGCGGGACCGTGGTCGACACCCCGGGCGTACGGTCCTTCGGGCTCGGGGCCGTCACTGCCGAGCGGGTGCTCGCCGCCTTCCCCGACCTCGCCGCGGGTGCGGTGTACTGCCCACCGGGCTGCCCGCACACGCTGGGCACAATCGGCTGCACGCTCGATGCGTGGGCGGCCAGCGGGGGGGCAAGCGTTGCCCGGCTGGACTCGCTGCGCCGGCTGCTGGTCGCCCTCGAGGAGGTGTAGCGCCCTGGCGCGCCCCACCGGATCGCAACGGCTGAAGATCTCGCGGTAGCCCGGTGACGCGGCAGGTGCTGCCGTACGTCGCACACAGTGACTGAGCCGAACCTGGAGCGACACCACCGTTCGGCCGAACCTGCCGCCCTGCCTCCTGACCCGAGATGACCATGAGCGAGTGGACACGACGGGTCAGGCTGAGCGGCTCAGGACCCCGGCTCGGTGGGCGCCAAGGGCCGCCCCGACCGGTCGACCGCTCCCCGGACGACCACGATGCGGTCCGAGCGGCGCAGCTTGATACCGGCCGGCTCGGTGAACAGCGTCGTCTGTCCGTCGCGCAGGACCGCGATGACGAGGTCGTTGCAGGCCCGGGGGGCGAGTCCGACCTCTTCCCGGGTCACATCGCGCTCCGACAGCTCGAGGCCTGAGCCCGGGACCAGCAGGTCCTCGAAGATCCCACCTGTCGCGGGGCTGGTGGCGGCGACACCGAGCAGTCGGCCGGCGGCCTCGGAGGAGACGACTACGCCGTCGGCCCCGCCCTCGCGCAGCAGCGGGGCGTTCTCGCTCTCGCGGACGGCGGCGACGACGTACGCCGTGGGGTTGTTCCGACGCACGGTGAGCGTCACGAGCACGGCGGCGTCGTCCCGGGGGACCGCGACGATCACCCGCTTGGCGTGCTCGACGTCGGCCCGGCGCAGGACGTCGGCCCGCGTGCCGTCGCCGACGACGGCGACGATGCCGTCGTCACCGGCATCGGCGATGTGCTCAGGGTCGTTGTCGACCGCGACGATGCTGGCCTTGTCGACCCCGTCGTCGAGCAGCGCCCGGACCGCGCTGCGGCCCTTGGTGCCGTAGCCGACAACGACGGTGTGCTGGCGCAAGGAGGACCTCCAACGGTTCTGCCGGATCTGGTCACGGGTGCGCTCGGTGAGCACCTCGAGGGTGGTGCCGACGAGGATGATGAGGAACAGCAGCCGCAGCGGGGTGATGACGAGGACGTTGACCAGCCGGGCCTGGTCGCTCACCGGGGTGATGTCGCCGTAGCCGGTCGTGGACAGGCTGACCGTCGCGTAGTAGAAGGCGTCGAGCAGGTCCACCGTGCCGTCGGAGGTGTCGGTGTAACCGCCCCGGTCGAACCACACGACCATCGCGACCCCCGACAGGGTCGCCATCGCGATGAGGACGCGGCGGACGACGGCCCGGACGGGGCCGACCGTGGCGTGTGGCAGCACGACGTCGGCGGTCATCCGGCCGGCGGAGCGGCCCGGACCGGGCACCCTTTTGGACAGGGCCATCAGGCAGACACCATCAGGCAGGCACCATCAGACAAGGTTGGCAAAGCGCTCGACCAGGTCTGTCTTCCCGGCGATGATGAGCAGCGAACCGCGCGAGATCAGTGAGTCCTTCGTGGCGTAGGTGAAACCGTGACCCTCGTCCTTGATGCACACCACCGTGACCCCGTGGTCCCGGCGGATCCCCGACTCGCCCAGCGTCTTGCCGACCACATGTTTCGGTGGTGATGCCTCCACCAGCGCGAAACCCCCGTCGAACTCGATGTAGTCGATCATCCGGCCGGTCACCATGTGGGCGACCCGCTCCCCCATGTCGTGCTCGGGATAGACGACCTTGGTCGCACCGACCCGCTCCAGGATGCGCCCGTGCGGCCTGGTCAGGGCCTTGGCCCAGATGCAGGGGATGGCGAGGTCGACGAGGACTCCGACGGTCAGGATGCTGGCCTCCACATCGCTGCCGATGCACACCACGGCGCGCGCGAACTCGGCGGCCCCGAGCTGGCGAAGCGCCTCCTCGGAGGTGGTGTCGGCCTGCGCCACGGAGGTGAGCCGGCCGGACCACTCCTGCACCCGCTGGGCGTTGTCGTCGACGGCGAGCACCTCGTGCCCGAGCTTCACCAGCGCCTCCGCCACGGCGCTGCCGAACCGGCCCAGCCCGATCACCAGCACCGGGTCGACCGGCTTGGTCTTAGCCACAGCGGACCTGCGCCTGCTCAGCCAACAATGGGTCGCTCCTCCGGCAGGCGGTACAGCTTGGGTCGTGAGCGCAGGGCCAGCGCCGAGGCCAGTGTGACCGGCCCGAGCCGCCCGATGAACATCAGGGCTATCAGCAGGACCTGGCCGGCGCCGGGCAGGTCCGTGGTGATGCCGGTCGAGAGCCCGACGGTCGCGAACGCCGAGGTCACCTCGAACAGCACGACGTCGAGCGGCAGGCCGGTCAGCACGAGGAGCAGCAGCGTGCCGCCGACGACCAGCCCCACCCCGAGCAGCGCGATGGTCACGGCCAGGCGCTGAACCTCGCGCGGCAGGCTGCGGCCACCGACGTGGACCTCCGAGGAGCCGCGCGCCTCCGCGTAGATGACGAACGCCAGCAGGGCGAAGGTCGTGACCTTGATGCCGCCGGCCGTCCCGGCCGAGCCGCCGCCGATGAACATGAGGATGTCGGTCACGAACAAGGTGGCCGGCTCGGCGTCGGCGTAGTCGATGCTGTTGAAGCCGGCGGTGCGCGGCATGACCCCGAGGAAGAAGCCGGCGAGCAGCTTGCCCGCAACCCCCAGCTCGCCGAGGGTGTTCGGGTTCGTCCACTCGATCGCTGTCACCGCCGAGGTCCCGAGCACGAGCAGCACCACGGTCGTCCACACCGTGATCCGGGTGTGGACGGTCCACCGACGCGGTGTGCGCAGCTCGCGCCGCAGCTCGTAGAGGACAGGAAAGCCGATGCCGCCGGCAATGACCGCCACGCACAGCGTCAGGCTGATGACGGGATCGTCCCGATAGCCGATCATGCTGTCGCTGAAAAGTGCGAAGCCGGCGTTGTTGAACGCCGAGACGGCGTGGAAAATGCCGAGATACGCTGCCCTGCCGAACGGTTCGTCGTAGGTCGTCAACCAGCGAAGGGTGAGCACTATGGCTGCGACGGACTCGAAGAACACCGAGAAGCCGATGACCGAGCGCAGCACGCGGCGGACGTCGCCGACGCCGAGGGCTTTGCTCTCGGCGGCGGCAGTCATCCGGTTGCGCAGGCCGAGCCGCCGGAAGACGAGCAACCCGAGCAGCGAGGACAGCGTCATGATGCCCAGACCACCGACCTGGATGCCGGACAGGACGACCAGCTCGCCGAAGGTCGAGAAGTAGACGGGCGTGTCCACGACGATCAAACCGGTCACGCAGACCGCCGAGGTCGCGGTGAACAGCGCCGCGAGCAACGGTGTGCCCTTCCCCGACTCGGTCGCCAGCGGCAGGCTCAGCAGCAGGGCCACCACGCCGATGACCGCGGCGAAGCCGAGGGCGACGAGCTGCGGCGGCTTGTCGATGCGCAGCCGAGCGAGGCGGCCCCTCCGCTTCCCCGTCACGGCGGAAGAGTAGGGCCCCACCTGCCGCGTGCGCTGTGGTTGTCTCGGGAGCGTGAACGTCCAGCCGGCCCCGACGGGTCATGATGCCGCAGTGGACAACGCGGCGGTGCTGACAGCCCTCGCCGAACCTCGGCGCATCGAGTTGCTGCGGCTGCTCACCGATCAGCAGTTGTGCACGCGCGATCTGGTCACCGCGACCGGGATGTCTCAGCCGCTGGTGTCCCACCACCTGCGGGTACTGCGGCAGAGCCTGCTGGTCGAGAGCACCGTCTGCTCGAACCTGCGGGTCTACCGGGTGCGCGCCGACACCCTGCGAGTGCTGGGGCAGCGCCTCGGAGTCATGGCCGAGCGCGCAGCCGTGACGTCGTACGAGGAGCCGTGCTGACTCACAGCTGCTTCTGGCGCAGCACGAGGTCGACCAGGCCGCCGATCGTCGCGACGGCCGTGACTTCCTCCTCCGGCAGCTCGACGTCGAAGGTGTCCTCGAGCACCAGCGTCCACTCCACGAGGGACAGCGAGTCGAGGCCGAGGTCGTCGGCGAAGCTCGTGGTCTCCGCCACCGCCTCGGGGGCGACGTCGAGCAGTTCGACAGCCTTGTCCCGTACGACCGCCAGCACCTCGTTCCGACCCATGCCCGCGAACGCTAGACCGTGATCCACGACCTCGACGACCGGCCGGGCGATCCGGTCGTGATCGAGCCCTGGCTCGGCGCGCCGGCCCGGTCCTACGCCCGTCGACCCGCGACCGTGCTCGACGTGCTGGAGCGGGCCGTGCGCCGGTGGCCGGAGCAGACCTGCTTCGTCGACGGCGCCGGAACGGCGGTGACGTACGCGCAGTTCGCTGCTGGTGTCGAGACGGCCGCAGCGGCTCTGCGGGCTCGAGGCCTGCCCGCCGGCTCATCGGTGGCAGTGGCGTCCGGTAACACCCTGGACCTGGCTACCGCTGTGTTTGCCTGCGCCCGAGCCGATCTGGTGATGGTCGGCCTCAACACCCGGCTGGCTGCGCCGCAGTGGGGTTACATGCTCGAGCACTCGCGGGTGGCGCTCGCCCTCGGCAGTGCGACGCACCTGGCGGGCCTCCGGGCGGCCGGGGCGGCCGATGCGCTGCCGCTGGTGGAGTTCCTGCGGTCGGCGGTGCCGCGGCCGTGGGCATATTCGGCCGCCGAGCGCCCGGAACAGCACGCGACGTACGCCGTCGTCTACACCTCGGGAACGACCGGCCGGCCGAAGGCCTCGCAGGTCGTGCACCGCGCCTCCGTGCACTCCGCGATGAGCTACCAGCGGATCCTGCAGCTCGGCCGCGACGACGTCACGGCAGTGCTGTTCCCGCTCTACTACATCTCGGCCCTGCACGCGCACGTCCTACCGGCGATGCTGGCGGGTGGCTCGTGCGTGCTGGTCGACACCGCCTCGCCCCGGGACTACGTCGGCCTGCTCCACGAGCATGCCGTGTCCTGGGCGTACGCCGTCCCGTCCTGGTGGCGGCTGTGCCTGCGGGTGCCGGGCTTCGCGGGGCTTCCCGCCCTGACCCGGCTCGCGGCGGGCGGCGCGCCCTTCCCCGCCGACCTCGTGGCCGGCCTGCGCGAGCGACTGCCGCACGTGCGGCTGCACGACGTGTACGGGCTGTCCGAGACCCACTCCCCCGGGTGCATCGCGACGGACGAGGACGTGCGTACGCACCCGGGCAGCGTCGGAAGGACGCTGGACTGCATGGAGGCGCAGGTCCGCGGCGACGACGGGGCGGTGCTCGCGACCGGCGACCCGGGGCAGCTGTGGCTGCGCGGGTCGCTCGTCACGACCGGCTACGCCTTCGACGAGGCGGCCACCGCGGCGGTGATCGTCGACGGCTGGTTCGACACCGGCGACATCGCGCGCCTGTCCGCCGACGGCTACGTCACGATCCTGGACCGCAGCAAGGACATGATCAACCGCGGCGGGACGAAGATCTTCTCGGCCGAGGTGGAGGAGCTGCTCCGGCGCCACCCGTCGGTCGAGGACGCGGCGGTCGTCGGCGTCCCGGACACGCTGGCCGGGGAGGCGGTGGCGGCCTTCGTAGTGGCGAGCGGTCCCTTGAGCGCCGCCGAGGTCCGCGGGTGGGTCCGCGAGCAGATGGCGGACCACGCGGCGCCCAAGCTGGTCGAGCTGGTCGAGTCGCTGCCGCGCAACGCGGTCGGCAAGACCGACAAGCAGACGCTGCGCGACCGGCTCGCCCGATGACCGGCCTGCTGCACGGCAAGCGGCTGGTGGCCACCGGGGTGCTGACCGAGTCCTCGCTCGCCAGCGCCGTCGTCCGCCTCGCGCGGCAGCAGGGCGCCGAGGTGCTGCTGAGCTCACCGGTCTGCCGCGGGTTGCCGCTGACGACGCGGATGGCGCCGCGCCTGGACGTCGCTGCGAACGTCCTCGAGCTGGACGTCACGCTGCCCGAAGACCTGGTTCAGCTCGAGCGGGCCGTCCGGGATGCCGGGTGGGACCGGGTCGACGGGATCCTGCACGCGATCGCCTACCTGCCGGACGCGGACCGCTCCGGCGGGTTCGCCGCCGCGCCGTGGGAGGTGGTGGCACCGACGCTGCAGACGGGGGCCTGGTCGCTCGCAGCGCTCGTGCACGCCCTGCGACCGCTGCTGGCGCGAGGCTCCTGCGTCGTCGGCCTGGACCTGGACGCCGGTCGGGCGTGGCCGGGGCAGGACTGGCTCGGCGTCACACAGGCGGGGCTCGAGGCCGTCACCCGCTATCTGGCGAGAGAGCTCGGCCCGGACGGCGTCCGGGTCAACCTGGTGGCCTGCGGACCGCAGCGCACCCTGCTGGCCAAGGCTTTCCAGGGCCGCGATGCCCTGGCCGCCGAGTGGGACGCTCGCGCACCACTCGGCTGGGACGCCGGTGACCGTACGGCGGTGGCGCGCGCAGTGGTGGCCCTGCTGTCCGACTGGTTCCCCGCCACCACGGGGACAGTCGTGCATGTCGACGGCGGAGCGCACGCGGTCGGCTCAGCGCTGCGGCAGTAGCGTCGTCGCATGAGCCCTGACCTCGACTCGTCCCCCATCGTCGTGGCCGCGGCCGAGCTGGCGCGTGAGCTCGTCACCGACGCCGCGCACCTCGAGCGTGTGGGCGTCGACCGCAGCGTGATGGACCGGATGGCGGCCGCCGGGCTGCTCGCTGTCGCGGGCATCCCCGAGCTCGGCGGCGCGTGGCCGGCCGAGCAGCGCCGGGTGGCCGAGCTGCTGGCGGGCGCGAGCCCGGACGCGTGGTTTGTCTGGTTCCAGCACGGCCCGGTCGTGAAGCTGCTCAAGAGGAGCGAGAACACCGACCTGGTAGTCAAACACCTGCCGGAACTGTGCGCTGGGCGCGAGCTCGGCGGGGTCGCCTGGTCGCACCTGCGGACCGCGAAGCCGTCGGTCTTCGCGACCCGGGTCGACGGGGGCTGGTCGCTCTCGGGCTTCCAGCCGTGGTGCACCGGCTGGGGACTGATCGACGTGGTGCTCGTCGGGGCGCTGGTCGAGGACAGCGACCAGGTGCTGTTCGGCCTGGTGCCGGCCGGCAACCGACCAGAGATGACCAGCGCCGGTGAGCTCGGGCTCGCCGCCATGGCGGGGACCTCCACGCATGCCCTGCGGTTCGACGGCCTGCTGCTGCCCGACGCCGACGTGGTGCTGCTGACCGACCGCGGCCCGTGGGCGGAGACCGACAGCCAGGTCAACAGCAATGTGCAGCCCTCCACGTTCGGGATCGCGCTCGCCGCACTGGACCTGCTCGAGCAGCGCGCACCGGCAACCGCGCAGGTGCTGCGCGCCCGCGTGCTCGAGCTGCGCACGACCGCGTACCAGCTGATCGACGAGGTCGAGCCGACCGAGTCGCTGACCCAGCGGCTGTCCCTGCGCGCCTCGGCACTGCTGCTCGGGATCGAATGCTGCACAGCCCTTCTCGCCGCCCGCGGTGGCCAGGGGATGGACCTGGGCGAGCCGGCGCAGCGCCTGCTGCGGTCCGCCGCGTTCCAGCTGGTGCACAGCCAGGCGGGACACGTGCGCGCAGCGACGCTGGACGCCCTCGTCCGGTGACCGCATCGCGGCAGGCCGGCCCTGACGCGCTGGTCGAGGAGGTCGTGCGCGGGGTGCCGCTGCGCTGCTACGCACAGCGGCCGCACTCCGTCGTCGAAGTCCTCGAGCAGGCGCTGACGACGTCGGCGGACGACGTGCTGCTGGTCGACCCCACGACCGGGACGACCACGACGTACGACAGCTTCGCTCGCCTCGTCGAGGGTGCGGCGGCCACCCTGCTGGCGCGCGGACTGGAGCCGGGGAACCGGGTGGCGGTGCTCGCGCGCAACGGCCTGGAGGCGGCGGTCGCCATCTGGGCCTGCGCCCGCGCCGGGCTGGTGCACGTCGGGATCCCGGTCGACGCGCCGCCCGCCCGGGTGGCGGCGCTGCTCGAGCTCACCGGTGCGTCGCTGCTGCTCGTACAACCGTCGCTGGCCGGCGCGGTCCCGCCGGGAATGGCTGCCGCGGACGCCGCCGGGCTGCTGCTGTGTCGTGAGATCGCATGGCGGCACGGGCAACCGCTGCCGGACCAGGACACGACGTACTCCCTCATCCCGACGAGCGGGACGACCGGGCACCCCAAAGCGGTGCAGGTCACCGGGCGGATGCTGGGGCATGCGGCGGCCTTCTACACCCGGACGCTCGGCCTCACCCGACAGGACCGCACGGCGATCCACCTGCCGTTCGCGTGGGTCTCCGGTCACGTCACGCAGCTCACCCCCGCAATGCTGTCGGGCGGCTCGGCGGTGACGATGGCGACGTTCTCCGCGGGCCAGCTGGTCGCAGTGGCGGCCGAGCACGGTGTCACCTGGCTCGATGTCGTGCCGAGCATCTGGGAGCTGCTGCTGCGGGCCGAAGGCTTCGCGCTGCCGGCGCTGTCGGGAGTGCGACTGGCTGTGTTCGGCGGCGCACCCGCCCCACCAGGGACGCTCGACCGGGTCCGCGAGCGACTGCCGCAGCTGCGCCTGTTCGACGTCTACGCGCTGTCCGAGACGTGCGCCCCGGTCACCTGCCTGTCCGACACCGAGGCGCTGCGGCGACCCGGCAGCGTGGGCCGGCCCGCGCCGTACTGCGAAGTGCGGCTGGTCGGCCCGGACGAACGTGATGTGCCGCGGGGTGAGCCGGGGGAGATCTGGGTGCGTTCACCTGCGGTGACGCCGGGCTATTGGGGCGGCGCCCCGACACCGGTCACCGCCGACGGCTGGCTGCGGACCGGCGATCTCGGACGGATGGATACCGAGGGTTACCTGCAGGTCGGCGGGCGGGCGGTCGACCTGATCATCCGCGGCGGGGTGAACATCTACCCGGCCGAGGTCGAGCGGGCCCTGCTCGCCACCGGGCTGCTCGCCGACGCCGTCGCGGTGGGGATCCCCTCGGCGGTCACCGGCCACAATGTCGGCGCCGCAGTCGTCGCCGTTCCCGGGACCGACCCCGACCGGCACGTGCTGCAGGCCGCCGTCCGGGCGGCCCTCGGCGCCCACGCCGTCCCGCGGCCGCTGCGGGTCGTCGACGAGCTGCCCCGCAACCGCAACGGGAAGGTCGACCGGGAAGCTGTTCTCACGGCCCTGCTTGCGCCAGACGGCTGAGCGGCCGGAAGTCGGCTCGGCACGATGGCAACCGACTCGTGCGACCAACGCGTCATGTGTGCATGGAGGTGAGGCGGACGGCACCGGCGCTGACGACGATGCTGTGCTCCGATGAGCCGGAGGTGCGGTCGGTGCGCGACACGGACGACGAGTTCCGGGAGTTCGTTCGCGCCCGTTCGAGCGCGCTGCTTCGCACCTCGTACCTGCTCGCCGGCGGCGACTGGGCTCTGGCCGAGGATCTGCTGCAAGCAGCGCTGACCAAGACCTACCTCGCCTGGGGGCGCATCGAGGACCGGAACGCCATCGAGTCCTATGTCCGGACGACCCTGGCGACGACGGCCACCTCGTGGTGGCGTCGGCGGTGGCACGGCGAGCGAGCGACCGCAGCGCCGCCCGAGCGGGCCGGCGTTGACGAGGCGAGTCAGTTCGACGAGCGCGACGCC
>JAHWJP010000006.1:23507-50729 GCA_019348355.1 Actinomycetota bacterium
CGCGACGCCGTCGGGGGGCGTGGCGCCTTCGCCGTCGCGGACGACCGGTGCCGCACCGAGGTGCACCAGCTCCGCAACGGGAGCGGCTCCCCGTGGAAGCTCTGCGGCGAGACCTTCGCCGGCTTCTCGCCCGACGGAGAAGCCGTCCTGGCCACGGATGCGACCGGGACCGCCTTGACCGTGCACGATTCCGGAAACGGCGACGTGAAGCGGACCTTGACCGTGCCCACAGGGCCTCGGGCCTACGCATGGGAGAGCAGCGACACCGTTCTGTACGCCACCGTGGAAGGGGGCAGGACGGTCGTCGTCCGCTGCTCCATCAGCAGCGGCGACTGCGCGACAGCAGCCGAGTTCTTCGACCTCGAAGGCGTTGCACAACCCGTACGCAGGGTCGGTTGACCGAACAGAGACGATGACGAACAGCCCACGCCCGCCCCTGGCGGAACCTTCCCGGTTCGCTGTGCCCCTGGGTGACCTGGATGCGATGCAGGTGACGCAGGCACAGATGACCGAGAGTGTCACCCTTTCGCACCGGATGATTCCGTCCGACGCCCAGGCGCTGTGCGGAGACGTCGACGGTGCGGACGGGGACGGCTGACAGCGGGCAGCAACCGGTCAGGCGGCGACCTTGGTGAGGATGACGTCGACGAAGCCACCGATCGTGGTGATCCCGGTCAGCTCCTCTTCCGCGAGCTCGATGCCGAAGGCGTCCTCGAGCTCCATCGTGTACTCCACGAGCGAGAGCGAGTCGACGTCGAGGTCCTCGACGAACGACTTGTCCTCCTGCACGGCGTCGGCCTCGACCTCCAGCATCTCGACCGCCTTGTCCCGCAGGACCTGCATCACCTCGGCGCGCTCCATGGACGCAGAACCTAGCGGCTGGACTCGCCGGCGCTCGCGATTAGGCTCCCCGGCGTGCCGACCTCAGCTGCCCTCTCGCAACAGCTGCTCGTGCTCACCGCCGATCAGCTCTCCGTCCAGTCGACGCAACTCGTGACCGACGCCTCCCTCAGCGACGATCTGGGCCTGGACAGCCTCGCCGCCATCGAGTGGGGGATGAGCATCGAGGACACCTTCGGGATCTCGCTGCCCGAGGACACGATGGAGCACGTCAAGACCTACGGCGACGTCGAAGAGCTGGTGCAGCGTCTCGCCGCGTCGGCGCAGGACTGAGTCCGTGCGCTTTCCGGCTGTCCCGCGGCGCGTGGTCGTCACCGGGCTCGGCGTCGTCTCGCCCGCAGGCATCGGGCTCGAGGCATTCTGGAAGGGGCTGCAGATCCCGGCGCCGCTTCGCCGGGAACGGACGGTCGAGGACTTCGACCCCTCGACGTGGCTGTCCGGTAAGCAGGCGCGCCACCTGGACCGGTTCACCCACCTCGCCGTTGCTGCGGCCGATCTGGCCCTCGACGACTGCGGTGGGACGCCGGTGACCGATCCTGCCCGGGCCGGGGTGCAGCTCGGCACCGGCATCGGCGGGCTCGGCACCCTCGAGACGCAGGTCGGGGTGCTTGCGGCGCGGGGGCCTGGACGGGTTTCGCCGTTCACGATCCCGATGGTGATGCCCAACGCGGGGGCAGCCTCGGTCGCGCTTCGCCATGGCTTCCGGGGTCCGTCCGAGACGCTGACCACGGCCTGCGCAGCTGGCACCCACTCGGTCACGGCCGGCGCCCGGATGGTGGCCGACGGCCGCTGCGACGTGGTGCTGGCCGGTGGCGCCGAGTCATCCATGACACCCACGACAGTCGCGGCGTTCACCGTCATGACGGCCCTGTCGAGGACCGGCCTCTCGCGGCCCTTCGACACCGGCCGGGACGGCTTCT
Organism: Actinomycetota bacterium; assembly: GCA_019348355.1. GTDB lineage: Bacteria > Actinomycetota > Actinomycetes > Mycobacteriales > SCTD01 > SCTD01. The sequence goes on from JAHWJP010000006.1 coordinate 25,328, forward strand.
GCATCGCCGAGGGCGCCGCTGTGCTGGTGCTCGAGGAGCGGGGCGCGGCGCTGGAGCGGGGCGCCCGCATCTACGGCGAGATCCTCGGCGCGGCCAGCACCTGCGACGCCCACCACATGACGGCGCCGTCCCCCGACGGCTCGGGGGCGGCGGCCTGTATGCGGCTGGCCCTGGCCGACGCCGACCTGGATCCTGGTGACATCCGGGCCGTGAACGCGCACGGGACCTCCACCCAGCTGAACGACGCCGCCGAGGCCGCTGCGGTGGCAGCGGTCTTCGGTCCCGGCGCGGTTCCCGTGTCGAGCATCAAAGGCGTCACCGGGCACGGCCTCGGTGCTGCGGGCGCGCTCGAGGCGGCGTGCGTCCTGCTGTCGTTCCTGCACCGCGAGCTCCCACCGACGATGGGGACGACCGAGGTCGACCCGGCGCTGGAGATCGACGTGGTGCTGGAGCCGCGGGCGTTCGAGCCCGGCCCGACGATCAGCAACAGCTTCGGTTTCGGCGGGCACAACGGCTCGCTCGTGCTCGGGCCGGCATGAGCCACATCTGGTCCCGACACGCGCAAGATCTTCGCGGTGTGCACAGGACTGCCACCCTGTGGACTCCCCGAAGATCTTGCTGGCGCGGTCGGCGCAGGGGATAAGCCTGTGCTGCATCACTTCTACGGCGGCGCCCGCCGGGCGCCCCTGTCCGACCGGGTGATGCCGGTCGTCGACCCCGCGACCGGCCAGCCCTACGAGAGTGCGCCGGTCGCGGGAACCGCCGACCTCGACGCCGCCTTCACCGCGGCCGCCGACGCCTTCCCGGCCTGGCGCGACCGGACCCCGGCCGAGCGGTCCCGGCTGCTGCTGCGCCTGGCCGACCGGCTCGAGGAGCGGGCCGAGCAGTTCGTGGAGGCCGAGTGCCGCAACACCGGCAAGCCGCAGGCCGCCATGCGTGCCGAGATGCCCCACGTGCTCGACGTGATCCGCTTCAGCGCCGGTGCCAGCCGGGTGCAGGAGGCGATGGCAGCCGGTGAATACGCCGCCGGTCACACCTCGATGCTGCGCCGGGAGCCACTCGGCGTCATCGCGCAGATCACGCCGTGGAACTACCCGCTGATGATGGCGACGTGGAAGTGGGCGCCGGCCGTCGCGGCGGGCAACACGGTCGTGCTCAAGTCCGCCGAGACCACCCCGGTCACCCCGCTGATGCTCGCCGAGCTCGCCGCCGAGGTGCTCCCGCCCGGAGTGCTCAACGTGGTGTGCGGCGACCGGGGCACCGGCCAGGCGATGGTCGAGCACCCGGTCCCGGCGATGGTCGCGCTGACCGGCTCGGTGGCTGCCGGGCGGGCCGTCATGGCCGCCGCGGCGCCGACCGTCAAACGGCTGCACCTCGAGCTCGGCGGCAAGGCGCCGGTGCTGGTGTTCGACGACTGCGACCTCGACCTCACCGTCCAGGGACTGCTCGAGATCGGCTTCTACAACGCCGGGCAGTCGTGCACGGCGGCAACCCGGGTCCTCGCCCAGGCCGGGGTGCACGACGAGCTCGTACGCCGGCTCGCCGCCGGCGCGGCCGACCTGCCGGTGGGGCCGGACGGCTACTACGGCGCCCTGAACAACCCCGACCAGCTCGCTCGGGTGGCCGGCCTGGTCGAGCGGCGGAGCCCTCACAGCGAGGTCGTCGCCGGCGGCACGCCGATGGCGCGGGACGGCTTCTACTTCCCGCCGACCGTGATAGCCGGGGTGCGGTCGGCCGACGAGCTCGCGACCGACGAGATCTTCGGCCCGGTGGTCACGGTCCAGCACGTCGGCGAGGAGGCGGCGGCGCTCGCCACCGCCAACGCCACGACGTACGGCCTCGCCGCCAGCGTCTGGACGACTGACTCCGGCCGGGCGATGCGCTGCGCCCGGGCGCTGAACTTCGGCGCGGTGTGGGTGAACTGCCACTCGGTGCTCGCCACCGAGATGCCGCACGGCGGCTTCGCCTCGTCCGGCTTCGGAAGCGACCTGTCGGCCTACTCGGTGCGCGACTACACCCGGCTCAAGCACGTGGTGATGCGGCTGGGCTGACGCCCTCACGCCGACCGGAGCAGCCGAAGGGCGAGCGCTCCAGCCGCGACCAGGATCGCGGCGAGCACGACAGGACCTGCGTCTGCTGGCCCAGCCACGGGGGCCGACATCAGGCCACCATTGCCTGTCGGGTTCGCTGAGGCGCAGGAAAACGTCCTCCAGGATGGGTCGCTCGACGTGCAGGTTCAGCGGCACGACGCCTCGGCTCACGAGGGCTGCGGTCAGTCACGAGAGCGAGCACCGGCCCGTGTTTGCGCACCGTCACTGCCGCACCCTGTTGGTCGACGACCAGCACGACCGTGCTCCCGCGTTCGCGGATCGCCCGGATCAGGTCCCCGGCGAGCCGCCGGGCCGCCGGGTCCAGACCCTTGGGTCAGCTCCTCGAGGAAGACCACCTCCGGTTCGCTGACGAGTGCGAGCGCGACGAACAGCCGCTGCCGCTGGCCACCGGACAACGAGGCGCAGGGGGTCCTGCGCTGCGCCGTCAACCCCCACTGGTCGAGCAGCAACCGCCAGTCGACGCTGCCCGGCGCGAGGGAGGCGAACAGCTCGAGCGCCTCCCCGACCCTGATCGGGCAGGCGGAGTCCTGCAGCTGGCGGCCGAGCCGGTGCCGCAGCTTCGCGGGTTCGCGTTGCGGGTCGGCCCCCGAGCACGCGCACCCGCCCCCGTCCCGGACACGAAGCCCCTGGAGGCACTCGACGACGCTGGTCTTGCCCGACCCGTCCGGTCCGAGCAGGGCGAAGATCTCACCCCGCTCCACCGAGAAGGACACGTCGTGCACCGCGACCGGCGACCCGTAGCGCTTGGTCAGCTGATCCACCTCGATGACCGTGCTTACGCGCCCGCCCTCTCTGACCCTTCATAGTGGACGGTAAGACGAATGGTGCGAGTCCCGGGGGCCGTTCGCGAGGCGTTCAGAGGCCTTCCACGACCCGCCGACGGCGCGGGGGCCCGGCGTCGTTCCGCGAAGTCCGGGTCCGACGCTGCGCGGTCCGGGGCGTAGTGCGTCCGGCAGAACCCGCGGGCCTTCTGCGACGAAGGCGACTTCGGGCTGGGCACCCGTACGTGGGACCAGGGCGCCGCAAAGGAACCGGCTGCTCATGGCAGCACCTCGCCTTCGACCAGGGCCTCTTAGGACCCTGGACGCAGGGCAACGCCGAGACCGGGCTCGGCCTGTTCGACCAGCGCGGATCGCACTACGGCACGCTCGCACGTACGAACGGGTTCCGCGGCATCTACGGCGAGGAGCGTAGCGAGTTCTTCGTCGCCGCGACTGCCGCCTCGCAGTCCTTCCAGCCCGGGCCGGTCGAGCCGGGAGAATGGACCGTCATCGTGCCGGTCTTCTCGGCCGAGACCCGTCCCGTACACGATTGTCGTCACCTTGTCCCAGGGACCGCGGGGGCCGGCCCCAGCCCACTTCGTGCGCGTGTCCCGAAGCGCGAACCCAGCAGCGACGTCGACCTGTTCGTGGCCGCAAGGGCACGCGCGGCGCCAAGCTCTGCCTCGCCGAGGAACTCCGCCGAGTCGAGCATGGGCACCTCGGCCTGACAGCGAAAGGCACCGCAGTTCCCACCTCATCGTCGAGCATCACCGCAACGCCCGTGCCGCCGTGCCCGCAGGCGGCCGGGCATGACGGTCCAGCCGACGACGTAGCGGCTGTAGACGTCCGAAGATGACGTACAGATCGTTTCAGACGCCTCGCTGCGGCCCGCGCAGCTTGGTGATATCCCAGCGCCTGCCCCGGGCCTGGTGGCGATCCTGTTGCGTTTCCAGCACGCTGTGTGATACTCGGTCGACAGAGCGCAAACTTTTGCGCCTCGGCTGGCTAGGGCTGGACGCCCTGCGCCGACCCGACCCGTACGCGCTGCCGGTGCAGCGCGACCGCCAGCCTATGAGGCGGTAGCCCTAGACAGCGCTGAAGCAGTCGGCGTGACGAACTGTGGCGTTCACCGGGCGGGAGCCTCAGCTCCGGCCTGCTGGTCGCCCTACGCACGCTTGGAGTTCACCGTGTTGCCTGGACGACGACGCCACCAGTCCCTGGTGCGCCCGGCCATCTACGGGCTGTTGCTCGCTGCGGTGGCGTCCTACCTGACGGTCGTGTGGCTGGCCGGCCCGCCGGCCCGCGGCGTGGTGGCCTCAGCCGGCTTGACGCTCGGTCATGGCGCCTGCGGCCTTGCCTTGGTCCTCGGGCACCGGCGGACTCCCCCTGGGTTGCGCCGGGTGTGGCGGATGTGTGGCGCCTCTGCCCTGTTGTCCGCCGGCATCTTCGGGTGCTGGACGTACTACGCGGTGCGCTACGACGAGCTGCCGCCGGTGTTGTCGCTGGCGGACGTGTTCTTCGTCGGCAGCGTCGTCCTGTTGCTGTTCGCTGCGCTGCTGTGGCCCGGGAACGCCACCCGCCGCAGGGAGCGCCGCCGCTACCTTGTGGACGGGGCGGTCCTGGCCGGCAGCCTGCTGCTGCTGGCATGGTCGCTGGTCATCAGACCCAACCCCGGGGGGCCTGGCGACGGCTCATGGCAGACGGCGGTGGCGCTGCTGTACCCGGCCCTGGATGTCCTGGCTGTGGCCGCCGGGGTCTACGCGCTTGGGGCTGCGGCGTCCGGCACTCAGAAGGCGGCGCGGTTCCTGCTGTGCGCGGTCATCGTGCTGGCGGTGGGTGACGCGAACTACGCGCTTCAGGTGAGCACCGGCACGTGGAACTACGACCTGACGACGATGACGCTGTGGCTGCTGGCGTTCTGCCTCCTGGTCGCCGGGCGGTTCGCCGGTCCATCGACGGCGCCGCTGCCGGTGCAGGTTGCTGACCTTCGCGCCTCACGTACCTCGGTCATCGCTCCGGTCGTGCCTGTGTTCGCCGCGATCCTGCTGGCGGTCGCGACACCCTCTGACGTGGTCACGATCGTGCTGGTCGCGGCGGTCCTGGTGCTGGTGCTCGTCCGCTACACGCTGCTCGGTCTCGCCGACCGCAGCGTGGTGGAGGGACTGCAGAGCGACGTGCTCGCCGACAGTGCCTTTCTTGCGGTCACGTTGCAGCACCTGGCCGATCCGATCCTGGCCTGTGACGCCAACGGACGCGTGCGCTTCTTCAACGCCGCTCTGGCGCAGCAGCGCCCTGAGCTACGCGTCGGTGCCCACATGTCCAGCGTGGGTTCGGTGGACGAGATCTTCCGGGGCGACGGGTTGACCCCCTGGCAACAGGAGGAGCTCCCGATGACCCGCGCGCTGCGCGGTGACACCGTGATCGACGAGGTCGCCGTGATCGGCTGTGGCGCCAACCGGCGCACGTTCCACCTCAGCGCCCGGCCCATTCTGGGGGCGGCCGACGAGCTGCTGGGGGCAGTGCTCCTGAAACACGACATCACCGCGGAACGGGCGACCAAGGGCGACCTCCTGCGCCGGGCGCTGACCGACGAGCTCACCGGTCTGGGTAACCGGGCCCAGCTCAGACAGGACCTGCACACCACCGGGGCCGGCTCACTGGGTGGTGGCAGCTGCGCCCTGCTGCTGCTGGACCTGGACGACTTCAAGAGGGTCAACGACAGCCTGGGGCACCGCCACGGGGACTTGCTGCTCTTCGAGATCGCCACTCGCATCCGCGCCGTCCTGCGACCGGGCGAGCGCGCCATCCGCCTCGGCGGGGACGAGTTCGTCGTGTTCCTCGAGCCCGCCGATGCTGCGGAGGCTACTGCGACCGCCAAGCGCCTGCTGCTGGCCCTGGAGGCGCCCGTGCGGGTGGCCGGGACCGAGCTGACCATCAGCGCCAGCCTCGGCATCGCCATGGGACACACCCAGGGTGACCTCGACAGCCTGCTGGGCGCAGCGGACGTGGCGATGTACATGGCCAAGAAGCGGGGCAAGGGGATGGCGGTGACGTTCGAGCCGTACATGCAGCAGGCCGCGCAGGACCGCCTGTCCCTGGACAGCGACCTGCGCCGGGCGGTACGCAACAACCAGCTGCACCTGGTCTACCAGCCCGTCGTGAGCCTCAAGACCGGAGCCCTTGCCGGGGTCGAGGCGCTCGTGCGCTGGCATGACGACCTGCGTGGCGAGGTCTCACCGGTCGACTTCATCCCCGTCGCGGAGGACTCGGGGCTGATCCTGGCGCTGGGGGAGTGGGTGCTTCGCTCAGCCGCCGCCCAGCTGCAGCGGTGGAACGAACAGGCGCCGGGGATGCCCCTCGTTCTCAGTGTCAATGTTTCGACGCGCCAGCTGGAGCGGCCAGGGCTGCTAGCTGTCGTCGACGACCTGCTGGCGCACGGGCTCGATCCCGCCTGCCTCGTGCTCGAGATCACCGAGACCGCCCTGTCCCTCGACGACTCGGTGGCCGCCCAGACGCTGCAGTCCCTGAGCGATCGCAGGATCGCCCTGGCAGTGGACGACTTCGGGACCGGGTACTCCTCGCTGACCCGCCTGCGCGATGCGCCGCTGAGCCGGCTGAAGATCGACCGCAGCTTCGTCAGCGAGATCTCGCACGCCGGCTCCCACGTGCCCATCATCGACGCGACCCTGACGATGGCGTACGGGCTCGGGCTGAGTGTGACCGCCGAAGGCATCGAGACGGCGGAGCAGCTGCACTACCTGCGTGGTGTCGGTTGCGACTACGCCCAGGGTTATCTGTTCGCCAGGCCGCTCAGCGCCCAGAGCATCAGCGACCTCCTTCGTGGGCACGTGTCCTGGAGCGGGCTGATCGGTGAAGGACGACATGCCGACCCGCTTTTGGAGCTCACCGGCCCGCTCGATCCACCGGCCGTAGCAGATCCGGCGCCGTCAAGTCAGTCGTGGGAGGACGCGCGAGCAGCTGCGGTCGCCCTTGCCGAGGCGGTAGCCGCTACCGCTGCGGACGAGGTCACCGCCGAGGCCGCCCGCACCGCGCGGATCGCCGTCGACGTCGCCTCTGTGGCTGCCTTCAGGGCCTCCGTCAAGGCCGATCAGGTGGCCGCCCTGGCGGCCGCGGCGGTCACTCTTTCGGCTGCCCCGGCCGCACCGTCGATCCCGGGACCTGAGGCCGGCGACGATCCCCCGGCCGGCTTGCCGTTCCCGAGCAAAGGCATCCCGCTCCGCGGCGAGCTGCCGGCACGGCACGTGGACGAGGTCACCGCCACGCAGCAGGCCGTCGTGCGTGCCGCGTCCGTGGCCGCCGCCGCCGCAGCAGCCAAGATCGCAGTGCGTGTCGCGGCGGTAGCCACCGCCGCAGCAACGGCCGCTCTGGAGGCTGCCGCTGTCATCGGCGAGCAGCTGGCGCAGGACGCCACGCAGGCGGCGGCCGTCGTCGCCGCCTCCACCGCCTCGCCTGAGGACACCGACCTGCAGTCCCAGGACAGGCGGTGGCGGCAGCGGTGAGCCGGTTGACAGCCTGTCCTTGAGAAGTCGAAATGCGTGCGAGGACGAGCAATCCAAATCCGTTCCGGTGACCAACCGCGGTCGGGATGCCGATCTGAACATGGAGATGTGACGGGCTATCGACACCGGCCAGCTACGTCTTCGCTTTCAGCCCCTCGTCGGCAGGGCACGGATCGGTTGCTCGGCGTGAATCGCTTGTGTGATGCCAGCATCCTGGTCAGGGCATGCTCGGACCGGCCGACCTCATAACGGTTGCGAGCGGCTACCGGCTCCTATTCGCGCTTGCTGGGCTCTGCGTCCTGCTGCCACTCACGCTCACGACGGTCGTGGCCGCAGGCCGGACAGTGCGCCCATACGGACGCGACGACGCCTCGGCAGTCGGCGGGGCACTGAAGCGCCGGGCGCTGGAGAAGGCGTCAGTACCGCAGAACGGGCAGGAACCACATAGGAGACCATCGCAGGCATGCAGTCGGACGACGAGCGGATCGCACTTGCTGGAGTCGTTCGTCAAGCAGACCACGGAACGACTACGGGTAGCAGCGTTGCTCGGCCACGGTGGCGAAGTGGGACGTGCCCGCGAGCAGGCGTTGAGGGACCTGCTGGGTTCCTTTCTGCCACCCGCGGAACGGCTCTTACACGTGATCAAGCCGAATGTCAGCGCGGTCCGATGACCCAGGTCTTGATGCACTCGTCGCCATCGGAGGGCGATCTGGCGCCGACAAGGGGCCGTCGACCGTGTCGCGCCGCGCGTCAAGTGCTGCGGTGTCGCAGAAGTTAGTGGCGAAGCGACCGCTACTCGCGGGACAAGGCATGTGACACGACTTGATCGGCTCAGCTCGCCGCCGGTCGGGTCCGGGTCGCAACAGCGCCGACCGTTGCGGCCGCCAGGAGCAGCAGTCCCCCGAGGACGTACACGGCCTGGATGCCGACGGCGTCGGCGAGTAGGCCGCCAGCCAGCAGGCTCAGCAGCCGACCGCTCTGCCAGAGCAGGTCGAAGCCGGCGAAGGCCCGTCCGCGCAGGTCCTCTGGCACCCGTGACTGGATCAGACTGCTGAACGTCACGTTGCCGGTCGAGGTGGACAGCCCATAGAAAATCAGCACCAGGGCCGCCAGCGGGATCGACGTGACGACGGACAGGACGAGGTCGACGACCCCACGGACCGCGTACGGCCCGAACACGAACAGCGGTCGGCGTGGGTCGGTGATCCGGCGCAGCAGCAGCAGCGGCCCGAGGGCTGCGCCCGCGCCGATGGCCGCGACGAGCAGCCCGAAGCCCTCACCGCCACCGAGGCGGTCCTGCGCGAGTACGACGAGCAGCGCGCCGGTCGCCCCTGCCGACAGGGCGGCCAGGAACTGCCCGACTGCCAGTGCCTTGAGCAGTGGGATCTGGCTGAGCGCAGACAGGCCTTCACGGGCGTGCGCGAATGGGCTGGCGACCGAGACCGGCTTGGGTCGCGCCGGTTCGCGCAAGCCGCGCAGGACGCACCCGCTGAGCGCGAAGCTGAAGGCGTTGAGGGCGAACGCCGGGCCGAAGCCGACGTTCACAGCGACCAGCGCGGCCAGCGGAGCGACGAGGATCTGCGCGGTCACCGCCGCTGTCCAGATGCCGCTGTTGGCCGCGACGAGCTCGTCCTCGTCGACGACGGACGGCAGCAGTGACTGCGCGGCTGGGGAGAAGAACACCTGACCGGCCGACAGGCCGAAGGCGACGGCGTACGCCAGGAGCGCACTGTCGTGCCAGATCGCCAGCACCCCCGCCAAGACGACCCGGACGACATCCGCGGCGACCATGACCTTCACCCGCGGAAGCCGGTCGACCAGGCTGCCGGCCAATGGCGCGAGCAGCAGTACCGGCACGATCTCGGCCAGCACCACCGCCGAGACCCCCAGCCCGGAGCCGGTCAGCGCGATCACCAGCAACGCGAGGGTCGTGAACTGCGCGACGTCCCCGACCTGACTGATCGTGCGGGCCAGCCACAACCGCCGGTAGACCGGCCGGCGCAGCAGATCGCGCAGACTCGGGCGCACCTTAGCGTTTCGTTCAGCTGGGACGGTCACGACGTCGCGGCACTGGCTCGTGCGTGCTCGATGATCCGGCAGGTCGCTCCCTGGAGCTCCGGCATCTGAGCCGCGGTGGCATGCAGCTCTCGGAGCTCGCCCCGCAGGGCCAGCAGCTCGGCGATGCGCGTGTCGACGGTCCGCAGCTGCTCGGCGATGACGTCGCGCACGTACCCGCACGGCGCTCGCCCCTGGTCGCGCAGTGACAGGATCTCGCTGATCTCCCCCAAGGACAGCCCGAGCCGCTGGGCGCTCTTGATGAACACCAGGCGGGAGGCGTCGCTCTCGGTGTAGTCCCGGTAGCCGCTCGAGGTACGCGGCGCGGCTGGGACAAGACCGATCTGTTCGTAGTACCGGATCGTCTTGGTGTTCAGGCCGAGCCGGCCGGCGAGCTCTCCGATGCGCAACAGGCACCCCTTCCATCGGACAGGAAGGTTAGCGCCCCGTCATGGCAGTTCAGCCGGCACGTCACTGCGGGACGGCACAGGCTTGACCTTCCCGTAGATGGAAGCCCTAGCGTCCGCTGAACGTCGGACTCTGACCACAGGGAGCAGCGCATGGCCCAGCACACCTTCACCGTCGGGGAGATTCACTGCGGTGCGTGCGAGACCGCGATCCGCAAGTCACTGAGCCGTGTCGACGGGGTCCGTCACGTCGAGCCCGACGCCGCGACCAACAAAGTCACGGTCGTGTTCGACGAACAGCTGCTCGACCTGGGTCAGCTGGCCGGACGGCTCGACGCCGCCGGCTACCCCGTCCTGGCCTGACCGCACCCGCCGGTAGGCCGGCACCACCCCGCTGCTTCTGCGAGAGAAAGGCAGGCACGCCGTGAGCAAGACCGCAACCGCCGACACCGACACCGACACCGACGAACTCTGGGCCGAGGAGCCCAGCAGCCTGCAGGGCCACGCCCGGATCCGGGCGCGAATTGCCGGGCTGCACTGCTCACTGTGCACCGGCACCATCGAGAAGGCCCTGGGCCGCCAACCCGGGGTGGACCAGGTCGCCGTCAGCCTCACCCACGAACAGGCCCTGGTCGACTACGACCCGGCGCTGATCACCCCGGAGATGATCCTCGGGACGCTGCGCGACATCGGCTACGACCTGTACGACCCGCGCAAGCTCCGGCCGTTTGAGGAGGAGGAAGTCGAGCTTGTCCGGGAGGGTAAGCGGCTGCTGGCCGCGATCGGCGCGAGCCTGACCGCGATCGCGCTGATCCTGGACATCTCCGGGATCTGGTCCGTCCTGATTCCGGCCTCGGTGGCCGCCTCGATGATCCCGGTCGCGTTCGCGATCCTGCGCCCGGCGGGCACTGTGCGGGCGGCCCTGGGGGCCGTTGGCCTGGTCACCCCGGCCCTGCTGGCCTACCTGGCCAGGGAGAGCGGCCTGCTCAGCCCGACCCCGACGAACCTTGTGGCCGGAGCCCTCGCCGTGACGGTGGTGTTCGGGATCGCCCTGCACATACTGCGAATGGCCTACCAGGCCGCCCGCCGGCGGATCCTGAACCAGCACGTCCTGCTCGAGGTCGGCGCGTTCGCGGGCATCGCCGGCGGCGTGGTCGGACTGACTGGGGCGTTCGAGGACTATCCGACGGCACCGTTCTTCGCCGTCACGGTGCTGGTCGCGAACTACCACATCTTCTCCGAGTGGCTGTCGCTGCTGGTCAAGACCCGGTCGAGCCAGGCGGTCCGCAGGCTGCTGGACCTGCAGCCCGACACCGCACGTGTGGTACGTGACGGCATCGAGACCGACACCCTGATGGCTCACGTCGCCGTCGGCGACATGGTCAGGGTCCGTCCTGGGGAGCGCATTCCGGTCGACGGCCTGGTCGCCGGCGGGCACTCCACCGTCGACCTGTCGCTGGTGACCGGCGAGCCCGTCCCGGTGGAGCGCGGAGTCGGCGACGAGGTCGTCGGCGGGTCCATCAACACCGCCGGGACGCTGCTGGTCCAGGTGAGCAAGATCGGGACCGACAGTTTCCTGGCCCAGGTCGTCCGGCACGTCGAGGACGCCCGTGCCCTCAAGCCCGGAATCCTGCACCTGGTCGACCGGGTGCTGCGCGTTTACACCCCCACCGTGCTCATCGTGTCGGCGGTGGCCCTGACCGGTTGGTTGCTCGGGTCCTACGTCATCGACGGCGAGCCGGATGTGCGGCGGGCCATCTTCGCCGGTCTGGGGGTGCTGGTAATGGGCTACCCATGCGCCGTCGGCATCGCGGCGCCGCTCGCGATCGTGCGGGCAGCCGGGGAGGCAGCGGACCTCGGCATCATCATGCGGACCGGTGAGGCGTTCCAGACCTTCGGCTCGGTACGCACCGTCCTGCTCGACAAAACCGGCACCCTGACCGAAGGCCGGCCGGCGGTCCGCGAGATCGAGTCGCTCGTCGATCACGACGAACTCCTTGCCCTGGCCGCCGGTGCCGAGGCGTCGTCGGAGCACCCGCTGGCCCGCGCCGTCGTCGAGGCCGCCACAACGCGAGGGCTCACCGTTCCGTCGGCGCAGGACTTCCAGTCCGTGACCGGCTTCGGGGTCCGCGCCCTGGTCGACGGACAGGCGGTGCTTGTGGGCCGGCCCGGGTTCCTCACCGAAAAGGGCGTCGACCTGAGCGCGGTGGCCGCACGAATCACCCGGTTGGAGAACTCCGGACGGACGGTCGTGGCCGTCGCGGTCGATGGCAGGCCACTCGGGCTGATCGCCCTCGGCGACGAGATCCGTTCCGACTCAGCGGAAGCCGTCACCCAGCTCCGGCACGCCGGGATCACGCCGGTCCTGGTGACCGGCGACAACGCCCGGGCCGCGCAGCATGTCACCGCGCAGCTCGGCATCGACGACGTGCGCGCCGGAGTGCTGCCCGAAGGCAAGGCCGACATCGTCCGCGAGTTCCAAGCCGACGGCAGGCGGGTGGCGATGGTCGGAGACGGCATCAATGACGCCCCCGCGCTTATGCAGGCCGACGTCGGGATCGCCATGGGCGCGGGAACCGACATCGCGGTGGAGTCCGCCGACGTCATCATCGTCGGCAATGACCTGCGCGCCGTGCTCACCGCCCGCGGCCTGAGCCGCTCCAGCTACCGCCGCACCCGCCAGAACGTCGGCCTGGCGTTCCTGTTCAACGGCGTGGGGATTCCGCTGGCCAGCACCGGCCTGGTGTACCCGGTGTGGGCGATGGTCGCGATGGCCGCCTCGGTCACCCTGATCTTCCTCAACAGCATCGGCCGTCGGCCGTCCCTGCTGTTCGATGCCATCGCCAGCGTCGGCCGCCAGCCCGTCGACGCAGCACAGCCCGACCGCGTCCCGGCCACCTCGTGAGTCGTGCTCGCGCTCGCCGTGGCAGCCGGGCTCTTCTGGACCGTGGTGCCGGCGCTGTCGGGAGACGGGCCGGACATCAACCGCGCCCTGATAGCCACCCTCGGCTTCCTGAGCATGGCCTACCCGTGCACGATGGGCATGGCCGCGCCACTCGGGCTCGTCCGCGGACCGGCGACGCCGCCGAGCAGGGCATCGTGCTGCGCACCGGGGAAGCCTTCCAGACCTTCGGCCAGATCCGCCGCATCGCCTTCGACAAGACCGGCACCCTGACCGAGGGCGTCTCCACCGTCCGAGAGCTCGAAGCCAGAGGCGACGACGAGGAGCTGCTGGCGCTGGCCGCGGCCGCCGAAGCGCCGTCCGAGCACCCGCTCGGCGCGGCCATCGTCGTCGCCGCCCGCGAACGTGGCCTGAAGGTCGCCGCCGGGATGGAGTTCGAGTCCTTCAGCGGACAGGGTGTTCGAGCTCTCGTCAACGGGGCGGCCGTGCTGGTGGGCCGGCCGTCGTTCATCTCCGAACGTGCCGGCAGGCTTGGTCCTCTGGGTGATCGTGTGGCCGAGCTCGAGGAGGCCGGGCGGACCGTGGTGGCTGGTCGCCAGGGACGGCCAGTTTCTGGGTCTGATCGCCCTGGGTGATCAGATCCGTCCCGACGCCCGCGCCGCGCTGGACGAGATGCGTCGGCAGGGCATCACCCCGGTGATGGTGACCGGGGACAATCGCCGGGCCGCGCAGCGTGTTGCCCGCGAGTTGGGTATCGATGGGGTCCGGGCCGAAGTCCTCCCGCAGGACAAAGCCGAGATCGTCCGGGACCTGCAGCGCGACGGCAGGGTGGCGATGGTCGGTGACGGCATCAACGACGCGCCGGCGCTCGTGCAAGCAGATGTCAGCATCGCCATGGGCGGTGGCAGCGACATCGCCATCGAGTCCGCCGACGTCATCATCGTCGGCAACCGGCTCGACGCCGTGCTCATCGCCCGAGACATCGGACAACGGAGCTATCGCCGCACGCAGCAGAACGTGGTGCTGGCGTTCCTTCTCAATGGCATCGGGGTGCCGCTGGCCGCAACCGGGCTCGTCTACCCGATCTGGGCCATGGCGGTCATGTTCACCGGGTGACCGCCGTCTTCGCCAATTCCATGCGAGGGAGGTGGTCCATGATGTTCGTTACCCTGCTCGACGTCGTGAAGCGACAGGCACTCAAGCCCGCATCGGTCTGACATCGCAGCACCACTCAGCGACGAGGTCCTTGACCGGCAACCGACTTGCGGATTGATGCCTGACCAGTTGGAAGCCCACGCGTGCCTGCCCACACCACGCCGGAGAGCATCGCCTCGCAGTCCTCGGAGCTCTGGTGCCGAGCCCGACCGCACCGAGGACGACGTATGCCTTCTGGTGGTCCGCCGCCAGCCATAGCTGTGCCGCGTTACCGGACGCCGCGACCAGGGAGCCGGGTCGAAGGTCGCCCGCGGCGCATGGCGGCCGAAGATCGGTGTACCCCGCCGCGCCCGGCCCGGCGGTGGCCGCGAGGTCTCAGGCTGGGTCTGGGCTAGGTCCGGTGGTCGAGGAAGCAGCCGCCGGGCCGCCCGCCCGCATATGGCCGGCTACCGCGCCGCCATCGACTATCGGCTCGTAGCCTCCTGCCACGATCCGTGCCGTCGTCGCGGCCTGAAAGTACAAACCAGCTCGCCTCGCCGCCGCTGGGATCTTCGTCGTGCGCGAGCAGCGGGGACGGCGCCGAGAACCTCTGAGCGGGACCGCCGTCCCAGTGAGTGCGGACCCAGCGTGCACCGCACCTTGGAACGGCGCCCGTTCGAGACCTCGTGGCGTGCGCTTCGCAACATCTGCTATTACTAAGGGAAGCCTAACCTAAGTACAGTCCTGAAGGAGTCCTGTGTCTCTCGTCGTCCTGGCCACCGTGCCGACCGAGGCCGTCCTTGAGGGCTTCCTGCCTGCCGCCCGGGCGCTCGACCTGCCGGTCCTGCTGCTGACCGACGACCCGCCGCGCTGGCCGGCGCTCGACGAGGACGTCCGCCGCTGCGATGTGCACGACGCCGGCGCCGTCCTCGACCTCGTGACCGCCGGTGACCACCCTGCCGCCGTCTTCAGCAACAGCGACCACCTGCAGGTCCCCACAGCGCTCATCGCCGACTACCTCGGCCTGCCCGGCAAGGACTGGCGCGCGGCGCTGCGCGGCAAGGACAAGGGGCTGATGCGCCGGACCTTGGCCGGGGTCGGGCTGCACGCGGTGTGGGCGCGCCAGGTCGTGGCGGACGAGCCGCTGCCGGCCGACCTGCCACTGCCGGCGGTCGTCAAGCCCCGCTCCGGGGTGGCGAGCGAGGACGTCTACCTGGTCGCGACGCGGGAGGAGGCGCAGGCTCGGGTGGCCGAGATCGCCGCCCGTCGGCCGGGGGTGCCGCTGCTCGTCGAGGAGTTCCTGGACGGGCCGCTGCACACCTTGGAGACGCTCGGCGACGGCCGAAGGCTCAGGGTGCTGGGTGGCTTCCGCACCACGCTCGGCCCGCCGCCGACGTTCGTGGAAGAGCGGCTGGACTGGTGCCCCGACCTGCCCGGCCACGTCCAGCAGCAGGTGCTGGACCAGCTCGCGGCGCTCGGGGTCGGATTCGGCGCCTGCCACACCGAGTTCGTCGTCGACCGCGGGCGGGCCCGGTTGGTCGAGGTCAACTACCGGGTAATCGGGGACTCCTGCGAGTTCCTGCTCGCCGACCTGCTCAACGAGCCGCTGTTCGAGCACGTGCTGCGCCTGCACCTGGGTGACTCGCTGCCGCAGCCCGCGCCGCCGGCGGCCGGGCACGCCCGGGTCGAGTACCCGTGCGCGGAGCGGTCGGGTGTGCTCGTCGAGGCACCTGGTCGGTTCGACCTCGACGGCCCGGTGCGGGTGTCGTACCGCCCGATGCGCGCGGTCGGCGAGCACCGCGAGCTGACCGGCACGAACCGGGACTACCTCGGCGTGGTGCGCGCCGTCGGCCCGGACCGCCGGGCGGTCGACGCGGCGGTCGAGCGATTCCTCGCCGAGCACACCTGGCGGGTGGCGGCATGACCGCGACGGTCGACACGCCGCCGCCAGCGGAGGTCGCACGGGGAAACCCGCCGCTGCTGGCCGTCCTGCTCGAGGCGCTGCTGCGCGAGGACGCGCTCGGCCTGCGCACTGCCGCGACTCTCTCGCGCCGCCCGGACCTCGACGACGGCGGCTGGCTGCACCTGCCGACGCAGGACGGCGCCGGTCTGCTGGTGCCGGTCGGCGGCGGCGGGCTGCTGGCCGACCACAGCGTGCGCGACGCCTCAGTCCGCCGGGCCGACACGTTTGCCGTGCTCACTTCGCCTGACGCAGTACTCGCGCTGCTCACCCCCGGCGACGACGCGGAGGCGATCGAGGGGGTGGCCGCCCTGCGCCAGGAGTGCCGGGACGCGCAGGCGGCCGAGGCGCTCGCCGCCGCGGCCCGCCCCGGGCTGTTCGCCCGGCTCGCCGATGCGCCGACGGCCACGGGGGCGCGCGGCGCGCTCGCCTTGGACGGCCTCGCCGCCGGCAGAAGGCATCCGCTCTACCCCACCTCGGCCGCCCGCACCGGCCTCACCGTTGACGACCTCGCCGGACACGCCCCGGAGACCGGGAACCGCTTCCCGTTGCACTGGGTGGCACTGCCCTGGACCGCCCTGACCTGCTCCGGGACCCGCCCCGCGTGCTGGCCGACCTGCGCCGACGTCGGGCTCGACGCCGGCTACGACGCCACGCACCTACCGGTCCCGGTGCACCCGCTCACCGCCGCTGGCCCGCTGCTCGACGTGATCGACCGTGCTGGGCTGACGGCCACCGCCGTGCTCGCGCCGCGCGCGCTGCTCGACGTCGTCCCGACCCTGTCTATGCGGACCGTCGCGCTGGCCGAGCAGCCCGAGCTGCACGTGAAGCTGCCCCTGGCCACCAGCACGCTCGGCCGGCTCAACCGCCGCACCCTGTCCCCGGACTCGCTGCAGGACGGGGCCGCCGTGCAGCGGCTGCTCGAGGAGCTGGTTGCCGCCGACCCCGCGCTGCGCGACCGGGTGCTGCATGCCGATGAGACGACGTTCGTGCACGCCGGTACCGATCTGCTGGCCGCCCTGGTCCGGCGCTGGCCGGCCGGGCTTGATCAGGCCCGGGTGGTGCCCGTCGCCGCGCTGGCCGCCCGGCTCGCCGACGGCCGCACCGTCGCCCAGCAGGTCGCCGACGCGTCGTACGGCGGAGATCTCGTGGCGTTGGTCGAGACCTATCTCGCGCTGCTGGTCGACGTACACGTCCGGCTCTGGCTGGTGCACGGCATCGCCCTCGAGGCGCATCAGCAGAACACCGCCGTCGTCGTCGACGACGACGGCGGAGGTCCGCGGTTGCGGTTGCTGCTCAAGGACGACGACGGGCCGCGCCTGGACCGCGAGGTGCTCGCGGCCAGCCGCGCGGGTGCGCCGGCGCCGGTGCTCGCCGACGGACGGCTGTGGGCGCGCGACGTCGGTGAGCTGTGCGACGTCTTCACCACGATCTCGTTGCATCTGTGCGCGGCGAGCGTCATCTCGGCGCTGACCGACGGTGACCGGGCACGGCGGGTGCACCTGTTCGCCGCGTTGCGCGGGCACCTCGAGCGGGCCGCCGACGAGCACGCCGACCGGCGCGATGTCGCGCTGCTGCGCGCCCGGGTCCTCGAGGCGGAGCGGCTGCCGGTCAAGGGGATGATCACCGCCGGGACGCTCCTGCCGAAGACCCGGACGGCGGCCCGCGACGTCAACAAGCACTACGCCGGGACCGCCCCGAGTTATCTGCCGCGCACCTCCCTGTCCGGTCGTGGCTGACCGGCGAGCCGTGGCCGTCGTCGTGGCGTGCCACTTCGTCGCGTCGTTCGCGGCGCTGGGTCTGCCGCCGTTCTTTCCCGACCTGCTGCCCGCGCTCGGCGACCCGACCGCGCGCTGGGCCGGGGTGCTGTACGTCGTGCCGACGGTGTGCGTGGCGGTCAGCGCCCCGTTGTGGGGGCGAGTGGCCGACCGGTTCGGGCGCAAGCGGCTGTTGCTGCGCGCCCAGCTCGGGCTGGCGCTGTCGTTCTGGCTGGCGTCGCAGGCCACCACGCTGGAGCAGTTCGCCGCGGTCCTGGTGCTGCAGGGGCTGCTCGGCGGGACCTTCTCCGCCTCGCACGCCTACCTCGCCAGTTCCCTGCGCGGCGCGCAACTGGCCGGGGCGCTGACCGCCATGCAGCTGTCCGCCCGGGCCGCGCTCGTCGCCGCCCCGGTGACGGTGGGGCTGCTGTCGACCTGGGTCGGGCCCCAGGCGCTGTACGGGCGGCTGGCCGTGCTGCCGCTGCTCGCCGCGCTGCTCGTCGCCGGCCTACCCGAACCGCACACGTCCGGGCCCGGCCGGCAGCGCGATCGGGACGAGGAGGGCGAACTGCTTCCGGCCGCCCCGCTGTACGCCCTTGAGGCGGCGTTGGTCTTCGCGACGGTCGTGTCGTTCCCCTACTTCCTCGTGCTCGTGCGCGAGAACGTGCCGGACGCCGGCGACGCGGCCGGCGGCCTGCTGTTCGCGCTCCCGCACCTTGTCTACCTGGTGGCAGCCGGACCGGCGCTGGCCGCACTGCGCCGGCACCCCGCCCGGGCGCCCGGCGCGCTGGCCGGCGGGTTCGCCGCCGTCGCCGCCGGGCTCGCCGTGCATGCCGTCCCGGCCGGGCTGGCCGGGCTGGTCGCCGGGCGGCTGATGCTCGGGGCCGGCCTGACCGCCGGGCTGGTCGCCCTCAGCCTGCACACCGCCGCGGTCGCCGCAGGCCGTCGTCCGGGCGCCCTGTTCGGCACGCTGGAGCTGTTCTCCAAAGGCGGTGCCGTGCTCGCCGGCGTCGCCGCCTCGCTGCTCGCGCCGCGCGCCGGCGCGGCCGTCCCCTTCCTGCTCGGCGCGGCCGTCGCGCTGGCCGTCGTCCTCGCCCTGGGCGTGCGCGCCCGACCCCTCCCCCTCGCCCGTTCTGACAGGAGCGCCCCATGACTCTGCTGCTGCCCCCACCGGCCGTCGCGACCACCGAAGCCCCCTCGGTCGACGACGTCGTCACGCACACCCTGCTCAACTGCGCGCTGCGGGAGCTGTCCGGGCCGGAAGGGCAGGCCGACGTCGTCGGTGACCGCCTCGTCGCGCGGCTGCCCCGAGCCGAGCGGGTGCTGCGCGCCCGGCTCCGGCGGCACTCACGGGTCGGCGCGCACCGGTTCATCGGCCCGGTCGAGGTGCCGGACGGCGCCGGGTGGCGGCCGATCGACTGGCGGACATTGGCGGACCTGCTGTGTGAGGAGTTGCGGCTGCGCACCGGCCGGGACAACGACGAGCTGCTCGGACAGGTCGAGAGCAGTGCGCAGACGATGGCCGCGCTCCTGGCCGCCCGTCCCGCGGCTGCCGACGCCCCGCCTGCCGACCTGCTCAGTATCTGGCTGGCTTCGGAGCAGGCGCTGGTGCACGGCCACCGCTACCACCCCTCCGGCAAGGCCCGGTCCGGTCACGCCCAGGAGTGGCTGCCGCACGCCCCCGAGGTGGCGGCCCGGTTCCGGCTCCGGCGGCTGGCCGTGTCCGCCGAGGTGCTACGGCAGGAGACAGCCACCGGCGGGGAGGCGCTGCTCGCCCGCATCGCCGGCGAGGTTGACGGCCGGGCGGTGCTGCCAGTGCACCCCGGCCAGTGGGAGCGGCTACGCACCGACCCGGCCGTGGTCGCGGCGCTGGCCGACGGCCGGCTCGTCGACCTCGGCGCGTCCGGTCCGCACGTGGTCCCGACCTCCTCGGTGCGCACCGTCTGGCATCCCGCGGGCGGCTTCTGCAAGCTGTCCCTCGACGTCCGCATCACCAACTGCGTGCGCCGCAACGCCGCGTACGAGCTCACCGGCGCCGTCGCGCTCACCGAGTTGCTGGACCCGGTGGCCGCCGATCTCGCTGCGCGCCACCCGGGCACCGCGCTGCTGCGCGAACCGGCGTACCGCAGCGTCGACCTGGACGGCCGACGCGACCTGCTGGAGAGCTTCGGGGTGATCGCCCGCGAAGGCGTCACCGACCGTCTGCTGCCTGGCACCACCCCGCTGCTGGCCGCCGCCGTCGCTGACGAGCACGCTCGCGGTCCCTGGGCCGTGCGCGCCCTGCTCGCCCGCCTCGGTGGTGGCGCCGACGCGGCCGTCGCCTGGTGGGACGCATGGGTGGCCGCCGTCCTGCCACCGGTGCTGTCGGCGTACTTCGCCTGGGGAGTGGTGTTCGAGCCGCACCTGCAGAACGTCCTCGTCGCCGTCGACGTCGACGGCCTGCCGGTGCACGCCCTGCTGCGGGACCTGGAGGGGACCAAGCTCATCGACAGTCGGTGGTGCGCCGAGCTCGCCGAGCTCCCGGCCGAGGTCGCGACGCAGGTCGCCTACGACGCGGGCCGCGGCTGGGACCGGGTCGTCTACTGCCTGGTCGTCAACCACCTGTCCGAGGTGCTGTCCGCGGTCGCCGACGTGCACCCCGAGCTCGAGGACGTGCTCTGGGGCCGGCTGCGCGCCGCGGTGCTGCGCTTTCGCGCCACGTCCGGCGACGCGCCGCAGCTGCGCGCCCTGCTGTCCGGCGTTCCGCTGCCCGCCAAGGCGAACCTGCTGCTGCGCTGGGAGCGGCAGGCCGACCGCGCCGCCGGGTACGTCCCGGTGCCGAACCCGCTCGGTGACCGGCCGGCCGCGGCCGCCCCGGACCGTGCGGCGGCCGGGCAGTGAGCAACGGTGCGCCGGCTGCGGTCCTCGACCACGTCCGCCGCTCCCCCGACCTGCCGCTGCCTGCTTACATCACTGACCACGCCGGCCTGGCGACCTGGGCTGCGGCCGTCCGCGCCGCCCTGCCCTCGCAGGTCGAGCTGCTGTACGCAGCGAAGGCCAACCCCGACCCGGACGTGCTGCGCTGTCTCGCCCCGCACGTCGACGGCTTCGAGGTCGCATCCGGCGGGGAGCTGAGCCACGCCGCCGCCGCGGTGCCGACCGCACCGCTGTCGTTCGGCGGCCCCGGCAAGAGCGAGGCCGAACTGGCCCTCGCCGCCGACCGGGGCGTGCACCGGCTGCACGTCGAGAGCGAGCGCGAGCTGCACCTACTCACCGGTCTCGCCGCCGCCGCCGGACGTCCGATCGACGTGCTGCTGCGGGTCAACGCCCCGCTGCACGTCCCCGGCGCCGCGCTCGCGATGGGCGGCGGGCCGACCCCGTTCGGACTGGACCCGTCCCGGCTCGACGCAGCCGCCCGGCTCGTTGCGGCCAGCCCCTGGCTGCGGCTGCGCGGGCTGCACCTGCACCTGGCGAGCGGGCTCGACGCGGCGGGCTGCGCGCTCGTCGCACAGCAGGCGGTGCGCTGGGCGCTGGACTGGGCGCGCCGCACCGACAACCGGCTCGAGGAGCTCAACCTCGGCGGCGGCATGGCAGTCGACTACGCCGACCCGGCAGCGCGGTTCGACTGGCCGGCGTACGGACAGACGCTCACCGACCTGGTCCGCCGACACCCGGGGCTGCGGCTGAAGGTCGAGCCCGGGCGCTCGCTGACGGCGTACGCCGGGTGCTACGTCACCACCGTGCTGGACGTGAAGCGATCCTACGGGCGCGCCTTCGCCGTGCTCGCCGGCGGCACGCACCACCTGCGCACGCCCGCCGCGCGCGGTCACGACCAGCCGTGCACGGTCGTGCCGATCGAGACCTGGCCAGCCGACCTTCCCCGGCCGGCGGTCGCCGGTGAGCCGGTGACGCTGGTCGGGCAGCTGTGCACGCCCCGGGACGTCCTCGCCCGCGACGTGCCGCTGCCCGCGCTGCGCGCGGGCGACCTCGTCGTCTTCACCATGGCCGGCGCGTACTCCTGGAACATCTCCCACACGGCGTTCCTCATGCACCCCGCACCCGCCTTCGTGCACCTGCAGCGCACGCCCCGACCCTCCGGCGCCGGCCTCCGCTGAGCAGGCGCACGGTCACCAGCCGCTGCACACCAGCCGCCCGTGACACAACCGCGGCTGCGCGAGCAGGGAGCCTCGGTGGTGGTAGGGCAACCCACACTCACTCCCGCTGTCGCGTCAGGCAGGCTCGTGAGGTGCCGCAGCGGACGCTGGCGGAACTTGGCGGCTGGAGCGACCGCCGGGGTGCGGTGTCGTAGTCGGGGTGAGCAGGCAAGCCATCCCTGCTGGAAGCTCGTTCAGGCTCGCCACGGCCGCCGGGAAGTCCAGCCGCACCGTGGCGACGCCGGTGCTTCCGACGGTCACGATGGTGAGGCCCCGAGCGTCGAGCCGGGTGGCGCGGGCGAAGGCGGCATCCTGTCCGCGGGCGCGTAGGCACGCCGCCAGAGCGTCGGCATGGGTGTCGTTGAGGTGGGAGAGCACGACCGGGGCGTCGTGCCGCAGCGGATCGGGAGCAGCACCGCGGTAGGCCCGCTCGTCGAGTAGCGCGGAACGGGCGCCCACCCGGATGATCGCGGCCTCGAGGTGGAAGACAAGACCTGCCTGCGTGCTCGTGCGCGGCAGGCGGCGGGCTGAGCCCCGCAGCAGCACCGCCTCGTAGCCGGCCGGCGCGACGTGCAACGTGGCGATGGGGCGGGCCAGCAGCTGGCCGGCACTGACGCTGCCGCAGGTCACTTGCAGCTCCACGGAGCCGTCTGGCCGCGCCCGCAGGGGGATGGTGGCGGTGTGCTGGCTGCTCGGGTGGCGGTCGTAGGTGGTGAGGGAGCCCAGACGCGAGCAGTCCACCGCTGTGCGGGCCAGAACGGCGAGCTCAACTTCGGCCATGGTGTCCTCTCACGGCGGATCCCGGGCGCGTCGAAAGCGCCGCGGAAGCCCAGGCGGCTGCTCCTCATCGGACTTGCAAGTTAGGGCAACCTCACCTAACTTCACACCTCGTGTCAAGTGCCCACCGCTCCCTCGACGCGAGCTGCGCCGCCGTACGGGCGGACCTCGACGAGCCGCTGTACGCGAGTGCGCCCGAACTCGCCTCGTCGTGGTTGCTGGTCGAGCACCCGGGGCCATGGCCGTCCTCTGGTCTGCCGCAGGACTTTCCGGGTCCCGCTCGTGACGTGCTGGAGGCGGCGACCGAAGCCGGCGTGCGGCCGCAGCTCATCCGGCGTCTGGTGGATCGCCGCCGACCGGCCGCCACGGTGGTCCTCGCCTCCTGCCGGCCAGGCCGGACCTGGACCGAGCGACGGACGCTGACGGACCTGCGCGCACTGACCGACCTGGACATTCCCGCTCTTGCGGATGGCACCCCGCCCGGTTTCGGCACGCGGGCGAGCGAGCCGGTGGTGCTGGTGTGCACGCACGGCCGGCGGGACGTCTGCTGTGCCCGGCTCGGCCGGCCGCTGGCGGTGCTGCTCGACGCGCAACTGCCCGGACAGGTGTGGGAGACGAACCACGTCGGCGGGGACCGCTTCGCCCCCAATGTCGTCGCGCTGCCGGACGGCACCTACCACGGCGGTCTGTCTCCGACGGATGTGCCAGAGCTGGCAGAGGCGCTCGCGGGTGGTCGGGTGCTGCTGCGCCGGTTGCGCGGCCGAGCCGGGTTGCCCTCCGCCGTCCAGGCTGCGGACTACTTCGTCCGCGAGCACCTGCAGGAGGCGGCCGTGCACGCCGTGCGACCGGTCAGCAGCGCGCCCTTTGCCGCCATGGGGACGTGCGTCGAGCTGCTCGTCGGTACCCGGTGGTGTGTGCACGTCAGGACCCGACCCGGGACCGCCGCCCGCCTCACATCCTGCGCCGGTGGCGGCACGGTCGGTACGCCGGACGTGTACGAGCTTGTCGGTCTGCGACGGCTGACGTGACCCTGCTCGCCGAACGAACGCCCGCCGCGGCCCTGAAGCCAGGTCCGGTCGGTGCCCGGGTGCGGCTCGGGCTGAGCGCTGTGCTGGTCCTGCTGTCGGTGATCGGCGCGGCCGCGCTCGGGCTGGCGCTGGGCAGCCGCGCACTGGCCCTGGGTGAGGTCGTCGCCGCCCTCACCGGCCGCGGGGTCGGTGACGCCTCGATCATCGTGCTGGACCAGCGGCTTCCTCGCACCCTGCTCGGTCTGCTGGTCGGGGCGGCTCTGGGTGTCGGAGGTGCCGTCGCCCAGTCGCTGACCCGCAACCCACTGGCCGACCCCGGGCTACTCGGTGTCTCTGCCGGCGCCGCGCTCGCGATCGTCTGTGGCGCGTTCGTCTTCGGGATCACGACACTCGCGCCGCAGCTGCTGCTCGCCGTCGGCGGCGCCACCGCCGCCGGCTGCCTGGTGCTGCTGCTGGGGAGCAGGGCTGCCGTCGCGCGTACCCCACAGGGGCTCGCGCTGATCGGGGTGGCTCTGTCAGCGGTCCTGGGTTCGGTTGCCTCGACCGTTGTGCTGGTCGATGCGCAGACCCTCGACGAGTACCGCTTCTGGCTCGTCGGCTCGCTCGCGGGGCGCGGCTCCGCGACGCTGACGACCGTCGCGCCGCCGATCGCGGTGGGGGCTGTCCTGAGCCTGCTGTCGTGTCGCAGCCTCGACGCGCTCGCCCTCGGTGAGGACAGCGCCCAGGCGCTCGGGGTGCGGTTGCGACGCGCCCGGCTCACCGCCGGCGCCGCTGTCGTCGTCCTGACCGGAGCGGCGGTCGCCGCCGCCGGACCCCTGGCGTTTATCGGTCTGGCCGTGCCGCACGCGGCCCGGGCCCTGTCGGGAGCACGGACCGCGTGGCTGCTGGGCTTCTCGGCGGGTCTGGGCGCCGCGCTGCTCGTCGTGGCCGATGTGGTCGGCCGGGTCGTCGTGCGCCCCAACGAGCTGCCCGCGGGCGTGGTGACCGCACTGGTGGGCGCCCCACTGGCTCTGGCGCTGCTGCGCCGCGCTCGCAGCGGCGGGCAGGTATGAGCGTGCTGACCGCGCGGAGCGAGGTGCTGCTCAGCACCGGCGGTGGCCGCCTTTCGGTTCTGGTGGACCGGCGCAGCGCCACGGCGACCGGCGCCCTGCTGGGCACCGTCGTCGCGTTGGCAGTGCTGTCGACGGCGCTGGGCACCCGGCTCCTGCCCATCACCGACGTACTGGCCGGACTGGCAGGCACCGCCGATCGGGGCGTCACCCTGACCGTGCGCGAGTTCCGCCTTCCACGAACCGTTGTGGCGGTGCTCGTCGGCATGGCTTTGGGGACCGCCGGAGCGCTCACCCAGGCGCTGACCCGCAACCCCCTCGCTTCTCCCGACGTGCTCGGCGTTGTCAACGGCGCCAGCGCCGGTGCGGTCCTCGTGCTGATCACCGCCGGCGGCGCGACCGCCGGATACGGCGGCGCAGCCGCCGGCCTGTCCGAGGTAGGTGTGCCGCTCGGCGCGGTCGGCGGCGCCTTGCTGTCCGCGGCGCTGGTGCTGGGCATCGCCTCACGGCGCATCGGGGCGCTGCCCGGAACCCAGCGCGTCGTGCTCGTCGGGATCATCCTCAACGCCGTGTTCCTCGGGCTCGTGCAGTGGGCCCTGACCGTCGGCGATGTCGATCAGGCCACCAAGGCCGCGGTCTGGCTGACCGGGAGCTTGCACGGCCGAGGCTGGGAGCACGTGAGCGCCGTCGGCATCACCTTGATCGTGCTGCTTCCCCTGGCTTTGCTGCTGCGCCGGCCGTTGGAAGCTGTCGCGCTCGGTGAGGACGTCGCCGCAGCACTCGGTATCCCGATGCGACGGCTGCGCCT
>JAHWJP010000040.1 GCA_019348355.1 Actinomycetota bacterium
GCACGGGGCGCAGAAGGCGCTGGAGAACTGCAGCAGGGTGGCGCGTTCGCCGGGGACGGCGCCGAGCTCGGCGAGCACCAGTCGCAGGCTGTCGTCCGGCCGGGTGGCGCGAAGGGTGCCGCTGCGCTGCTGGAGCACCAGGCCGGTCACGACGGTCAGCACCACCGCCGCACACAGGATCGCCAGACCGGTCACGCCGGTGTGCAACGCCGGCCCGCCGGAGGGGCTTCCCCCGGTCGGCCGGTCCGACCGGGGCCGTCCCTGCGGGCCAGTCCCTGCGGGCCGACTCGCCTCGGGTGGGCGCATCGCGCTGGCGCCCTGCACCGGATTCGGGTCGATCGCACCGGAAACGGTGCAGGGTGCACCGGAAACAGGTCGATCGTCCCCCTTTCGGTACACCCCCTGGGCGGTGTGATGCCACCCCGGCGCCAGGCGGGCGGACGACGGGCGGGTGGCGGAAGGGCGGAGGGGCTCAGGGCGGGGCGGACAGGACCACGTCGCGGGCGGTGGCGCGCAGGGCCACCCCGCCCGGCTCGACCTCGACACCACGGAGCATCAGGTCGTACGGCAGACCACCCGCCGGGATCCGCAGATCGAGACGGCCCCGTAGCGCCCGAGTCACGGCGGCGTCCGCAGCGTCGTTACCCACCTCGAACGACTCCGCGGTGACCACCAGATCCTCCCCCTCGACGGTCAGCGCGCTGATCGCGGTGGCCTCGACGGTGCGGCCGAGCACCTGCACGCTGCCCGTCACCCGGACTCGATCGCCTGCGGACGTGACCGTCAGCCGCCGGTTGCCCGAGCGTCGGGACAGCTCGTCGTAGGCCAGCAGTATCTGCGCGTCGACCATGTCGACCGGCACCTCGTCGACGTCGCCGGTTCGCACGTCGGAGAGCGGCACCTGCACCCCGGTCAGCGTGGCGGTCAACTCGGCGAAGCTGAGCTCGCCGGCGGGCACCGCGTCGGCGCTCACCTCGACTCGCTCGTAGCGCCCGGCCACCGCCTGGGTCAGGAACGGCACCCCGGCGATGTCGACGTCCGGCCGCTCCGGAAGGCCGGCCGCCGACTGCAGCTTCGAGGCGACGGTTCGCGCCGCGAAGCCGGCCGCAACGCGGTCGCCCACTGCCGCCAGCACGAGCAGGAAGATCAGGAAGATCAGGAGGCGTCGCATGTCAGGTCAGCAGCAGCCGGGCGGCAAGCAGGGCCACCGGCCCGAGCACGGCGAAGGGCAACAGCAGCGCCGTCGGGCGCAGCGCTGCGACCCGGCGTGCGTCCCGCCAGCCCGAACGCAGCTCGGCGGCGCCCAGGTCGACCGCGAGATCGGCGGTCGCCACGGTGGAAGCGACAACGAGCCCCAGCAGGACCGCTGCCTGCAGCGGCGGTTCACCGGCAAGGTCGGCGATGACGGTGGCTGCGGCGACCCCGCCGCCGAGGCCGAGCAGCAACCCGGGCCAACCGCGCGTCGACCCGACCGCGAGCCCCGGCCGGGGAAGGATCCAGTCACCGAGACGACCGGCGAGCAGCACGGCACCGGCCGCCGCCAGGCTGATCTGCAGCAGCGGCTCGCCGCCCTCGAGCCGGTGCAGGGCCAGCAGGCAGGCTGCGGAGACCGCGACGACCAGCACGACGAGAGTGTCCGCGAGCGACTCGGTCACCCGGCTGCGGTTGCGCCGGGCGAGCTGGTGGGCGAGCGAGGCGACGAAGCCTGCCCCGGCGACGCCGGCCAGACCGGCCGTGCTGCCGTCGCCGAAGATGATGACGGCGTCAGCGGCGAGCACGGCCAACGTGGCGACGAGGAACCCCCCGCCCGCAGCGGGGGCATCCAGCAGGGCGAGCGCGCCGAGAACGAGGAACACCTGCACCCCGAGCACGGCGCCGGCGAGCGGCAGGAGTCCGAACACCGAAGCGCCGACGAGCGCGCCCGCGAGCAGTGCCGGCCACAGCCCCTGGACGATCATGGGGGCGCGCCGCGGCGGTCTGGCGGCGCGGGACGCGGGACGCGATGGCTCACGCTCGACCGCAGGGCGCTCGACCGCAGGGAAACCCTGCGGACGAGCGAAGATCACCGTCTCGTCCTCGGGCAGTGCCTTCCAGTGGTCTACATATCCGGTGGCCGCCGGGGCCGAAGGCTCGGGCTCGTAGTCGGGAGCGCCCGTGTCGGTCCAGTCGCGCAACTCGGGATCCTGCTTCAGCACCGCTCGGGTGGCCGGCGGTTTGCGGGTCACGGGCGGCTTCGCAGGTGCCTTGGCGGCGCGGGCGCGACGAGCCGCAGGCGGCGGCGCCTTGCCAGACACCTTCGCCGACTTGCTCGGCACCGGTCGGGTCACCCGTCGATCGTGCCAGACCGCATGGCTCAGCCGCCTGCGAAGGGTGGCAGCACGTCGACCAGCCCGCCGCACGGCAGTGCGACCGACGCGTGGTTGCGAGCTCCGACCGGCTCGCCGTCCACGACGTAGGAGCAGACCGACAGCACCCGGGCGAAGCGGTCG
Source organism: Actinomycetota bacterium (assembly GCA_019348355.1). Taxonomy (GTDB): domain Bacteria; phylum Actinomycetota; class Actinomycetes; order Mycobacteriales; family SCTD01; genus SCTD01. The sequence continues at coordinate 2,490 of JAHWJP010000040.1, forward strand.
TCACGGCCGGAGCGGGCCTGCGCCAGCGCCTCGGCGAGGGTGGCCGCCGAAGTCTGCTCGGAGGCGACGCCTGCTGCTGCGCGCGCCGCCGCCCAGTAGCGCAGGGTGACGCCTGCGGAGGCGCTCGTCACCGTCGGCTCCTTCCACCCGGGGGTCGACGCCCGGGACACGTAGTGCTGGGCTAGTGTTTACCTTGAGGCAATGGCGCCTCTGCCCACGAAGGACCGGAAACGGCAACCGAGGCGGAGGCGCATCCCATGGCGACACTGTTGCTCCTCACCAATGCGATGACACCCTCGGCGGACGTGCTGCCGGCGCTCGGACTGCTCGGGCACCCGGTGCGCGTCGCGCCGCTCGAGGTGGCCGCGCTGCTGTCCGCACCCGAGCGGGACGCCATCCTCGTCGATGCCCGTCGCGACCTCGCCGGGGCCCGCTCGCTGTGCCGCCTGCTGCGGACGACGGGTGTGACGGCGCCGTTGATCGCCGTGCTCACCGAAGGCGGCCTCGTCGCGATGACGCCCGAGTGGGGGGTGGACGATGTCGTGCTGGACACCACCGGACCGGCCGAGGTCGACGCCCGGTTGCGCCTCGCGATGGGCCGCAAGCAGGAGTCGGGGCCGGTGGATCCCGGGGTCGTGCGCGCCGGCGAGCTGACGATCGACGAAGGCACCTACACCTGTCGGCTTCGCGGGCGGGCGCTGGACCTCACGTTCAAGGAGTTCGAGCTGCTCAAGTACCTCGCCCAGCACCCGGGTCGGGTCTACACCCGGGCCCAGCTGCTGCAGGAGGTCTGGGGCTACGACTATTACGGCGGTACACGCACGGTGGACGTCCACGTGCGACGGCTACGGGCCAAGCTCGGCGCCGAGCACGAGCAGCTGATCGGCACCGTCCGGCACGTCGGCTACAAGTTCGTCACGCCGACGCTGACGAGCCTGCCGGAGGAGACGACCACAGAGGTCGCAGACACCGGCAGCCGGCCGGCCGAGCCGGCCGGCCCCCCGATCATCTCGCAGCGCCGCTGACCCCGCTGCCCGGCTCGAGGTCGAAGACGCGGCGCAGACCGGTCAGCGACAGCAGTCGCAGCACCCGCGGCGAGCAACCGCGCAGGGTGAGCGCCCCGCCCGCCCGGCACGCACGCCGGTGCACTTCGAGCAGCATCGACAGCGCACTCGCATCGACGAAGGGGCAGGCCGACAGGTCGACGACCAGCCGCTCCGGACGGCCCGACAGCGCCTCGTCGATCTGCACCCGGATGCGGGCCAGGCACGACAGGTCGAGCTCCCCGATCACCTCGACGGCAACGGCCGGCCGGCTTCTCGGTTCACTCAGCACGGTCATGGGCGGTCTCCTCCGGTTGGGCTTCCCCGCGACAGTGCACCGGACAGTTAGCAGTCGCGCCGCCGTCGCGTGACGGTCCCGTGACGGGCACCGGCTGTCCGCGCCGCCGTCATCGGACCGTCATCGAAGCGCTGCAGCGATGTCGCACCCGGCGGCGACCCTCTGCATCGTGTTCACCCTCTCGATCGACGCCCCGGCGGCAGGTGCGGCCCGACTGCGCCTGTCGGGTCACTTCGATGACGTCGCCGCAAGGCAGGTGCTCCATGCCGCAGCCGACGCGGTGCAGTGCGGCTGCTCGAGGTTGGTCCTCGACCTGGACGGGCTGAGCTCCTGGGACGACGAAGCAGTCTTTGCGGTCACCGGGTGCACGCGGTTGGCCCGCTGGCTGACCGACGGGGTCGCGGTCGTCGCAGCGATCAGCCCCGGCAAGGACCTGGCTGACCGCGCCGGCATCGGTGTCCCTGCCATGATGGCTACGTGCCCCGCCTGCTGATCATCGAGGACGACGACCGGATCCGGCTGTCGCTGCGCCTGGCCCTCGAGGACGAGGGCTACACCGTGCGTGACGTGCCGACCGCCGAGGCCGCTCTCACCGAGCATCGCGCGCACCCGGCTGACCTCGTCCTGGTCGACCTGATGCTCCCGGGCATGGACGGCTTCGACTGCATCCGGGCCATGCGCCGGCTCGGCGACGTGCCCATCGTGGTGGTCAGCGCGCGGGACGACACCCACGACGTGGTCGCCGCCCTCGAGGCCGGCGCCGACGACTACGTCGTCAAACCCGTTGCGGTCAAGGAGCTCTCGGCCCGCTTGCGGGCGCTGCGCCGGCGGGCGAGCGGCAGTGGTGAGGACGCCCCGAAGGTCCGGCGGTTCGGCGAGATCGAGCTGCGCCCGGAGGCCGGCGAGGTGCTGCTGGGCGAGGAGCAGGTGCATCTGACCCGTACCGAGTTCCGCCTGCTCTGCGAGCTGGCCGACCAGACCGGGCGGGTGCTGTCCCGCCAGCAGCTGCTCGACCGGGTGTGGGGTTACGACGTCTACGGCGACGAGCGGCTGGTCGACGTCCACATCGGGCGACTGCGACGCAAGGTGGAGCGCGACCCTGCGAACCCCGCCCACGTCCTCACCGTCCGCGGCTTGGGCTACAAGCTCAGCCCATGAGCTCGAGGGGGCTGCGGGCCCGGGGCCTGCGGGCCCGGATCACCGCCGTCTTCGCGCTCGGCGCGCTCGCGCTGTCGGTCGCGCTGGCCGGCGCGACCTATGAGCTGACCCGCCAGTCGCTGCTCGACGAGCGGGAACGGGCAGCGGTGCGGGCGGCGTACTTCGACGCGGCTCTCATCCGGCAGGGGCTCGGCGGCGACGACCCCGACCTGGCCGAGGTGCTGCGCAGCCTCGACACCGGGGAGACCCGCCGGCCGCTCATCCGCCGCGACGGGCAGTGGTTCGCGCGTACGGCCGACGACGGCCTCACCGAGGCGGTCCCGCAGCGCCTGCAGCGCCTCGTGGAGCAGGGCACACCGGCGGTGCAGCGGGTGAGCCTGCGCGCGGAGCCGGCCCTGGTCGTGGGGGTGCCGCTCCAGGAAGGCGCCAGCTACTACGAGCTCACCGAACTCACCGAGCTGCGCAGCACCCTCACCGTCCTTGCCACCGTGCTCGGGCTGGTCGCGCTGGTGACGACCCTCGCGGGCGCGGGGGTGGGCTGGTGGGCGAGCCGGCGCGTCCTGCGGCCGCTCGGCGACGTGGCGAGCGCGGCCGGGATCATCGCCTCCGGCGACTTCACCGCCCGCGTCGGACGCGACCGCGACCCTGACCTCGACAAGCTGGCAGTCGCCTTCAACCAGATGGTCGACGAGGTCTCCGCCCGGTCCGAGGCCGATCGCCGGTTCGCCGCCGACGTGAGCCACGAGCTGCGCTCGCCGCTGCAGACCCTGTCGGCGGCGACCAGCGTGCTGGACCGCCGGCGCGAGCAGCTCGACGACCGCAGCGCCGCGGCCGTCGCGCTGCTCACCGACGAGGTGGCCCGGTTCGAGTCGCTCGTCACCGACCTGCTGGAGCTCGCCAGGAGCGACCGGGCGGCCGAGCGCCGGCCCACCGACGTCGTCGCCCTGACCCGCGCCGTTCTCGAGTCGCGACGTCTGGCGCCGGCCGTCCTTTCCGTGTCGGGGCCGGCGGTCGGCGAGCCGGCCGCCATGCTCGACATCGATCCGCGGCGCTACGAGCAACTGCTGGTCAACCTGATCGACAACGCCGCCAAGCACGGCGGCGGAGCCGTGCGGATCGGGCTGTCGGTAGAGGGCGGCGCGTTGACGCTCGAGGTCGACGACGAGGGCCCCGGCGTCCCCGTCGAGGAGCGGGAGCTGGTCTTCGACCGGTTCGCACGGGGCCGCACGGCGAGCGCCCGGGGGGGCAGCGAGGGCACCGGCCTGGGCCTGGCCCTCGTCCTGCAACACGTCCAGGCTCACCGCGGGACCGTGCTCGTGACCGACCGGCCCGGCGGGGGGGCCCGCTTCCGCGTCACGCTGCCCGGCGGCCGGTCGTGAGCGGACTGCGGGCACTGGCCTCCGCCCTGGCGGCGATGGCCGTGGCCGGTCTGCTTGCCGGCTGCGGCATCCCCCGGGACGACGAGCCGCGCGCCCTCGACCCGGCGAGAGCCCCTGTCGGCGCACAGCCGACGGCCAGCAGCGTGCCGGAGCCGGTCGGCAACGACCGGGTCGCGCTCTACTTCATCCGGGACGGCCTGGTCGCGCCGGTCACCCGGCCGGTGCCGCAGTCCACGTCGGTGGAGCCGCTGCTGGAGCTGCTGTTCGCCGGACCGACCTCGACCGAGCAGGCGGCGGGGACCAGCTCGCTCATCCCCGCCAGCCTGTCGGTCGTGAGCGTCCGGCCGCAGGGGCCAACCGTCGTCGTGACGCTCGGTGGTTCGGAGGGCCTCGTACGACCCCAGGTCCTCGCCTTCGCCCAGATCGTGGCGACTCTCACGCCGGACCGGGCCACGGGGGTGCGCTTCCGCCTGGACGGGGCAGACCTCGCCGTGCCACGCAGCGACGGCTCGTTGACCGACGCACCGGTCAGCCGGGCTGACTACGCCAGCCTGCTCGCCGCCGCGTAGCGTCGATGCGGTGCCCGCCCCGATCCACGCCGACCTGCCGCGGCCGGAGCTTCGAGGGCGGCTCGCGGCGGAAGAGATCCACGCCGTCCACACCCTGATCGAACAGGCCGCCGCCGCGGACGGAACGGCTCCGCTGTCCGAGCACGTCCTGCTGCACCTACCTTCCGGCGGGGACGCCGAGGTCCGCAACCTGCTCGTCTCCGAAGGGGAATCCCTGCTGGCGTACGGCCATCTCGATGTGACCGACACGGTCGAAGGGTCGAGCGCCGAGCTCGTCGTCGCCCCGCCGGCCCGGGGTCGTGGGCTCGGGAAGGCGCTCGTCGAGGCGCTGCTCTCGCACAGCCCCGACGGCCGGCTGCGGCTGTGGGCACACGGTGACCTGCCGGCGGCGCGACGGCTGGCGGAGTCGCTGGGCTTTCGCCGCAGCCGGGTGCTGCTCCAGATGCGCCGGCACCTGGCTGGACCGGAGGCACCGGCGCTACCCGGGGTGACGCTGCCCCCCGGCGTCACGCTGCGGACCTTCTCGGTCGGTACGGACGAGCAGGCATGGACCCGGATCAACAACCGCGCGTTCGCCGACCACCCGGACCAGGGCGGCTGGGGCGTCGAGCAGGTGCGGCTCCGGGAGGGCGAGCCGTGGTTCGACCCGGCCGGCTTCTTCCTGGCCGAACGGGACGCGCAGCTGGTCGGCTTCCACTGGACCAAGGTGCACGGCGGGCACCCGCTGCACGAACATCCCCCCCACGAACACCCCCCGCACCACCACCACGACCACCCGCCGATCGGGGAGGTCTACATCGTCGGGGTCGACCCCGACGAGCAGGGCCAGGGGCTCGGCCCGGCGCTGACCCTCGCCGGTCTGCACAGCCTGCGGCAGCGGGGCCTGACGGAGGTGCTGCTCTACGTCGACGAGTCCAACACCGCGGCGGTGCGGGTGTACGAGCGGCTGGACTTCCGGCGGCACGCCGTCGACGTGATGTACACCCGCGGCTGAGTCACCGACCCGTACCCGCCGGTGATCTTCGTCGGTTGGTGGCCGACACGCCGACGGCAGCAGCAACATGCCGAAGATCGTCGGTGAAGGGCGGGGGTCAGCCGAAACGACCGGTGATGTAACCCTCGGTACGGCTGTCGTCGGGATTGCTGAACAGCTTGCCGGTCGGGTTGACCTCGACGAGCAGGCCGGTCCGCTGGCCGGTCTTCGGGTCCACCTCGGCGGTGAAGAACGCGGTGCGGTCCGAGACGCGCGCGGCCTGCTGCATGTTGTGGGTGACGATGACGATCGTGTAGTCGCGCTTGAGCTCCTCCATGAGGTCCTCGATCTTCGCCGTGGCGATCGGGTCGAGGGCCGAGCACGGCTCGTCCATGAGGATGACCTCGGGCTTGGTGGCGATGGCGCGCGCGATGCACAAGCGCTGCTGCTGGCCGCCGGACAGGCCGTACGCATTGGTCTTGAGCTTGTCCTTCACCTCGTCCCAGAGGGCGGCACGGGTCAGGCTCTCCTGGACGATGTCGTCCAGCAGGCCCTTCTTGGTCCCGTTGACCTTGGGACCGAAGGCGATGTTCTCCCAGATCGACTTGGGGAACGGGTTGGGCTTCTGGAAGACCATGCCAATCCGCCGGCGGACCTCGATCGCGTCGACCTCGGGGGCGTACATGTCCTGGTCGTGGTAGGTCACCGAGCCGGACACGCGGGCCGACGGGATGAGGTCGTTCATCCGGTTGAGGCAGCGCAGCACGGTGCTCTTGCCGCAGCCGGACGGGCCGATCAGTGCGGTGATCTCGAACCGGGCCATGTCGAGGGTGACGTCGCGCACAGCGAGCGCCGAGCCGTAGTGCACGTTCAGGTTGCGGACCGAGAGCACCGGGTCGGGGACGGTGGTGCTGCCTTTCCACTGACCGTCGGCCGTGGGGGCCTCGCCGGGGTGCGCCCCGGCCTTCATGTCGAGGTTGATGCTGCGCGACGAGGTTGCGGCGGGGGTCTTGTCAGGCATGGACGTCGCCTCTTCGTCGTCGGTCATGGTCGGGACTCTGCCAGACGTGCCGTGCGGCTCGAACGAACGTCACCACTTGCGCTGGTACTTGTTGCGGATCAGGATCGCGGCGGCGTTCATGAGCAGCAGGATCAGCAGCAGGATCATGATCGCGGCAGCGGCGACGGTGCGGAACTCGTCCTGCGGCCGGCCCACGTAGTTGAAGATCTGGATGGGCAGGACAGTCGCCTGGCTGAGCAGGTCCGACGGGTTGCTCGTGATGAAGATGAGGCCGCCGGCGACCAGGAGCACCGGGGCGGCCTCGCCGATGGCCCGGGACAGCGCGAGGATCGAGCCGGTCGCCGTGCCGGGGATGGCGTTGGGCAGGATCTGCCGGCGCACTGTCTGCAGCCGGGTGGCCCCCAGGGCGAGCGAGCCCTCGCGGATGCTCGTCGGGATGGCCCGGATCGCCTCCCGGCAGGAGATGATGACGATCGGCAGCACCAGCAGCGACAGCGTGAGCGCGATGGTGAGCACCGAACCGCCCAGGTCCAGCGGGCCGCGGGCGAAGAAGGCCAGGCCGAGGATGCCGTAGACGACCGAGGGGACAGCCGCGAGGTTCTGGATGTTGAGCTCGATCAGGCGGTTGTACCAGCGGGTCTTGTCGGCGTACTCCTCGAGGTAGACGGCTGCGGCGATGCCGAGCGGCAGCGTGATCGCCGCGACGGTGACGATGACCCAGATCGTGCCCATCATCGCCGACTGGATGCCGGCGCGCAGTGGTCGCGTCGACGGCATGTTGCGGACCAGGTCGAGGTTGAACCGCGGCAGCCCGTCGCGGATCACGTCGGAGAGCAGGACCACGAGCACGAGCAGGCCGAAGCCGAGGCAGGCGAACAGCAACACCTCGAAGAGCTTGCCGGTGACTCGTTCGGCACTGCTGGCGCGTCCCAGGCCCTTGCTCGGGGCGCGGACGTCGGGTTGCAGGCCGGTCTGGGCAGTCACTCGTAGACCTCTCGGAAACGGCGGACCAGGCGGATGCTGATCACGTTGACGAGCAGCGTGACGAGGAACAGCAGCGTTCCGACGGCGAACAGGGTGTTGTAGCCGAGCGAGCCGACCGGCTGGTCACCGAGCGCGGCCTGCGCGATGAACGCCGTCATGGTCTGCATGGGCTCGCGTGGATCGAGCGTCAGCTGCGCGATGGAGCCTGCGGCGATGACCACCACCATGGTCTCGCCGATCCCGCGCGAGAGCGCCAGGACGAAGGAGGCGATGACACCCGACAGGGCCGCCGGGAGCACGACCTTACGGGCGACCTTGGTGCGGGTCGCCCCGAGAGCAAGGGCGCCGTCCCGCATCGCCTGCGGCACGGCCGACAGGGCGTCCTCCGACAGCGAGGCGATGATCGGGATGATGAGGATGCCGATGACCAGACCGGCCGACAGGGCGTTGAAGATCCCTATGCTCGCCTCGCCGAGCAGCGGGCGCAGCACGCTGGGCGTGACGAAGCTGATGGCGAAGAAGCCGTAGACGACGGTCGGGATGCCCGCCAGCACCTCGAGCACCGGCTTGAGCACCTTGCGCGAGCGCTGCCCGGCGTATTCCGAGAGGTAGAGCGCGGCGCCCAGGCCGAGCGGGGCGGCCACCAGGATGGCGATGCCGGTGATCAGCAAGGTTGCGTTCAGAATCGGCAGGACGCCGAAGGAGCCGTTCGCGAACAGTGGCGTCCAGGTCGTGCCGAACAGGAAGTCGGCGACGCGGATCTCACGGAAGAACTCGAGGGTGCCACCGAGGAGCGCCACCAGGATGCCGATGGTCGTGAGGACCGACAGCAGGGCGGCCAGGAACAGCAACCCCTCGATCACCCGCTCACCGACACGCGGCGAGCTCTTCCGGAGCGATCTGGCGAGCTCGGCCGTGCCGGGCCCGGGCCGGCGACCGCCGTAGGGAATGGACGTCACAGAGGTGGGGCTCCCGGCTCGGATGGCGGCTCGGATGGCGGCTCGGATGGCGGCTCGGATGGCGGCTCGGATGGCGGGTGGGTCACGTGGGCAGTGTGGCGGATCGTCGAAACGGCCGACCGGACCGGGTCAGCCCTTCAGCGCCTCGATCTTGGCCGTCGCTTCCTTCTTCTGCTCGTCCGACAGCGGCACGTACAGCGCCTGCTCGGCGATCTCGTCGCTGTTCTCGATGTAGTACTCCAGGAAGGCCAAGCCCTCCGGCCGTTCCACCGTCTTCGTGGTGGCGTAGATGAACAGCGGACGGCCGAGCGGCTTGTAGGTGCCGTCGAGGACCGTCTCGGTGCTCGGCTCGACGCAGCCGTCGCCCCCGTCGACGGCCACGGCCTTCAGGGCGTCCGGGTTCTCCTCGACGTAGGACAGGCCGAAGTAGCCCAGGCCCCCCTTGTTGCCCTGCACGCCCTGGACGATGACGTTGTCGTCCTCGGACGGCTGGTAGTCGGTGCGGCTGGCGCCCTCCTCACCGTTGATCTCGTCGGTGAAGTAGTCGAACGTGCCCGAGTCCGTGCCCGGCCCGAACAGCTTGAGCTCGAGGTCGGGGAAGGACGGGTCGACCTGGTTGAAGTTGGTGACCTTCGAGCCGGGCTCCCAGATCTTCTTGAGCTGCTCGACGGTGAGGCACGTGATGGGGTTGTCCTTGTTCACCACCACAGCGAGCCCGTCGTTCGCCACCGTGATCTCCTCGAACTCGATCCCGGCGGCCTTGCAGGTCGCTGCCTCCTCGTCCTTGATCGGCCGTGAGGCGTCGGAGATGTCGGTCTCGCCGGCGCAGAACTTCTCGAAGCCACCGCCGGTGCCGGAGGTGCCGACGACCACCTTGACGTCGTCGTTGTCCTCCTGGAAGCCCTCTGCCGCCGCCTCGGACAGCGGCGCCACGGTGCTGGATCCGTCGATCTGGATGGTTCCGCTCAACTTGGCGGCGCCGCTGGCTCCTGGTGTTGCGGTGTCGCTGTCGCCGCCGCCACAGGCGGCGAGCACGAGCGAGCAGCCGACAGCGGCCGCGGCCAGGCGGCTGCGCTTGGTCAGGGAGTGCACAGGGTCCTCTTTCGTCGTCTACGACAGGGATGCGTCGACAAGAGACGCTAGGCAGACAGTGCGACCCTGAGCCAAGCACTCGATGAACGGAGAGTGAACGACTCATCGGATTTCGGTCACGATCCGGTATCCGTCTCACCAACTCGCGGTGAACGGCTCCGGGGTTCGTGTGGGCGCTCCCAGACGTTCACCTCCCAGCCGCCTCAGCATCCGGACGCAGCTGGCATCATCACAGCGTGATCTCACTGCAGACTGATGCGACGCGGCCCGAGGTGATCGTCAACGACCCTGCCCTGCGACTGCTGGCCGACCCGGTCCGGGCCCGCATCGTCGAGCACCTCGCGGTCGAGCAGCTGTGCACCTGTCACCTGGTCGAGCTGACCGGAGCCCGTCAGTCGAACGTCAGCAACCATCTGCGGGCGCTGCGGCAAGCCGGGCTGGTCACCGCCGAGCCGTGCGGTCGCTTCACCTACTACCGACTCGAGCCGGCCGCTCTCGTCCGCCTCGGCGGTCAGCTCGACGCGCTGCGCCGCGCCGCCGAGGCCGCGCTCGACCGCCGCCGGCCGTGCCCGTGAGCGACGTCGTCACGGAACGTCCGGCGGCCGAGGAGCAGGCGCCCGTCCTCGCCCGGTTGTCCCTGCTCGACCGCTTCCTGCCGGTGTGGATCGTGGCCGCGATGGCCGGTGGCCTCGCCCTCGGGCGCAGCGTCGAGGGGCTCGACGAGGCCCTCGACACCGTGCAGATCGGGTCGGTCAGCCTGCCGATCGCGCTCGGGCTGCTGCTGATGATGTATCCCGTCCTGGCCAAGGTCCGCTACGGCGAGCTCGGGGCCGTGACCTCCGACCGGCGGCTGCTCGTCAGCTCGCTGGTGCTGAACTGGCTGATCGGGCCGGCGCTGATGTTCACGCTGGCCTGGCTGCTGCTGCCGGACCTGCCGGAGTACCGCACCGGCCTGATCATCGTCGGGCTGGCCCGCTGCATCGCGATGGTGCTCATCTGGAACGACCTGTCCGGCGGCGACCGCGAGGCCGGCGCGGTGCTCGTCGCGGTGAACTCCGTCTTCCAGATCGTGGCGTTCGCGGGGCTCGGCTACTTCTACCTCGAGCTGCTCCCCGGCGTGCTCGGGCTGCCGCAGGACGCCTTGAGCGTCTCGGTGTGGGAGATCGCCCGCTCGGTGCTGCTGTTCCTCGGTGTACCGCTGCTCGCCGGCTACCTCACCCGCCGGCTCGGCGAGCGAGCGCGCGGACGGGAGTGGTACGAAGCGGTGTTCCTGCCGCGGCTGGGACCCTTCGCCCTCTACGGCCTGCTGTTCACCATCGTGGTGCTGTTCGCGCTTCAGGGCGACCAGATCACCTCGCGTCCAGGGGATGTCGCCCGGATCGCGTTGCCGCTGCTCGCCTACTTCTTCCTGATGTTCGGCGGCTCGTTCCTGCTCGGCCGCTCGCTCGGGCTCGGCTACCCCCGTACCGCCACGCTCGCCTTCACCGCCGCGGGCAACAACTTCGAGCTCGCGATCGCCGTCGCCATCGGCGTCTTCGGTGTCACCTCCGGCCAGGCGCTGGCCGGAGTCGTCGGACCGCTCATCGAGGTGCCCGTCCTGGTCGCTCTCGTCTACATCGCCCTCGCCGCCCGCCGGCGGCTGTTCCCCGAGGAGGAAGCATGACCGCGTACGACTCCGCCGCTCCCGACGCCATCCCCCAGCGGCTCCGACCCGTCGTCGACCGGCTCACCGAGCGGTTCTCCGGCACCTTCGCGCCCGAGACCGTCTGCCGGCTCGTCGTCGACAGCTACGAGCAGCTTGTGGCCGCTGCCGCCATCGACACCTACCTGCCCCTCCTCACCCAGCACTTCGCTGCCGACCGGCTGTGTGCGACCGCGGCCGTCGAAGGCAAGATCGAGAAGGACCGTCCGGAGGTGCTGTTCGTCTGCGTGCACAACGCGGGGCGCTCTCAGATGGCCGCGGCGCTGCTCGAACACCGATCCGGCGGGCGGATCCTGGTCCGGTCCGCCGGCAGCGCACCGACCTCGGACGTGAACCCGGTCGCCACCACGGTGATGGCCGAGATCGGGCTGGACCTGAGCAGCGCCTATCCCAAGCCGCTGACCACCGAGGCGGTGCAGGCCAGTGATGTCGTCATCACGATGGGCTGCGGTGACGCGTGCCCGGTGTTCCCGGGCAAGCGCTACCTCGACTGGCAGCTCGACGACCCCGCCGGCCAGCCGCTCGAGGTGGTGCGCCGCATCCGCGACGACATCGATGCGCGGGTACAGGCGCTGGTCGCCGAGCTCCTGCCGGCCGCGACGAAGGCTGCCTCCGACGGGTAGGTGCAGCATGACCGCGTGACCGGACCGTCGCTCGCCCGCCGGCTCGGCACCGGCGACGCCGTCGTGATCGGGCTCGGCGCGATGCTGGGCGCCGGGGTGTTCGCCGCGCTCGCGCCCGCTGCTGCTGCCGCCGGCAGCCTGCTGCTGGTGGGGTTGGCGATCGCCGCCGTCGTCGCGACCTGCAACGCGCTCTCGTCGGCGCAGTTGGCCGCCCTCCACCCCGCCGCGGGCGGCACCTACGTCTACGGCCGGCGCCAGCTCGGGCCGTTCTGGGGACACCTCGCCGGATTCGGTTTCGTGGTCGGCAAGACGGCCAGCTGTGCGGCGATGGCGTTGACCGTCGGCGCCTACGCTGCACCGTCTTTCGTGCGCCCGCTCGCCATCGCGGCCGTGCTCGCGCTGACCGCGGTCAACGTGCGCGGGGTGACCAGGACCGCCCGGCTGACGCGGGTCCTCGTCGTGATCGTGTTGCTCGTGCTGGCGCTGGTCGTGCTCGCCGGGCTGCTCGGGGGGACGGTGTCGTCCACCGGGCTGCGCGCCACCGGCGGCGTCGGGTCGTACGACGTCCTGCAGTCGGCCGGGCTGCTGTTCTTCGCCTTCGCCGGCTACGCGCGGATCGCGACCCTGGGCGAGGAGGTGCGCGACCCGGAGCGCACGATCCCGCGGGCCATCCCGCTGGCGCTCGGCGTGGTGCTCGCGGTGTATGCAGCCGTTGCGGTGAGCGCGCTGCTGGCCGTGGGACCGGCGGCACTCGCCGGATCGTCCGCGCCACTTGCGACCGTCGTCGATGCCGGGTCACTGTCCGGGGTGACCCCGGTCGTACGCATCGGTGGCGCCGTCGCGGCGCTCGGCGTCCTGCTGTCACTGCTCGTGGGGGTGAGCCGCACGACCTTCGCGATGGCCCGGGAGGGGGAGCTGCCGCGCTGGCTGGACGCGGTCCATCCGGTCCACCGGGTGCCGCACCACGCCGAGCTGGCGGTCGCGGCGATGGTGGTCGCGCTCGTGCTGGTCGTCGACCTACGTGGGGCGATCGGCTTCTCGAGCTTCGCCGTTCTCGTCTACTACGCGGTGACCAACGCCAGCGCGCTGACCCTGCGGGCCGACCAGCGCCGCTATCCGCCGGCGGCAGCCGTGGTCGGATTGCTCGGCTGCCTGCTCCTGGCCGCGACGCTGCCGCCGGTCTCGGTTCTCGCGGGGGTGGCGGTGCTGGCTGTCGGGGCGGTGGTCTACGCCGTACGGTCGCGCGGTCTGGCCGGCTAGCTCGCTCGCCAGAGCCCTTGCTGCCAGCTGTCAGGCTGACGGCGACGACGCGTCGTCGACCTCAGGTACGGCGCCGCGGATGTTGACCTGCAGGAAAGGACCGGATACCACCTGATCCACGCCCGCAAAGACGGCGGCAGCACCGACCTCGGCAACCTGGTGCTGCTGTGCAAGCGGCACCACGTGCTGTGGCACCAAGGACGACTCCAGCTACGCGACCTGCATGTCCCCTGGCTCACCAACCGCACCGACCGGCCACCGCAACTCCTCCTGCTCGAATGAGCAGGTCCGGAGGACGCGATCAGGCCGAGGCGGCCTCGCGACTGACAGTCGACGCGGCGACAGCCTGCGCCTTGGCGGGGACGTCGGTGATGACGGTGTCGACGCCGAGGCTCGCCAGGCGGCGCAGGGCCCGGCTGCGGTTGACGGTCCAGGCCGTGACGGCGACACCGCAGCTGTGCGCGGCAGCGACGCAGCCGGGTTCCGCGAGCAGTGCGCCGACGTGCGGGTGGATCTCGTCGTGGCCGGCCGCAAGGGCATCCCGCAGCACGGCAGCGGCCCGTACGGTCGGACGCCCCAGCAGGGCCGTCCGGATGCCCAGCTGCGCAGGCAGTTTCGCGCGTACCGCCGCCACGACCACGGGGGCGAAGGAGGACACGGTGACGTCGAGCGGCAGACCGGCTGCCTGCAGGACGGTGAGCCGCTCGACGACGGCGATGGCGGTGCGCTGCACCGAGCCCGGCCCCGGCGGCGGCGCCTTGACCTCGAGCACGACCGGCCGGCCCGCCATCGCGGCAAGCATCCACTCGACGCGCGCGAGTGGCACCCCCCGGGCATCCGCGGCAGCGCGCAGGTCGTTCCAGGAGGTGCTCGCCACGGGCAGGGGCGAGCCGGTGAGCCGGAGCAGGTCGGGGTCGTGGCAGACGACGAGCACGCCGTCGGCGGACAGGCGCAGGTCCACCTCGACGCCGTCGGCGCCGGCGCACAGGCACGCCGCGACTGCGGGCACGGTGTTCTCGACACCGTTCCGGTCCGGCGCGCCGCGGTGGGCGAGGATGCGCACGCCGCGACGATCCCCGTCGGACGTGGCCGGATGGCCCTCCGAAGATGGACGACACGAGAATGGAGGACGTACAACGGCCTCTTGCGCCGCAAGATGAACGGCGCTAACTTAGCGGCGCTCAGTCACTTCTCTGGGGGGTTCGAATGTCTCGCCTCGGCCGTCTCGTCCTGCGACGGCGCCGACTCGTCCTGCTGGCCACGGTGCTCTTCCTCGCCGTGGCCGGCACTCTCGGCGGCGGGGTGGCCGCCGAGCTGTCCGGCGGGGGCTTCGAGGACCCGGAGGCCGAGTCCACTCAGGCAGCCCGCATCCTCGAGGAGCAGTTCGGCAGCGGTGCACCGAACCTCGTGCTGCTGGTCACCACCCCGGGCGGTGTCGAGGATCCGGCCGCCGTGGCCTCCGCGACCGAGCTCGTGGAACGGCTGGCCGCCGAGCCGGGCGTGACGCAAGTCGCCAGCTGGTGGACGTCCGGGCGGCCGGACGGCCTGCGCTCCCGCGACGGAACTCAGGCGGTCATCCTCGCCCGGATCCCGGGGGCGGACGACGCGGCCGTGTTGCGCGTCGAGGAGCTCGGCCCGCGCTTCGCGGGCGACTACGAGGGGCTGGACGTCCGGGTCGGGGGACGAGCCCAGACGTTCGTCGAGGTGGGCACCACCGTCGAGCACGACATCATCCGGGCGGAGTCCGTCGCCATCCCGCTCACCATGGTGCTGCTCGTGCTGGTCTTCGGCAGCGTCGTGGCCGCGAGCCTGCCACTGTTGATCGGCGTGCTGTCGATCCTCGGCACCTTCCTGACCCTGCACCTGCTGGTCGGGGTGACCGACGTGTCGGTCTACTCGGTCAACCTCGCGACCTCGCTCGGGCTCGGGCTCGGCATCGACTACGCGCTGTTCATGGTGACGCGCCACCGCGAGGAGCTGGCCCGCGGCCGCAGCGTCGCCGACGCGGTGCTCACGACGATCTCGACAGCCGGCCGCACGGTGCTGTTCAGCGCCCTGACCGTCCTGCTCAGCCTGTCGGCGCTGCTGGTCTTCCCCCTCTATTTCCTGCGGTCCTTCGCCTACGCCGGGATCGCCGCGGTGTTGTTCGCCGCCATCGGGGCGATCATCGTGCTGCCGGCCGCGCTCGGCGCGCTCGGTCACCGCGTCGACAGCCTCGACCTCCGCAAGCCGGTGCGGCGCCTGCTTCGCCTTCCGGCCCCCCGGCCGGCCGGCCTTGACGACGGGTTCTGGAGCCGGATCGCCCACCTCGTCATGCGCCGCCCGTGGCCGATCGCGACCGCGGTGGTGCTGCTGCTGCTGTTCGCCGCGACGCCGTTCAGTGCGGTCGCGTTCGGGTTGCCGGACGACCGGGTGCTGCCCCGAGACGCCAACGTCTCGGTGGTCGCCGAGACGTTGCGTCAGGAGTTCCCCGGCAACGAGTCGCTCGCCCTGTCCGTCGTCGCCCCGGCGACGTCGGCCGGGAGCGCAGAGATCACGTCGTACGCGCTTCGGCTGTCCCGACTGGCCGGCGTCGAGCGAGTCGACGCCGTCACCGGGTCATTCCTCGACGGTCGACAGGTGGTGGCGGCCGGCCCGGCCAGCGCCCGCTTCGTCGCAGGGGGCGGCACCTTCCTGTCCGTCATCCCGTCGGTGGAGTCCTACAGCCCGGCCGGCGAGCGCCTCGTCGAGGACATCCGTACGGTCGACTCACCGCTCGGTGAGGTGCTCGTCGACGGGCAGGCCGCTGCGCTCGTCGACACCAAAGCAGCTCTGGTGGAAGACCTTCCGCTCGCCCTCGGTCTGATCATGGTGACGACGTTCGTGCTGCTGTTCCTGTTCACCGGAAGCGTGGTCATCCCTCTCAAGGCGCTGACGCTCAACCTGCTCTCGCTCTGCGCAACCTTCGGCGCGATGGTGTGGATCTTCCAGCAGGGCAACCTCACCGGCCTGCTCGGTGACCCGGTCGTCACCGGGACGCTCGACACGACCGTCCCGATCCTGATGTTCTGCGTGCTGTTCGGGCTGTCGATGGACTACGAGGTCTTCCTGCTCTCGCGCATCCGCGAGGTCTATCTCGCGACCGGCGACAACACCCGCGCGGTCGCTGTCGGGCTGCAGCGCACCGGCCGGATCGTGACGGCCGCTGCGGCGCTGCTCGCGATCGTCTTTCTCGCCTTTTTGTCCAGCGACATCTCCTTCATCAAGCTGCTGGGCCTCGGGACAGCGCTCGCGATCCTCGTCGACGCCACGCTGATCCGGGGTGCGCTCGTCCCGGCCTTCATGCGCCTTGCCGGGGACGCCAACTGGTGGGCGCCCGGCCCGCTGCGCCGGCTGCACGACCGCATCGGACTGACCGAGAGCGGTCCGCACGACGGGCTTGCCAGTGCGGACGTCCGCGAGCCGGCGCGTGTCTGAGCCGGTCCGGCGACGGGCGGCCCGTGGCCGGGGCGTCGAGCTGCGCGGGCAGGTGCTCGCGGCCGCCATGGACCTGCTGGCCGAGACCGGTGACGAGCAGGCCGTCTCGGTACGCGCCGTCGCCCTCCGGGTGGGCGTGAGCGTGCCGAGCATCTACCTGCACTTCGCTGACAAGCAGGCGCTGCTCGACGCCGTCTGCGAGCAGGTTTTCGAGGCGCTGCACGTACGCCTGCGAGCGGCCAGTGAGGGGGCGGCCGACCCGTTCGCGGCGCTGCGGGCGCAGGGCAACGCCTACGTGCACTTCGCCCTGGAGAACCCTGAGCACTACCGCATCGTCATGATGCTCAGGCACCCACCGACGGCGGAGGCGGCCGACCGGGCGATCGCGGGGGGCGCCTTCGACTATCTCGTTGAGTCGGTCCGGCGGTGCGCCGCGCTGGGCGTCTACACGAGCGACCCGGTCGAAGTGGCGCTCGGGCTGTGGGCGGCCGCCCACGGCGTCGCCGCCTTGCTGATCGCCAAGCCGTACTTCCCCTGGCCAGACGTCGACGGCTTCGTCGACCGGACGATCTGCATGGCGGGGCTGGGACTGGCCGCCGCCGAGCGGGTCCCCGGGGACGGTTCGCTGCCGCTGCCCGAGCTCGTCGCCGCGCTGGACTCACTGACGCGCTGACCAGGTTGATCCACGAGACCTCGAGGTGGGATCGGCCGGGCGATCCACCTCATAGGCCGAGTGGAAGAAAGGGAGAGAGGAGAGGGCGGCTCAGGAGGCGAGCAGCGCCGCGCGCATCCCGTCGAGGTCGAGCTCCGGCCTCGGCCACT
>JAHWJP010000151.1 GCA_019348355.1 Actinomycetota bacterium
GCACCCCCCTCATCGACAGCCCCGACGGACAACCCGTCGTCACCGCCATCGACAAACTCCGGTCGGTGCTCTGCCACCGCTAGGGTGCAACCTCACCTGGTGAGGGTGGGGCACTGCCGGTGCTCTTCATCGGTGGGACGATGTTTCTCGCGCCCCTCGTCGGCACCTGGCTCATCACCGTGCTCGCCGTGCTCCTGGTCGGCTGGGCGCTGGTCGAGCTGCGGCCGCAGCACGCGACTGCCGACCGGGGCCCGGTCGAGCACCGCTCGGGCAGCCGGATGGCCTAGCGGAGCTTCCCGACGGCTGTCTGTACGTCGAGCCTTTCGGGATACAGGCAGGCGCTCGGGTGGTCCGTGCCGTTGCGAACCACCAGCTCCGGCACGACCTGGGAGCAGTCGTCCCTGGCCTTCCAGCATCGCGTCCGGAAGCGGCACCCGGCGGGCGGCGCGACCGGATCGGGGACCTCACCCGTGAGCGGGATGCGCTTTCGCGCACCCCGCCGGGCCGGGTCGGGAGCCGGAACGGCGGACAGCAGGGACTGGGTGTACGGATGCACGGGCCGTTCGTAGACCTGCTCCCGGGTACCCGTCTCGACGATGACCCCGAGGTACATGACCGCGACCCGGTCGCTGATCTGCCGGACCAGCGCAAGGTCGTGCGCGATGAACAGGTACGCGAGCCCGAGCTCGCGCTGGAGCCGGTCGAGCAGCGTCATGACCTGCGCCTGGATGGAGACGTCGAGACTGGACACCGGTTCGTCGAGAACCAGCACCCCGGGGTTCAGCGCCAGGGCGCGGGCGATGGCGATCCGCTGCCGTTGACCGCCGGAGAACTCGGCCGGCAGCCGACCGGACGTGTGCGGGTCCAGACCGACCAGGTCGAGAAGCTCTGCCACGCGGGCCTGTCCCCCCGAGGAGCGGTAGCAGCCGGCGATGCGCAGGGGCTGTGCCACGATCTCGCCGATCGTCATGCGCGGGTTCAGCGAGGCGTACGGGTCCTGGAAGACCATGGACAGCGACCGGCGGAGCCGGCGCAGCCGCCGCCCGGTCGCGGCGGTCAGGTCCTCGCCTCGCAGCAGCACCCGCCCGGAGGTGGGCTCCACCAGCCGCAGCACGGTGCGGGCCAGCGTCGACTTCCCGCAGCCGGACTCGCCCACGAGTCCCAGCGTCTGTCCGGCGGCGAGGGTCAGGCTCACCCCGTCCACCGCGTGCACGACGCCTCGCCCCGGGCTGGGATAGTGCGTCACCAGGTCCTCGGTCCGCAGCACCTCCGGCCGGGGCAGCGGCGCCACCGGGCGGGCCGGCACCGGCCGGTCCAGACGCGGCAGCGCGGTCAGCAGCGTCACCGTGTGGCGATGTTCCGGCGCGGCGAACAGCTGTCGCACCCCAGCCGCCTCCACGACCCGACCGGCCTGCATCACGCTGACCCGGTCGGCCAGCTCGGCCACGACGCCGAGGTCGTGCGTGATCAGCACGGTCGAGGCGCCGAGCTCGTCGCGGGCCGTCCGCAGGACATCCAGGATCTGCGCCTGGATCGTCACGTCCAGCGCCGTCGTGGGCTCATCAGCCACCAGCAGTGCGGGCGCGTTCGAGATCGCCATGGCGAGCATCGCGCGCTGGCGCATGCCGCCGGACCACTGGTGCGGGTAGTCCCGCAGCCGACGCGCCGGATGCGCGACGCCGACGCGCTCGAGCTGCTCGAGAGCCCGGGTGCGGGCCTGCGCCCGGCTCAGGCGACGGTCGTGGACGAGTATCGCCTCGGCCACCTGGTCGACCACGCGCAGCGACGGATGTAGTGAGGTCATCGGGTCCTGGAACACCATGCCGACCTCGCGGCCACGGATGTCGCGCAACTCCCGCCGGGACATCGCCAGCACGTTGCGGCCGGACAGGAGCACCTCGCCCGTGACCGTGCAGTAGGGGGGTGGGGGAAGCAGACCGAGGGTGGCGAGCATCGTGACCGTCTTGCCCGATCCGGACTCGCCGACGACGCCGAGTGTCTCACCGGTCGCGACCTCGAGGTCCACCCCGTCGACGGCGCGTACGACACCGCCCCGGGGGCGGAACTCGACGACCAACCCCCGCACCGAGAGCAGCGGTCGGCTCACCGTCGGCCGGACAGCGCGTCGGTGACGGCATCGCCGAGCAGGTTCAGGCCGAGCACGGCCAGCAGGATGGCGAGGCCGGGAAACAGCGACAGCCACCAGGCGACACGCAGGAAGCGCTGCGCCTCGCTGGCCAGCGCGCCCCAGCTGGTGACGTTGGGGTCGCCCAATCCGAGAAATCCCAGGCTGGCCTCGATGAGGATGACCTGGGCGACGACCAGCCCGAGCAGGGCGATCGCCGGGGGCAGCGCGTTGGGCAGGATCTCCCGCAACAGGATCCGGTTCCAGGTGGCGCCCTGGACCCGGGCCGCCTCGACGAACTCCCTGGAGCGCAGCGCCAGCACCTCGGCCCGGACGACCCGGGCCAGGAGCGGCCAGGACGTGACGCCGAGCACCAGCACCAGCTTGTCGAGTCCCGGGCCGAAGAAGGCGATGACCACCAAGGCGAGGAAGAAGCGTGGCAGCACCTGGAACGCCTCGGTGCTGCGCATCAGCGCGTCGTCGACCCAGCCGCCCCGGTAGCCGGACAGCAGTCCGACCGCGGAGCCGATGACGACGACGAGAACGGCCACGCCGGCTGCCACGATCAGCGATGTCCGAGCTCCCCAGATCACCCCGCTGAGCAGGTCCCGGCCGAGGTCGTCCGTCCCGAACGGGTAGGCGGCGGACGGCGCCGCGAGGGCCGGGCCTTCGATGGCGAACGGGTCGTACGGGGCAAGAAGTGGCGCCGCGACGCCGACGAGGATCCAGGCGAGCACGGTGACGATGCCGACGAGCCCGCCCGGTGTGCGGATCGCCCGGGCGAACAGGCGGGCGCGACGGCCCGGCGGTGTGGCGGCCAGCCGGACCGCGGCGAGCTCAGCGGTAGCGGACACGGGGATCCAAAAAGGCGTAGACCAGGTCGGTCAGCAGGTTCGCGACCACCACCGTGACGGCGACCAGCAGGAAGACGCCCAGGACGATCGGCGCGTCCCGGTTCTGCATCGCGGTCACGAGCAGCCGCCCGAGGCCGGGCCAGCCGAAGACGACCTCGACCACGATGGCGCCGGCCACCAGGTGTCCTACCCGTCCTCCGAGCACCGTGACGACCGGGAGCAGCGCCCGGCGCAGGGCATGACGGAGCACGACGGCACGCTCGGACACGCCCTTCGCGCGAGCGGTACGGATGTGGTCGCGCGCCAGCTCGTCCAGCAGGCCGATCCGGGACAGCCGGGCGACGGCGGCGATCTCCTGCGAGGCCAGCGCCAGCGCCGGCAGGGCGAGGTGGTGGGCGACGTCGAGGACGTGTCCGATGCCGGTGGCCGGGCCGTCCGCATCGGTCATCCCCTGCACCGGGAACCACCCGAGCCGCAGGGCGAGCAGCAGGATGGCGAGCTGGCCGAGCAGGAACACCGGCGCGGCGTACAGCGTGAGGGTGGTCAGTGACACCGTCACGTCCGGCCAACGCCGCCGCCGGGTGGCCGCGAAGACGCCGACCCCGATCCCGACGGCCGTCGAGACCACCAGCGCGGTGCTGGTCAGCAGCAGTGTCGCGGGCAGCCGCTCGCCGATCACCTGCGACACCGGGCGACCCTGGACGTAGGACGTGCCGAGGTCGCCGCGCACGACATTGCCCGCATAGGTCGCGAGCTGACTGGGGAGCGACTCGTCCAGCCCGAACTTCTCGCGCACGAACGCGTAGTACTCCGCGTCGCCGTTCTGCCCCGCCAGCGCGAGAACAGGGTCCCCGGGCGCCAGGTGGATCAGCAGAAAACCGAGGACGAGGATTGCGGCGGTCGTCGGGATGACCTGAGCGAGCCGGCGCAGCACATAGCGGCGCGTCACGCCGGCCTGCCTTCGGTCAGGAGGAGCAGAAGGCGGTCTCGGCGAAGTGACCGGACGGGCCGAAACCCTGACAGGTGTCGGCGAAGACCCGCGAGGACTCCGTCTCGACGATCCAGAGGTACGGCAGGTCCTCGACCAGCTGCTCCTGCAAGGTCTTGTAGATCTCGGTCCGCGCGCCGGTCTCGACGGTGGTGCGGGCCTGTTCGAACAGCCGGTCCACCTCAGGATTGCGATAGGCCGAGGAGTTCGAGAACGGCACCGGTCCGATGTTGGCGGTCGTGAACATCCGCTTGACGCCGATCTCCGGGTCGGCGCCGTTGCAGTAGCTGATGATGTTGGTGTCGAAGTTACGTGCCTTGAAGACCGTGTCGGCGAAGACCGGCGGCTCGAGCGGGACCAGCCTGACTTCCGCGCCGACCTCGGCCAGCTGCGCGCGCAGCAGTTGGGCGTAGGAGGAGAAGGTCGGGAAAGCTACGAAGTCGAAGGCGAGCGGCGTGCCGTCCGGGACGCCGGTGACACCGGAGGACGTACGGGTGGCCGTACCCGCCCGCTTCCACCCCGCCTCGTCGAGCAGCTTCTCGGCCTCGGCGCGGTCGAACTCGGGCAGGTCCAGGTCGTCGGCGTACGCGAACGGGATGCCACTGGAGATCGGCGCCTCGGCGACCCTGCCCTGACCGAACAGCACCCGCTCGAGGAACTGCTCGCGGTCGAGCGCGTGCCCCAGAGCCCGGCGCAGGCGTACGTCCTGGAACATCGGCCGCTCCAGGTTGAAGCTCACCGTCATGATGCAGTTCGAGCCGCCGGGGTTGACCGCCGTCTCGAGGAACCCGAAGTTGCCGGACTCCTTCAGCCGCTTGAGGTCCGGGCCGGAGACGCCGAACAGCCAGTCGACCTCGCCGGACTCCAGCGAAACCACCTGGTTGCCCTTGTCCGGCACGATGCGCATCACCACCTCGTCGAGGTAGGGCAGGTCCGGCTTGAAGTAGTCCTCGTTGGCCGCGAAGCGCAGCTCCGAGCCCGGCGCGTAGGACGTGAGCTTGAACGGCCCCGTCCCGACCGGCTTGGCGTTGGCCGGGTTCTTCATGACGTCGGTGCCCTCATAGAGGTGCATCGGCAGGATCGGCCCCTCGGTGACGTCCAGCTGCAGGAGCAGCGGGGCGTACGGCTGCTTGAAGCGGAACTCGACCGTGTCGGGATCCGGGGTCGTGATCGAGGCCAGCGCGGCACCGACCGAGGCCTTGGTCCGGGAGTGCAGCGGCAGGAGCATCTTCTCGTAGGTGAACTTGACGTCGGCGGAGGTGAACGGCCGGCCGTCGTGCCAGGTCACGCCGTCGCGCAGGTCGAAGCGGTAGAGCGCGCCGTCCTCGAGCACCTCCCACGACTCGGCCAGCTCCGGCACCGGCTCGAGCTCGGGGGTGAGCTCGACCAGACCGTTGAAGACCAGCTCGGAGGCGGTGTGGGTGGCGCCGCTCGTGGTGATGGCCGGGTTGAGCTGCCCGGGATCGCTGTCGATGGCGGCGACCAGCGTCCCGCCGCGGGTCGGCTCGGCCGACGGCTCGGCCGACGGCTCAGCCGACGGGTCGGCAGAGCGCGGTCCCGACGCGTCCGGTCCCGAATCGTTGCCCCCGCAGGCGGTGAGCAGCATGGCGGCGGCACCGAAGGCCGCGACGACCGAACGAGCACGCACGTGCACTCCTTGGATTTCGGTTGGTTGGCCCCCAGGGCCGACCTCACGCAGAGTACTGCCGGGAGGCAATGGGCGTCGACCTACGACAGGCACGGTGGAGCCGCCTCGGAGAATCGAACTCCGGACAACCTCATTACGAGTGAGGTGCTCTACCGACTGAGCTAAGGCGGCG
>JAHWJP010000152.1:0-1468 GCA_019348355.1 Actinomycetota bacterium
ACCCTCGGCGGCGTCTGGACCGACGAGATCAAGGCGGCGGTGGTCGGGACCCGGCTCGACGTGTCGGTCCCGACGATTCTTCGCTGGTACGGGGTGGAGCCGACGCCTGCGCGGGTGGCCGAGACGGCGGCCTGGTTGCTGCACCGGGTGGCCGAGCTGTACTCGGGCGCGCTGCCGGCGCGGGCGGGAGTGTGTGAGCTGCTCGCGGGCCTGCGCGAGGAGGGCGTGCCGATGGCGCTGGTGTCGTCGTCGTTCCGGGTGCTGGTCGACGCCGTGCTGGCGCACGGCTTCGGGCCGTTCGACGTCACGCTGGCCGGTGACGAGGTGGCGTGCGGTAAGCCCGACCCCGAGCCGTACCTCACGGCTGCGGCCCGGCTCGGCGCGGACCCGGCGCACTGCGTCGTGCTGGAGGACTCGCCGGCCGGGGTGGCGAGCGGGCTGGCGGCGGGGTGCTCCGTGCTCGCCGTGCCGAGCGTCGACGGCGTCGAGTTCGCGCCGGCGCCGCGGCTGGCCGTCGCGGCGGATCTGTGCGGCGTGACTGTGGCAACGCTGCGTGAGATGACGGCACCTGCCTGACCGCAGGAACGATGATCCACGCGGCGCTCGAGGTGGTTCCGTCCCGATGCAGGCACCTGAACGTCCCCGTGGATCAACGCGGCTGCACCTCGCCGACGAGCTCGCCCTATCGCTGATGTGGCGAGCTCGTCGGCGGGAGAATTCCGGCGACTCCGAGATCCCGCAGATAGCGCGTGAACGGCCACCACCAGGTGAGGTCGTTGCCGACCGTGACAAGGAAGGCGCGGACCGGCCAGCGCCCCTGGCCCACCGCGAGAGCCAGGCCGGCGGGTCCGAGCACCTTGCCCACCAGCCCGACGGCAGCGACCAGACCGCCGTGCTCGGGTCGTCTGGCGACATCGAGGTAGAGGACGCCGTAGAGGGCGATCACCATGCCGAGGCAGGCGCCGACCTCGGGGCGCTCGGGGGCAGGTAGCCCGGTAGTCCGGTAGAACGTTCCGGGACGAAAAGCGGTGCGAGCACCCCAGGCAAGGTTCCAGACCCCTGCCGCGACGAAGACGACCTCGCTGGCGGCGACGTGAGAGGGCGCTGGACACGGGCGCCACCGTAGGCGGTCACGACCTCAGACCGCTATCAGCTCCAGGTGCCTGCCGGCGGCTCGGGCGAGCGCCTGCAGGTCATCGGGGTCGGAGGTGAGGATGTCGTCGCCGTCGCGGGACAGCACCACGACCGCAGCGTCGATGACGTCTGTGCTCCCGGCAGCCCCGAGCAGGACTCCCGCCTTTCGGCCGAGTGTCTCGTCCAGAGGCTGAACGTCCAGAGCGGGCAGCAGGCGGGCGAGGCCGGCCTGGTGACCATGATCACCGCGCCATACCTGGCCGAGCACCCCGCCATGGCTGAGCGGCGCGCGGCCCTGCTGTCGCTCGCGCTTGAGAAGGGCGATGACCTCCCG
>JAHWJP010000152.1:1568-5781 GCA_019348355.1 Actinomycetota bacterium
TGAGCGGCGCGCGGCCCTGCTGTCGCTCGCGCTTGAGAAGGGCGATGACCTCCCGATCCCCACGCTCAACGGCAATCAGCGCACCGGCGTCCAGGACGAGGCTCATGCAGCGCCTGGCTTCCGGCGCCGAGGCGCACCGCCGCCGGGACTCGGCGCGCGGACCACGACCGCACGTTCCCGGGTCCGGCGGGTCGCCTCACGGATCTCTTCCTCAGTGATCTCGCCGTGGTCCGCCTCGTAGCGGTCCAGGAAGTCGTCGAGCGCCTTCATCCGGCGATCGTGCTCGACCTGCCGGCGTAGGGCGTTGTTCACCCAGGCGCTGAGGCTCTCCGCCCGACCTTGCGCCACCTCTGCGCGACCTGCGGCCAGCATGTCGGCTTCCACGGTCGCCGACAGGCGCTCCCGGTTTGTCATACGAAAATGCTACTGCTACGCGACGATCGTGGCACGGTGTGCTCAGGTCGCCGCGACAGCCTCGAGCACATCCAACCGGGCCGCCCGTCGGGCAGGCAGCGCCGCCGCGAGCACCCCCGCGAGCGCCGCGACGACGACGATGAGGGCGAGCCGGCCGACGGGCAGGGAGAACTCGGTGATGCCCTCGGCTCGCAGCGCCCGGACGAGGGCCCAGCCGAAGGCGGTGCCGACGGCCAGGCCGAGCAACGCGCCGTACACCGCGATGACCACGCTCTCCACCCGGATCATCCGGCGGAGCTGGCGGCGCTGCAGCCCGACTGCCCGGAGCAGGCCCAGCTCGCGGGTGCGCTCGACGACCGAGAGCGCCAGCGTGTTGACGATGCCGAGCACCGCGATGACCACGGACAGCACCAGCAGCACGGTGATCGCGTTGAGCAGCTGGTCGATCTGCGCCCCTTGGGCGTCGATGAACTCGGCCTGGTCCTCGACGACGATGTTCGGGAAGCCGGCGACGGCCCGGTCGACCATCTGCCGCACCTGCGCCGGTGCGACGCCGTCCCGCCCGGTCGCGGCGATGACGCCGAGCAGCTGCTCGGAGGTGTTGGCGTCGAAGACGGTGTCGGACACCAGCACCTCGCCGGCGAACTCGTTGGCCGCGTAGACGGCACCGAGCACGAGCGGCTTCTCGCCGGTGCGGGACCAGGTGACGGGCACCGTGTCACCGACCTCCACTCCGCGACTGCGGGCCGCGTCCTCGCTCAGCGCCAGCTGGCCCCGACCGAGGGCGTCGAGGTCACCCGAGACCGTGTCGAGCTTCAGCACCTGCTGCAGGGCGTCCGGCTCGACGCCCTGCAGGGAGCTCGCGTCGGCACCGACCTTGGCGGTCCCGAACCGGAAGGCCGCGACCGCATCGATGTCGGGCTGTTCACGCAAGGCGGTCGCCACCTCGCTACTGAACGGCGCGAAGTCCTCGGTGTGCAGGACGTAGTCGGCGCCGAGGGATCGGTCGACGACGGCGACGACGCTGGTCTTGAGCGATGCGCCGAGCACACTGACCGCACTCACCAGGGCGAGGCCGATCATGAGTGCAGCCGCCGTCGCGGAGGTGCGACGCGGGCTCCGGACGGCGTTGCCCCGACCGAGCCGGCCCGGAACGCCGAGCCGGGCGAACGGCGCACCGAGCAGGCCGGTCACCGGCCGGGCGAGAAACGGCGACAGCGTCGCGACGCCCAGGAACGAGGTGAGCGCTCCCAGCCCGACCAGGGGCAGTTCGCCGTCGTTCAGGCCGTACGCGAGGACGCTGATCCCTGCGGCGAGCAGCAGCGCGCCGGCGATGCCCCGGCGCGCCAGCGACCGGTCCTCGGCCGGACCGGACTCCCGCAGCGCCTCGACCGGGGCGACCCGGGCGGCGCGCCTTGCCGGCACCAGGGCAGCCACGCAGGTGACGCCCACGCCGATGACCAGGCTGGCGATGACCGTGCGGGTGGCCACGACGGTCGGCCCGGACGGCAGGTCGATCCCCAGGGCGCCGAGCAGGCCGCGCAGCCCCACCGCGACGCCAAGACCCAGCACGAACCCGGCCACGGAGGAGAGCAGTCCGACGATCAGCGCTTCGATCAGCACCGAGGTCGTCACCTGCCGGCGGCTCGCGCCGAGCGCCCGCAGCAGGGCCAGCTCCCTCGTACGCTGGGCCACCAGCATCGAGAAGGTGTTGAAGATCAGGAAGGCGCCGACGAACAGCGAGATGGCCGCGAACACCAGCAGCGCGGTGCTGAAGAAGCCGAGCCCCTGCTTCACCTCGGCGCTGGCCTCGGCGACGATCTGCTCGGCCGGTACGGCCTCGTAGCCGTCCGGAAGGACGGTCGAGATGCGCCGTCCCAGCTCTGCGCCGTCGACACCCTGCTCGGCTGCCACGGCGATCTCGGCGAACGTCCCCGGGACGCCCACCAGCCGCTGCGCGACGGGCAGCTCGAAGGCGGTCAGGCTGGCACCGGCGAGGTTGTCGGTGGTGCCGAAGCCGACGATCCCGCTGACCGTGAACTCGCGGGCCGGGCCGCGGAGCAGCACCGTCACCCGGTCGCCGACCTCGATGCCGGCCTTCTCGGCGGTGGCCGCGTCGATCGCGACCTCACCCTCACCCTCCGGCGCCTCGCCGCTCTTCAAGACGAGCGCCTCCTGGCGGCTGTTCGGGCTGATCTCGACGCCGAGCGACGGCGCCCCGCCGGTCGCGACCGCCTTGCCGTCCGGACCGACGACCTGGGCGTAGCCCAAGACCCGCCCGACCGCCTCCGCAACGCCCGCCACGGAGCGGATCCGCGCGAGGGTGTCCTCCGGCACCGGCTCACGGTCCGCGGTCGCGCCTTCGCCGAGGGCGTTGACGCCGCGGACGCTCACCGACGTACCGGCATTGACGGTGGCGAACAGGTCGTCGAAGACCCGACCGAGGGTGTCGGTGAGGATCAGGGTGCCGCTCACGAATGACACCCCGAGCACGACGGCCAGCCCGGACAGGGCGAGCCGGAGTTTCCTGGCGAGCAGGCTGTGCAGCGTCGCGCGCAGCATCAGGCACCGGTCCGGGGCGCCGGGGCAGGCACGACCGGCGGCTCGAAGGCCTTCATGCGGTCGAGCACCGCCTGCGCGGTCGGTTTGGCCATCTCGTCGACGAGCAGGCCGTCGGACAGGAAGACGACGCGAGAGGAGTACGCGGCGGCGGTCGGGTCGTGCGTGACCATGACGACGGTCTGGCCGAACTCCTGCGAGCAGCGGCGCAGGAAGCTCAGCACCTCGGCGCCGCTGCGGGAGTCGAGGTTGCCGGTCGGCTCGTCGGCGAACACCACGGCCGGACGGGTGACCAGCGCCCGCGCGCAGGCGACCCGCTGCTGCTGCCCGCCGGACAGCTCGGCGGGCCGGTGCCCCAGCCGGTCGGCGAGCCCGACGGCAGCGACCACCTCGTCGAACCACAGCTCATCAGGCTTGGTGCCCGCGATGTCCAGCGGCAGCAGGATGTTCTCCTTCGCCGTGAGGGTCGGCAGCAGGTTGTACTGCTGGAAGACGAAGCCCACCCGGTCGCGGCGCAGCGCGGTCAGCTTCTTGTCGCCGAGCCCGGCGAGCGCGGTGTCGCCGACCCAGATCTCGCCGCTGTCGACCGTGTCGAGTCCGGCGAGGCAGTGCATGAGGGTCGACTTGCCGGAGCCGGACGGGCCCATGACGGCGGCGAACTCGCCGGAGGTCACCTCCATCGTCACGCCGGCGAGGGCGGTGACCGCGGTGCTGCCCTTGCCGTAGGACTTGCGGACGTCGACCGCGCGGACGGCGCTGGCGCTCATGGACAGGCTCCTGGAGCTGGAAGAGGCGCTGGGCGAGGCGGTGGAAACCACATCCGACCGTGGACCGTCGCTCGGGCAGGCGTATCAGGGACAGACCCGGACGGCAATCCTGAGACCGTCCGCGCCGGTCAGGTCCCCCGATGCGCGGCCTCGACCGCCGCCCGTTGGTGGGGGAGCGGGTTGTCATGGCCGGGCACGACGTCGGGAAACGGCGGGGGGGTCCCGCCGAAGGACGGGCACAGCGCCTGGTGGTCGCACCAGTCGCACAGCCTGGACGGCCGGGACAGGAACTCCCGCCGCTGGGTCGCCCGCTCGATCGCCGCCCACAGGGCGAGCAGCTTGCGCTCGGTGGCCAGCAGGTCGGCCTCGTCGGGGGAGTAGCGCAGGATCTCGCGGTCGCCGAGATACATCAGCTGGAGCAGACGGGGGATCACGCCGGTGGTGCGCCAGAGCACCAGCGCGTAGAACTTCAT
>JAHWJP010000041.1 GCA_019348355.1 Actinomycetota bacterium
TCACGGTGCACGGCCTCTACCCGGTCAACGGCGGGGGAGAGGCGCTGCGCGACGCCCTCGACCGGGTGCGGCGCGAGGTGTCGACCGCCATCGCCGCCGGAGCCCGCATCGTGGTCCTGTCCGACCGGGACTCGACCGAGCGGATGGCGCCGATCCCGTCGCTGCTGTTCACCAGCGCCGTGCACCACCACCTGATCCGGGAGAAGACGCGCACCCGCGTCGGGCTCATCGTCGAGGCGGGCGACGCCCGCGAGGTGCACCACATCGCGCTGCTCATCGGCTACGGCGCCGCGGCGGTCAACCCCTACCTCGCCTTCGAGACGGTCGAGGACATGATCCGGGCCGGGACGCTGGTCGGGATCGAACCGGAGGCGGCCGTCGAGAAGTACATCAAGGCCGCCGGCAAGGGCGTGCTCAAGGTGATGAGCAAGATGGGCATCTCCACGATCGCCTCCTACACCGGTGCGCAGGTGTTCGAGGCGCTCGGGCTGAGCCAGGAGCTCGTGGACGAGTACTTCACCGGCACAACCAGCCGCCTCGGCGGGGTCGGTCTCGACGTGCTCGCCGAGGAGACCGCCTCCCGGCACCGGCGCGCCTACCCGGAGAACGCGACCGAGCGGGCCCACCGCACGCTCGAGATCGGCGGGGAGTACCAATGGCGCCGCGAGGGCGAGGTGCACCTGTTCAACCCGCAGACGGTCTTCGCCCTGCAGCACTCGACGCGGGCGCAGAAGTACGACGTCTTCCAGCAGTACACCGCCGCGGTCGACGACCTGTCGGCCAAGGCCGGCACGTTGCGCGGGCTGTTCCGGCTGAAGGAGGGCGTCCGTCCGCCGGTGCCGATCGAACAGGTCGAGCCGGTGAGCGAGATCGTGAAGCGCTTCAACACCGGCGCCATGTCGCTGGGCTCGATCAGCCCGGAGGCGCATCAGACGCTGGCCATCGCGATGAACCGGCTCGGCGCCCGCAGCAACACCGGCGAGGGCGGCGAGGACCCCGAGCGTCTCTACGACCCGGAGCGGCGCAGCGCCATCAAGCAGGTGGCGAGCGGCCGGTTCGGCGTCACCAGCGAATATCTCGTCAACGCTGACGACATCCAGATCAAGATGGCGCAGGGCGCCAAGCCCGGTGAGGGCGGCCAGCTGCCGGGTCCGAAGGTCAACCCCTACATCGCCCGGACCCGTTACTCGACGCCTGGTGTCGGCCTGATCTCACCACCGCCGCATCACGACATCTACTCGATCGAGGACCTCGCCCAGCTGATCCACGACCTCAAGAACGCCAACAACAAGGCCCGGATCCACGTCAAGCTGGTGGCCGAGGTGGGGGTCGGGACGGTCGCCGCGGGAGTGTCCAAGGCACATGCCGACGTGGTGCTCATCTCCGGTCATGACGGCGGTACGGGCGCCTCGCCGCTGACCTCGCTCAAGCACGCCGGCTCGCCGTGGGAGCTGGGCCTCGCCGAGACCCAGCAGACGCTGCTGCTCAACGGGCTGCGCGACCGGATCGTCGTGCAGGTCGACGGCCAGCTCAAGACCGGCCGCGACGTGGTCGTCGGCGCGCTGCTCGGCGCCGAGGAGTACGGCTTCGCGACCGCGCCGCTCGTCGTCAGCGGCTGCATCATGATGCGGGTCTGCCACCTCGACACCTGCCCGGTGGGCATCGCCACGCAGAAGGCCGAACTGCGCAAGAAGTTCTCCGGGCAGGCGGACTACGTCGTGACCTTCTTCCAATACATCGCGCAGGAGGTGCGCGAGATCCTCGCCCGGCTGGGCTTTCGCAGCTTGCTCGAAGCGGTCGGCCACGTCGAGATGCTCGACAGCGAGAAGGCGATCGAGCACTGGAAGGCCGCCGGGCTGGACCTGTCGCCGATCCTGCACCGGCCCGAGCTCCCCCCCGGAGCGGCGTTGAGCCAGAGCGTCCCGCAGGACCACGGGCTGCAGGACGCCCTGGACAACCGCCTCATCACGCTGTCCGAGAAGGCCTTGGTCGACGGGACATCGGTGCACATCGACGGACCTGTGCGCAACGTGAACCGGACCGTCGGGACCATGCTGGGCGCCGAGATCACCCGGCGCTACGGCGGCAAGGGCCTGCCGGAGGGCACCATCGACATCGACCTGTACGGCTCGGCGGGGCAGTCCTTCGGCGCGTTCCTGCCCCGCGGCATCGTCCTGCGCCTCTACGGCGACGCCAACGACTACGTCGGCAAGGGCCTGTCCGGCGGTCGGGTCGTGGTCCGTCCGGACGAGAACGCGACCTTCGCCGCCGAGGACAACGTCATCGCCGGCAACACCCTGCTGTACGGCGCGACCGGCGGCTCGCTGTTCGTGCGCGGCCGGGTCGGCGAGCGCTTCTGCGTACGCAACTCGGGCGCGACGGCGGTGGTCGAAGGGGTGGGCGACCACGCTTGCGAGTACATGACCGGCGGGCGGGTGGCGATCCTCGGTCCGACCGGGCGCAACGTCGCCGCCGGGATGAGCGGCGGCGTCGCGTACCTGCTGGACCTGGACGAGAGCCAGGTCAACCGGGAGATGGTCGAGCTCGAACCGCTCGCCGAGGGTGACGTCGAGACGCTCCGGCAGATGCTGGCCGACCACCTGCGCGAGACCGACTCGCCGGTCGCTGCCGGGCTGCTCGACGGCGCGGACTGGGGCCGGTTTCACAAGATCATGCCACGCGACTACAAGAAGGTCCTGGCGGCCATGGAGCAGGCCCGGCAGGACGGGTCGGATGTCGACGAGGCTGTCATGGCCGCGAGCCGGGCCTAGGAGGCACGAGATGGGCGACCCCACAGGCTTTCTCAGGCATGAGCGCGCGCTGCCGACGCGGCGTCCCGTCGACGTGCGGATCCGCGACTGGAAGGAGGTCTACGAGGACTTCCCGGCGCAGGCGCTGCACGACCAGGCCGGGCGCTGCATGGACTGCGGCATCCCGTTCTGCCACAACGGCTGCCCGCTCGGCAATCTCATCCCCGAGTGGAACGACCTGACCTTCCGGGACGACTGGGAGGAGGCGATCGAGCGACTGCATGCCACCAACAACTTCCCGGAGTTCACCGGGCGGCTGTGCCCGGCGCCCTGCGAGACGGCCTGCGTGCTCGGCATCAACGACAAGCCCGTCACCATCAAGCAGGTCGAGGTCGAGATCATCGACCGGGCCTTCGCCGAGGGCTGGGTGACGCCGCAGCCGCCGCGCGAGCTGACCGGCCGCAAGGTCGCCGTCATCGGATCGGGCCCGGCTGGCCTTGCTGCCGCGCAGCAGCTCACCCGCGCCGGGCACGACGTCACGGTCTTCGAGCGGGCCGACCGGATCGGTGGCCTGCTGCGCTACGGCATCCCCGAGTTCAAGATGGAGAAGCGGGTCCTCGACCGCCGGCTGGAGCAGCTTCGCGCCGAGGGCACCTCGTTCCGTACCGGCGTCGATGTCGGCGTGGACGTCCCGGTGGCGCAGCTGCGGGCTGACTACGACGCGCTGCTGCTCACCGGTGGCTCGACGGTCGGCCGGGACCTGCCGGTAGAGGGCCGCGACCTCGACGGCATCCACCTGGCGATGACCTATTTGGAGCCGTCCAACCGGGTGCAGGAGGGGGATCTGCAGGCCTCGCCGATCAGCGCCGAGGGCAAGGACGTCGTCATCCTCGGCGGCGGTGACACCGGGGCCGACTGCCTCGGCACCGCCATCCGCCAGGGCGCCCGGTCGATCACCCAGCTGGAGATCATGCCCCGCCCGCCGGAGGAGCGGCCGGACTCCACGCCCTGGCCGACCTGGCCGCTGATCTACCGCACAAGCAGCGCCCACGAGGAGGGCGGCGAGCGGATGTTCAGCGTCAACACCCAGCGCTTCGTCGGCGCGGACGGCCGGCTGAGCGGTCTCGAGCTGGTCGACGTCGAGCTGGTGGACGGTCGCTTCACGCCGGTCGACGGCACCGCGCGGGTGCTGCCGGCCCAGCTCGTACTGCTCGCGATGGGGTTCACCGGCCCGCTGCGGACCGGGCTGCTCGAGCAGCTCGGTGTCGAGCTCGACGGCCGGGGCAATGTGGCCCGGGGCGCCGACTGGGCGACCAGCGTGCCGGGTGTGTTCGTCGCCGGTGACATGGGCCGCGGCCAGTCACTCATCGTGTGGGCGATTGCCGAGGGCCGGTCGGCCGCCGCCGCGGTCGACCGATCCCTTTGCGGCGAGACCCTCCTGCCCGCACCGATCACCCCCACCAGCCGGTAGGCCCGCCCTCCTGTTCCTCCATGGCCGCCCTACTGTTGCGCCCATGAAGCGCCGCGCGAAGATCGTCTGCACCTTGGGACCGGCCACCCACTCCTACGAGGGAGTGCGCAGCCTCGTCGATGCGGGCATGGACGTGGCGCGGCTGAACTTCAGTCACGGCGAGCACGCCCAGCACGCCGAGGCCTACCGCTGGGTCCGCCGGGCCTCGGACGAGTCTGGTCGCGGGGTAGGGATTCTCGTCGATTTACAGGGACCGAAGATCCGCCTCGGCACCTTCGCGGCGGGACCGGTGGTGTGGGCGACGGGGGAGCAGGTCACCATCACGACCTCGGTGTGCGCCGGTGACCACGACCGGGTCGGCACGACCTACGCCGGCCTCGCCGCGGACGTGTCGGTGGGCGATCCGGTGCTCATCGACGACGGCCGGGTCGCCCTGCAGGTGGTCGCCGTCGAGGGCGACGACGTCCACCTGCTGGTGCTGGAGGGCGGGCCGGTCAGCAACTCCAAGGGGTTGTCGCTGCCCGGCATCGCCGTGAGCGTGCCTGCGCTCTCGGACAAGGACGAGAGCGACCTGCGCTTCGCCCTGACACTGCGCGCGGACATGATCGCGCTGTCGTTCGTGCGTTCCGCCGCGGACCTGCTCCCGGTGCACAAGATCATGGACGAGGCGGGGTTCCGGCTGCCGGTGCTCGCCAAAATCGAGAAGCCCCAGGCGGTCACCAACCTGGAGGAGATCACCACCGCCTTCGACGGCTTGATGGTCGCCCGCGGGGACCTCGGCGTCGAGATGCCGCTCGAGCGGGTGCCGCTCGTGCAGAAGCAGGCCGTCCAGGCGGCCCGCGAGCAGGCCAAGCCGGTCATCGTCGCCACCCAGATGCTCGACTCCATGATGGGGGCCTCTCGGCCGACCCGCGCCGAGGCGAGCGACGTCGCCAATGCGGTCCTCGACGGCGCCGACGCCCTGATGCTCTCGGGGGAGACCAGCGTCGGTCGCTATCCGATCGAGTCGGTGACGACGATGTCCCGGATCATCGTCGCCGTCGAGGAGGACCTGTTCCGGGTGCCGGTCGTGCAGGCCGAGCCGACCACGATCAGCGGCGCCATCGCCCGGGCAGCGGCCGCGGTCGGTCGCACCGTCGGAGCGAGCGCACTGGTCGCGTTCACCCAGAGCGGGTCGACCGCCCGGCTCCTGGCCGGGCACCGCTCGCCGATCCCGCTGCTGGCCTTCACGCCGATAGCCGACGTGCGCAGCCAGCTGACGCTGTCATGGGGGGTCGAGACCTTCCTCGTCCCGTCGGTGACGCACACCGACGACATGGTGCGCCAGGTGGACAACGCCATGTTGGAACTCGGCCGCATGCAACCGGGGGAGTACGTCACCATCGTCGCGGGCAGCCCGCCCGCCACCAGCGGCTCGACGAATGCGATGCGGGTGCACCGGCTCGGCAGTCCGGTGCCGCGACCGCCGCGGGGCCGGCGCCATGACGATCCCAAACCCTGACTCGCAGCACGTTAGGCTCTGAATGCTCCCGCCGGGGTGGTGGAACGGCATACACGGAAGTCTCAAACACTTCTGCCTGAAAGGGCTTGCGGGTTCGAATCCCGCCCTCGGCACCGTGGTCCGGCCGTGCCCGGTAGTAGCCTCGCCGCCGTGAACGCCGCTATGCCCCCCGCCCGTCCGCCGTTGCGCGTGCTGGTGGCAGAGGACGAAGGCCTCATCCGCATGGATCTCGTCGAGATGCTCGAGGACGAGGGCTACTCCGTCGTCGGACAGGCCGGTGACGGCGCGTCCGCGGTGCGCCTCGCCACCGAGCTGCGGCCCGACCTCGTCATCCTCGACGTGAAGATGCCCGAGCTCGACGGCCTTTCAGCGGCGGAGCAGGTGGTGTCAGCGCGCCTTGCTGCGGTCGTCATCCTCACCGCGTTCAGTGAGCGCGACCTGGTCGAGCGGGCTCGTGAGGCCGGAGTGATGGCCTACCTCGTCAAGCCTTTCCAGAAGAAGGATCTGGTGCCGGCGATCGAGATGGCGGTCTCACGGTTCGCCGAGCTGGTCGCGCTGGAGCGGGAGGTCGAGGACCTGCACGGGCGGATGGCCGCCCGCAAGCTGGTCGAACGCGCGAAGGGGGTGCTGCAGACCTCCCGCGGCATGACCGAGCCCGAGGCCTTCCGGTGGATCCAGCGCCGGTCGATGGATCAGCGGCGCTCGATGCGCGCGGTGGCGCAGGACGTGCTGGACGCGGCCGGGACACCGGGCGGCGGACCGGAGCGGCCCGCCGCCCCCGCAGTCCCCGTCCCCGGCGGCCCACCGGCCCCCGGCTGATCCACGCGGACTGCGAGGTGATTCACCGCCGGGCCTCCACCTCCACGTCCCCGTGGATCACCAGCGTCTGGCCGCACGGCTCCGACCTTCGGTGCGTCCCTAGGTCACGACCTGGCAACGACCGTGACACGACCGCCTTGCGACTGCTGCCAGCGTGCCTACCCTCCGCTACCGTCGGCTCCGAACGCCGTGACCGCGGCGTCCCTTCGTACCCAAGGAGACGGTGGATGACCTCCGTACGTACCTGGCGCATGCTTGCCGCCATCAGCGCAGGCTCCCTCGCCCTTGCCGCCTGCGGCGGGGCCTCCGATGACACAGCCACCGAGACCTCGCCCGGCCCGACGCCGACCTTGACGGGGTCGGTGAAGGCGAGCCCGAGTGGCTCGCCGGCGCCGGTCAACGAGGCCGACGGCACCCTCACCATCGGCACCCTGCTGCCGCAGACCGGCTCGCTGTCCTCGCTCGGTCCGCCCGAGTTCGCCGGCGTCGACCTCGCCGTCAAGGAGATCAACGAGGCGGGCGGTGTGCTGGGCAAGCCGGTCGCGAAGATCGACTCCGACTCCGGCGACACCAAGACCAACCTCGCCTCGCAGTCCGTCGACCGCCTGCTGAGCCAGGACGTCGACGCCATCGTGGGCGCGGCGTCCTCCGGTGTCTCCCTGACGGTGATCGAGAAGATCACCGGCGCGGGTGTCGTGCAGATCTCCCCGGCCAACACCTCGCCGGAGTTCACCGACTTCCCGGACAAGGACCTCTACTTCCGGACCGCGCCCTCCGACACCCTGCAGGGCCGCATCCTCGCCGACAAGATCACCGCCGACGGCGTTGCCAGCATCGGGATCCTGCAGCTCCAGGACTCCTACGGCACCGGCCTGACCGAGTTCGTCACGAAGTCCTTCGAGGGCGCCAACGGCGAGGTCGTCGAGACCGTCGTCTACGACCCGGCCGCCACGACGTTCAGTGCCGAGGTGTCGAAGATCAAGGCTGCCGACCCGGCCGCCATCGTCCTCATCGGCTTCGAGGAGTCGGCCCTGGTGATCCAGGAACTGGTCAAGCAGGGCATCGGCCCGCAGACCAAGGAGCTGTACCTGGTGGACGGCAACCTGGAGGCCAAGCCGGTCCAGGCGCTCGGTGACGTGATCGAGGGCGTGCAGGGCACCACCCCTGGCGCCGAGGCGCCGGGCGACTTCCGTGAGCGCCTCCTGAAGGTCGACCCCGCGCTGACCGCGTTCCCCTACGCGGGTGAGTCCTACGACGCGGTCGTGCTCCTTGCGCTTGCCGCTGAGGTAGCCAAGAGCGACGCCGGCAAGGCCATCGGCGCCAAGCTGATGGAGGTCAGCGCCGGCGGCGAGAAGTGCACGACCTTCAAGGACTGTGTCGCTCTGGCGAAGGCGGGCACCGACTTCGACTACGACGGCATCTCCGGTCCGGTCGAGTTCGACGAGAACGGTGACCCGACCGAGGCCAGCGTCGGCATCTACACCTACGGCAAGGGTGGCAAGCTGCTCCCCGAGGTGGAGTACAAGAGCGCCAAGCTGTAAGTAGCAACGCGCACGACGAGGGGCCCGGCCACATCGGCCGGGCCCCTCGTCGTGCAGCAGCAGACGCGGCGTACGAGGTCAGGAAACCTTGCCCAGCGTGCCCAGATAGAGCTCGATGACCTTGGGGTCCTTGGCGAGCTCGGCCCCCCTGGCGGTGTAGGCGTTTCGACCTTGGTCCAGGACGTAGCCGCGATCGCAGATCTGCAGGCATCGGCGGGCGTTCTGCTCCACCATGACGACCGACACGCCGGCCTGATTGATCTGGCGGACGCGCCGGAACACGTCGTCCTGCAGGGCGGGGGACAGGCCGGCCGACGGCTCGTCGAGCAGCAGCACCGACGGCTCCATCATCAGGGCGCGCCCCATCGCCACCATCTGCCGCTCCCCGCCGGACAGCGACCCGGCCCGTTGCTTGCGGCGGTCGGCCAACGCCGGGAAGAGCCCGGCGACGAACTCGAA
Organism: Actinomycetota bacterium; assembly: GCA_019348355.1. Classification (GTDB taxonomy): domain Bacteria; phylum Actinomycetota; class Actinomycetes; order Mycobacteriales; family SCTD01; genus SCTD01. Next base: position 8,542 of record JAHWJP010000041.1, read on the forward strand.
GCGCTCGGCAAAGCGTCCGGACGACTGGTAGCACCCCATCTGGAGGTTCTCCTCGATGGTCAAGCTCGGGAAGACGTTCTCGGTCTGCGGGACGAAGCCGACGCCTTTGCGCACCAGACTGTGTGCTTTGAGGCCGGTGATGGTCTCCCCGCGCAGCACGACGCTGCCGGACCGGACAGTCACCAGACCGAACATGGCCTTGAGCAGCGTCGACTTGCCGGCGCCGTTCGGACCGATGATGCCGACCAGCTCACCGTCGGTCACGTAGAGGTCGCAGCCGTTGAGGATCTTGACGCCGGGCACGTAGCCGGCGACCACCTCGTCGGCCCGCAGCAGTGCGCCTTCGGCTGCGGCCAGGTGCGCCGAGCGGTCGGTGGTGTCCGAACCTCGCACCTGGGCATCGGCGGCGGCGGCTTCCGGGTCGACCTCGATGCCAGGCTCGTCCAGGCCTCCTTGCAGGCCGGGGGTTGTCATCGGGGCGCCGCCTGCTCCTCGTCCTGCAGCGGCGCGTCGTGGTGCCCGCCGAGGTAGGCGTCGATGACCGCTTCGTTGGCCATGATCTGCTCCGGCGGTCCCTCGGCGATCACCTTCCCCTGCGCCATGACCAACACCCAGTCGCTGATGTCGCGCACCATGTCCATGTCGTGCTCAACGAACAACACGGTCATCCCCTCCTCGCGCAGCGACTTGACGTGGGTCAGCAGCGACTGGGTGAGGGCCGGGTTCACCCCCGCCATCGGCTCGTCGAGCATGACCATCTCCGGTCCGACCATCAGCGCTCGCGCCATCTCCAGCAGCTTGCGCTGGCCCCCGGACATCGTGCCGGCGAAATCGTTGCGCTTGGCGTCGAGCCGAAACCGGACGAGCAGCTCCTCGGCGCGCAGCGTGTTGGCCTTCTCCTGCGCCCGCCAGGTCATCGGGAAGATGGCCCGCAGGAAGTTCTCGCCCTTCTGTCCGGTCGCACCGAGCAGCATGTTCTGCATGACGGTGAGGCGGGACAGCGCCTTGGTGAGCTGGAAGGTGCGCACCATGCCGCGTCGGGCCACCTTGTGCGAGGGGACACCGGACAGCGACGCGCCGTTGAACGTCCACGTCCCGACGTCGGGCTTGTCGAAGCCGGTGAGCAGGTTGAAGAAGGTGCTCTTGCCGGCACCGTTCGGGCCGATCAGCGCGGTGATCGAGCCGCGCTGGACCTCCACGTGAGCGACATCGACCGCGGTGAGGCCGCCGAAGCGTCGGGTCACCCCGTCGACGACGAGGATCGGGTCAGGTTTGGCGGAGCCGGGCACGGCCTCGACCCCGGCGAACGCCTGCCGTGCGGCGTCCTTGCGGGGTGTGCCGGCCTTGGTCCGGTCAGGGACGGCCGGATCAGCCTTTGTCAGGTCAGCGGGCATCGAGTGCGAGCTCCCTCCGGTCACCGAGCAGCCCTTGCGGTCGGAAGATCATGAGCAGCATGAGGCCGAGACCGACAAGCATCAGCCGCACCTGGCCGACCTGGAACCCGGTGAGGATGGCGTCGGAGATGTACCCGGCGTTCTTGGCCTGGTTGAGGATGTTGTCGGTCAGTGACAGCAGCACCCAGAAGATGGCCGCGCCGACGACCGGCCCCAGGACCCGGGCGGCTCCGCCGAGGATGACGATCGTGTAGGCGTAGAAAGTGGTCTCGGTGCTGAAGTTGTCCGGCTGGACCACGGTGTTGCCCCAGGCGGTCATGAAGCCGGCGAGGCAGCCCAGGACGCCGCCGAGCACCAGGCTCTGCAGCTTGTAGAAGTAGACGTTCTTCCCCAGGCTCCGGACGGCGTCCTCGTCCTCGCGGATCGCCTTGAGCACACGTCCCCAGGGGCTGCGCATGAGCAGGAAGACGAGCAGGCACGACAGCCCGACGAGCGTCCAGCCGACGCTCAACACCCATGTCTGACGCTCGTCGAAGTCCAGCGGACCGAGGCCGTACCTGCCGATCGCGATGGGGTTGATCGAGTAGAACCCCTCGGAGAAGCGGCCCTGGCCGTCGGACCCGCCGGTGTACTCCGCCAGCGACACCGACCGGAACACCAGACGCACGATCTCGGCCGCCGCGATCGTGACGATGGCCAGGTAGTCGGCGCGCAGCCGCAGGGTGGGGGCGCCGAGCAGCAGCGCGAGCACGACGGCGCCGGTCAGGCCGATGACGACGCCCGCCCCGGTGGAGAACCCGAAGTTCGCGACGCTGATAGCGAGGCCGTACCCGGCGACGGCGAGGAAGGCCGCCTGGCCGAAGTTGAGCAGGCCGGTGTAGCCGAAGTGGACGTTGAGCCCGATGGCCGCCAGCGCGAAGACGACTGTCTCGAGGCCGACCATGGCCGCGAGCGCGTTGCTGAAGATCAGGGACCAGTCCATGCCGCCGCCCTCCGGTCAGCCGACCCGCTCCGCGCGGCCCAGGATGCCCTGGGGCCGCACGAGCAGGATGAGGATGAGGATGGCCAGCGCCCCGGCGTTCTTCAGCTCCGGCGGTATCACGAGAGTCGAGACCTGGGTGAAGACCCCCACCACGAGACTGCCGACCAGCGCGCCGAAGGCGGTGCCGAGGCCACCGAGGGTGACACCGGCGAACACCAGCAGCAGGATCTGGAAGCCCAGCTGGAAGCTCACCTGCTGGCCGAGCGCGAGCAGGATCCCGGCCAGGCCCGCCAGCGCGGCTCCGGCGATCCACACCGTGGCGATGACCCGCTCGACGTCGATGCCGGAGGACGCGGCCAGCGCCGGGTTGTCGGAGACGGCGCGGGTGGCCTTGCCGATGCGCGTGCGCAGCAGCACGTAGGCCACCCCGAGGAGTATGACGACGCAGATCAGCATCGCGATCGCGTCCTTGGGGGTGATGGCGACCGGGCCGACAGCAGAGGCGTTCTGGAGCTGGTAATCGGCGTACGGTCGGCTCGATCCGCCGAACAGGTAGAGGTAGAGGCCGCGCAGGAACAGCGCCAGCCCGATCGTGACGACCAGCTGCGCGATCAGGCCGGTGCCCTTCTTTCGCAGCGGTCGCCACAGGATCCGGTCTTGGAAGCCTCCGAGCACGGCGGCTGCGAGAACCGCCAACAGGGCGGCGGGGACGAGCTGCAGGCCGAGCAGGACGTTGAAGAAGTACGCCAGCAGCGCGCCCAGCGTGACCAGCTCCCCGTGCGCGAAGTTGACCAGGCCGGTCGTGCCGTAGATGAGGGACAGCCCCACGGCGGCCAGCGCGATGATCAGGCCGAAGATCAGGCCTTCCAGTGCCAGTTGCGGAAGACGGTCGAGGTCGCTCTGCACCACCCGGGTGCTCTTCCCGAGCGGGAACAGCACTGACCGCTCCTGCCCGACGGCGACCGGCAGGGTGACCGAGGCGCTGCGTCCTTCGCGGATCGCCACCTCGTCGGGCAGCGTGTCCTCCTCGAGCGAGATCGTGTATTCGCCTGGTGCGGGCAGCTCGATGACGAAGACGCCGTCCTCGTCCGTCTCGTCCTCGCCCACCTCATCGCCGTCTGCGGTCGTGACGGTGATCGTCACCCCCTCGACCGGCTCGCCGCCGTTCTGCAGGGTGCCCTGCAGGGTCTCGCCGGCAGCGATCGCCACTGCGGGCAGGAGCAGGAGGCACGCTGCGGCGACCAGCGACCCGACCGCTGCTCGCACGGCATATCGCAACACGGGCTCCTGGTCTCGGCAGCGGGTCAGCTGTGCGGGAATGCCATACACCTGCAACCGGAGGGGTGGTCCGGGCGCAGGTGGATCAAGTCGCAGGAGCATAACCTCGGTACGCCGCAGGCGGGCGTCATCGCAGCACGTCTACGAGGGCGGTGAGTGCCGGAGCCACGATCAGCGCGGGGAGCAGGTCGCCCACGGCGACCGCCTTGACGGCAAGCAGGCGGAGCCCGACCCCGAGCAGCAGCACACCCCCGGTGGCGGTGATGGCCGCGACGGTCGAGGCGGGCAGCAGGCCGCCGAGCAGGGCGCCGAGCAGGGTGAGCAGTCCCTGCACCACCCCGACCGACAGGGCGGCCGCGGCCACACCCCAGCCCAGCGACGCGGCGAAAGCCAGGCTGGCGAAGCCGTCCAGGGTGCTCTTGAGGGCGAGCTGCTCGATTCCGCGCCCGAGCCCGTCGGACAGGGCACCGAGCACGGCGAGCGGTCCGATGACGAAGACGAGCGATGCGCTGACGTAACCCTCGACGAAGCGCGCCCGGGCCGGGCCGGCCTCACTCCTGGTGAGCCGCCGCTGCAGCCAGCCCCCCGTACGTTCGAGGCGGGCCTCGAGCGAGAGCAGGGACCCGGTGATGCCGCCGAGCAGCAGCGCGCCGAGGACGATGAGCACCGTGCCGCTGGCGCCGACCGCGCGGCGGAAGTCCTCGTCGGCGAGCGCGCCGAGGTTGAGCCCCCCGATGACCAGGGTGACCAGGCCGAGAGCGTCGGTGACGGTGACGCGGGTGCGCTCCGGCAGCCGGCTGCCCAGAGCGACACCCAGACCGGAGCCGACGAGGATCGCCGCCATGTTGAGCACCGTGCCGGTCCCGCGGAGCACCTCTGCGACCCCGCTCCCTGTTGCTGCGCTATATGCGCCGGAGCGCTAGTGTCGCCGTGCCGCGAAAGCCTAAGGGTCTGACCCTCCTCGAGGTGATGCGAGTTTTGCCCTTACCCCCGCCGCGTTCGCGGTGGGGGCTCCGCGCCCCCGCCGGCGCCGAACACCCAGGAGCCGCCATGGCTCGCAACGGGCTCTGCGTACGACCGGCGACGGTCGAGGATCTCCCGGCGCTGCTCGCCTTCGGGGAGGAGCTGCGCGAGCTGATCCTGCCGGCTGACGGCGGTCGCACCCGTGGCGTCCCGCCTGCAGCGCGGGTGCTGCTGGAGCAGCGCTACCGGGAGGCGCTCGCCGACCCCGACCGCCACCTGGTGATCGTGCAGGGGCAGGAGGACGAGCCGCTCGGCATGGCGCTGCTCACGGTCGCCCCCGCCAACGCCCTGCTCGACCTGCCGGCGGTGCACATGAGCCACGCCGTCGTGCCCGACCGCCACAAGCGCCGGGGGGTCGGCAAGGCGCTCGTCGGGACGGCCGTCGCGTTCGCGGAGCAACGGGGGGTCGAGCAGCTGGTCGTGTCGGTGCATCCGGGCTCGCGGGACGCCAACAGATTCTTCGCCCGGCTCGGTTTCGCGCCGCTGGCGGTGCGCCGGGTGGCGCCGGTCCCGGCCATCCGGCGGCGGCTGGCGCAGATCGAGGGCGGGCCGATCGACGCCACCGGTCCGCAGCGCCCACGGCGCCGCGTTCGGCTGCCGCAGGTCAACCTCGGCCCCGCCGAGACCGAGTCCCAACCCTCCTAGACTCGGCCGGTGGCCGCTGCGAAGACCGACGAGAGCCCGGCGCGGTCCCGGCTGCTCCTGCTCGACGGTCACTCGCTTGCGTACCGCGCCTTCTTCGCGCTGCCGGTGGAGAACTTCTCGACCACGACCGGGCAACCCACCAACGCGGTCTACGGCTTCACCGCCATGCTCATCAACGTCCTTCGCGACGAGGCCCCGACGCACGTCGCCGTGAGCTTCGACATCTCGAAGTCCACCTTCCGCACCGACGCCTACGCGGACTACAAGGCCGGCCGCGCCGAGACGCCGACCGACTTCCAGGGGCAGGTCTCGCTCGTGCGCGAGGTGCTCGACGCGCTGCGGGTGCCGATCGTGTGCGCCGAGGGCTTCGAGGCCGACGACGTCATCGCCACCCTCGCGACACAGGCCGAGGCGCAGGACATGGACGTGCTCATCGTCACCGGCGACCGGGACGCCTTCCAGCTGGTGACCGACCGGGTGACCGTGCTCTACAACGCCCGCGGCGTGTCCGACATGCGCCGCATGACGCCCGAGGCGGTGCAGGCGAAGTACGGCCTGTCGCCGGCTCAGTATCCCGAGTTCGCCGCGCTGCGAGGTGATCCCAGCGACAATCTGCCGGGCATCGCCGGACTCGGCGAGAAGACGGCCACCAAGCTGATCCAGCAGTACGGCGACGTCGCCTCGCTCGTCGACCACGTCGACGAGGTCAAGGGCAAGGTCGGGGACAACCTGCGCGCCGGCGTCGCGAGCGTCCTGCGCAACCGGCAGCTGACCGAACTGGTACGCGACGTGCCGCTCGAGTTCGGGCCGCACGAGCTGCGGCTCGGCCAGTGGGACCGCGACGAGGTGCACAAGGTCTTCGACGCCCTGCAGTTCCGGGTGCTGCGCGAGCGGCTCTACGCCACGCTGTCCGCAGTCGAGCCGGAGGCCGACCAGGGTTTCGACGTCGACTCCCGCGTGCTCGGCCCGGGTGAGCTGCGGACCTTTCTCGGCGGGCTCCCGGCGGGCGTCCGGGTCGGGCTGCACGCGCGCGGCGCCTGGAGCCGGGGGACCGGTGATGCCAACGCGCTCGGGATCGCCGCTGCCTCCGATCCGGGTGCCTCCGACCCAGGTGGCAACTCCCGCACGGACGACGCCGCGTTCGTCGACCTCACCACGATGGACGCCGCCGACGACGCAGCTCTCGCCGCCTGGCTCGCCGACCCGGCGGTCGAGAAGGCGATGCACGACGCGAAGGGCCCGCTGCTCGCGCTGCAGGCCCGCGGCTGGCAGCTGGCCGGACTGACCAGTGACACGGCGCTGGCGGCCTACCTCGCCCTGCCCGGCCAGGGGGTGTTCGACCTGGCCGACCTCGCCCTGCGCTTCCTGCGCCGCGAGCTGCGCGCCGAGGTCAGTGACGACGGCCAGCTGTCGTTCGACGGCGCCGAGGTCGATGCGGGCGCGGCCGACCTCGCCGTGCGCGCCCGGGCCGTGGCCGATCTCGCGGTGGCCCTCGATCAGGACCTCGAGCGGCGCGGCGGGACGGCCCTGCTGCGCGACCTCGAGTTGCCGCTCGTCGCGGTGCTCGCCGAGTGCGAGCGTGCCGGCATCGCCGCCGACGTCGAGCACCTGGTCGAGCTGGAGAGCCGCCTGCGGGAGCAGGTCAAGCAGGCCGCCGAGCAGGCGTACGCCACGGTGGATCACGAGTTCCACCTCGGCTCGCCGAAGCAGCTGCAGGCGCTGCTGTTCGACGAGCTGAAGCTGCCGAAGACCAAGAAGATCAAGACCGGCTGGACGACGGACGCCGACGCGCTGCAGAACCTGATCGGCACCCACCCGGTTGTCGAGGCGCTGCTCCTGCACCGCGAGATGACCCGGCTGCTGATGGTGGTCGAGAAGCAGCTGCTGCCGACCGTCGCGGACGACGGCCGCATCCACACCACCTTCAAGCAGATGGTCGCCGCGACCGGCCGGCTCTCGAGCGACAACCCCAACCTGCAGAACGTCCCGATCCGCACCCAGCAGGGCCGGGAGATCCGGCAGGGCTTCGTCGCGGGTCCTGGCTTCGAGTCGCTGATGACCGCCGACTACAGCCAGATCGAGATGCGGATCATGGCCCACCTGTCGGAGGACGCCGGGTTGCGCGAGGCGTTCCTGACCGGGGAGGACCTGCACACCTTCGTCGCCTCGCGCGCCTTTGGGGTGCCGGTGGAGGCGGTCGACAGCGAGCTGCGGCGCCGGGTCAAGGCGATGTCCTACGGCCTCGCGTACGGCCTGTCGGCCTTCGGGCTCGCCGCCCAGCTCCGGATCCCGGTCGATGAGGCGAAGGAGCAGATGGAGGCCTACTTCGAGCGGTTCGGCGGGGTGCGCGACTACCTGCGGGGCGTGGTCGTGCAGGCCCGCAAGGACGGCTACACCTCGACCCTGCTGGACCGCCGGCGCTACCTGCCGGACCTGATGAGCGACAACGGGCAGCGCCGGTCGATGGCCGAACGGATGGCGCTGAACGCCCCGATCCAGGGCAGCGCCGCCGACATCATCAAGCTGGCGATGCTGGGCGTCTCCCGGGAGCTGACGGCGGCCGGGATGCGTTCACGGCTGCTGTTGCAGGTGCACGACGAGCTGGTGTTCGAGGTGGCCGAGGGGGAGCGCAGCGCGCTCGAGGAGCTGGTCCGCGCGCAGATGGGCGGCGCGTACCCGCTCTCTGTGCCGCTCGACGTCAGTATCGGCGTCGGTCGGACCTGGGACGAGGCCGGGCACTGAGTTGGCTCTGCGAGGGGTCAGGGGCGCCTGCTGTGCTGGTGCGCTCAGGTGAATCTCCCCGGACCTGCTCGTCGAAGAGCCGCTACTGCTCGCCATGGACCCCTACAGCGGCCGTCCGGTCAACTCCTCCGAGCAGCGGTCATCGGCCCCGGCAGCCGCCGTCCCATGCCTGCTCGATCAGGCCGCGACGGATGAACCGGCCGACCGCGAAGTGCACATGGAAGTGCACGCCGTCCTTGTGCAACTCCGGCACCCACACGTACGGCAGTGGCCGACCACCCCAGCCCGGCCCGCAGGTCCCGAAAGAACTCCGCGACGTGCAAGCGCAACTCGGCCGGGTCGGTGCAGCGCGGCGGACGGTAGGTGAGCGTGCCCAGGCGGCTCAGCCGGTTCGCGGCGCTGTACCGCCGGACCTTCGTGCGGGCCCGCCGGGCGGCCTCTGCCCTGGCCCGTTCAGGATCGGCCGCCGGCATCCCGGGCACGAGCACGACTGGGGCGCGGTTGGTGGCCTGGAAGGAGCCACCGGCCTCACCCGCCGTCGGATACAACGACAGCGACCACCTGGCGCACGGCCCGCGCGGCTCACGCACGACCGCCGTGCCGGTCACGGACGGGCCTCGGGATGTTCAACGCACCCAGGGTCTCCCAGACCCACACGAGCACGCGCCCGCGCGACCGAGATGACCTCGCCGGCTGTGGCTTTCGTCGTTGCTTCCTGCGTTTCGGCACGACCGTCTCCCGAGGCCTGGAATGCCTAGCCCTGAGCGAACGCGACAGGGCCCACAGGCCCTTGGGATACGAGTGGAAGGGCCGCCCAGAGTGGTGAGCCGCACTGCGGCGATACTTGGGGTCCAGCCCTGCGTCTATACGCTGACGTCAACGTCGAAGTACCTGGGCATTGCCCGGACAGATCAGAACACAAGCCTCTGACAGACGCCAGCGACGCGCCGAAGTCAAGGGGACCAAGTCCCCCCGAACGCCGCCCAGGGCGCCGCACCCAGGGGCGGCTACAACCCACCATGATCGTCCCAAGTTACGTTGCTACTTCAAGTCAAGAGGCTGGCGGCGCTTCCGGGAAGAGCGCTGCAAGTTGACCCTCATCGACGTCGACGTGAATACCAGCCCCGCAATCTGAAGAGAAGCAATCGCGAATCACGAGACTGCCAATCTCGGAGTCATTCGGGCCGAATTCGATATTGGTCCCGGCAGCGGTCTCCCACACCTCGGCAACCGTCAGCGGATATGGAAGGCCCTCGCTCCAAGCTCCGATTCGGCTTCTCGGGTATTTCGCCCTCAGCGCTGCCGCGTCCGGTACCTCCGCGAACTCAGCCTTGAATCTATCGCCATTCGAATACCGGACCTCGATGAGCCGACCCATCGGAGGGCAGATGAGTTCCTCTACGTCGGTCGGGACCGACCAGAAGTTGTCAGTGATGCTCGCCCGCGGGCGCCCCGAAACAGTTGGCATCCTGAAGTTGAGCAGTAGGCTCCCCTGTTCGTCAGAACTGAGCCAGATGCAAGGGACAGTTCCAAGCTGGAAGATCACGGGGGTTCGGAAATAGAAGTTGCCGCCGACTCTCGTTAGAACCTCTTGACGCATCCAGTTGAAGCGACCCTCAACCGAAGCAGCGCGTCCCCTGCTCTTAAGATCCCGCAGTTGTTCGTCTGTGAACGCCCTGTTGTCTGCCTGCGCAGCGTGCTGCAGACAGAGTGCGATCATGCCCTCTGGCCTGTGGTGATGCTCTACCCGCCACGGTGGATCGAAATGGTGCCAAGTCAAATAGGGATTGCCACAGTCCGCGACCGGACAACCGAACCCCACCTCCTGCCGTAGCTGCCGTTTCACATCGCGATATGGATCGCGTCCAAATCCAGCCATCTATATGCGGCCCTCCTTCCGGTTCCACCGCAGCATCGCAGAGGATGGCTTAGCAACTAGTCAGGTTGCCGAGCATGGTGGGCCTGCTGCAGGCGGTCTCCCGGCTACAGCACGGGACGTGGGCACTCCTGTGCTCGCGTTCGCCTCTCAGAACGGCGGTTCGGCCGGCGGCTCCGGTGTGCTCCCGGCTTCGTCCTCGTCCTCGTCCTCGTCCTCGTCCTCGAGAGCTTCGGGTGGTACGGGTGGTGTCGGTTCGGCGGCGGGAACCCATCGGGGTGGGTTCGCGACCGGTGGGGGTCGTAGCGGTGGTGGTTGGCCGTCGCGGGCGACCTTCGGCGGCGCGCGGTGTGGGCTGGGCCGGGTGTAGGTGCGTCCGAGCGGGCTGGTCCAGGCGGTGCTGCCGTCGGGGTGCCGCACCAGGGTCCAGCCGGAGTGCTTGGCGGCGTGGCAGCGCTGCGAGAGCAGGCCGAGGTTCCAGGCGGCGGTCGGGCCGTCCGGGTAGGGCTCGTGGTGGTCGCGATGGTTTCGGGTGGAGCCGCAACCGGGGCCGGCGCACCGCACGTCCCGCAGGTCGACCAGCCGGGCCAGCCGGGCGGACGGATCATGCTGCGGCTCGACGCGGTCGGTGATCACCTGCGGGCGGAGCATGGCCAGGACCTGCTCGCGGGCGGCCTCGGCGGTGGCGGCGACCCGGCTGGTCTTGTCATCGACCGCGACCGGCCGGCCGGTCTGACTGTCCACGACCACCCGGCGCAGCAACGTCGGGCGCAGCAGCCGCACGTGCTCGGCGCTGACCGGCCCGTGACCGTCCATGCTGCCCGGTTCGGCGGACAGGTCGA
>JAHWJP010000153.1 GCA_019348355.1 Actinomycetota bacterium
CGCCACTCGCCGTGCACCGGCATGACGTTGGACGGCCGGGTGGCGTTGAGCAGGTAGAGCAGCTCACCGGCAGAGGCGTGGCCGGACACGTGCACCTTGGCGACGCCCTTGTGCACGACGCGGGCGCCCCAGCGGGACAGCCCGTTGATGACGCGGTAGACGGCGTTCTCGTTGCCTGGGATCAGCGACGAGGCGAGCACCACGGTGTCCTGCGCGGCGATGCGGATCTGGTGATGGCTGCGGTTGGCCATCCGGGACAGCGCCGACAGCGGCTCGCCCTGCGACCCGGTGGAGACGAGCACCACCTTGTTGTCCGGCAGCGACTCGACGTCCTTGAGGTCCACCAGGATCCCGGGCGGCAGGCGCAGATAGCCCAGGTCGCGGGCCACCCCCATGTTTCGCACCATCGAGCGACCGACGAAGGCGATGTGTCGACCGTGCCGCTCGGCGGCGTCGATGACGGCCTGCACCCGGTGCACGTGGCTGGCGAAGCACGCGACGATCACCCGGCCGGTGGAGGTGCGTACGACGTCGTCGATGACCGGCGCGATCTCCCGCTCGGAGGTGACGAAGCCGGGCTGCTCGGCGTTGGTCGAGTCACTCAGCAGCAGGTCGATGCCCTCCCGGCCGAGCCGCGCGAAACCGCCGAGGTCGGTGAGCCGGCCGTCCAGCGGCAGCTGGTCCATCTTGAAGTCGCCGGTGTGCAGCACGACACCGGCCTGCGTGCGGATCGCGACCGCGAGGGCGTCAGGAATCGAGTGGTTGACGGCGAAGAACTCGCAGCCGAACGGTCCGAGCTGCAGGCTGGTCTCCTCCGCCACCTCGACCAGCACCGGGGTGATCCGGTGCTCCTTGAGCTTGGCGGCGAGCAGGGCCAGCGTGAAGCGGCTGCCGATGATCGGGATGTCCGCCCGCTCGCGCAGCAGGTAGGGCACCGCACCCAGGTGGTCCTCGTGGCCGTGGGTCAGCACGACGGCCTCGATGTCGTCGAGGCGGTCCCGCAGGTAGGAGAAATCGGGGAGGATCAGGTCGATGCCGGGCTGGTCCACCTCGGGGAACAGCACCCCGCAGTCGACGATGAGCAACCGCCCGGCGTGCTCGAAGACGGTCATGTTGCGGCCGATCTCACCCAACCCGCCGAGCGCGATGACCCGCAGCCCGCCGTCGACCAGCGGCGGCGGCGGCCCGAGGTCGGGATGCGGATGGCTCATGCGGACCCGCCGCCCAGGTCGATGCCGGCGTCGGCGAGGTCGGCGCGCAGCTGCGCCACCTCGTCGCCGGTGGCGTCGACGAGCGGCAGGCGAACCGGCCCGGCCGGCCGGCCGAGTTCGCGCAGCGCCGCCTTGACCAGGATCGTCCCCTGGGTGCGGAAGATGCCGGAGTACGCCGGGAGCAGCTGCTCATGGAGCTTCCTGGCGCGGGCCAGGTCGCCGGTCAGGAAGGCGTCGATCAGCTCGCGCGTGCCACCCGCGGTGAAGTGGGTGCTGGTCCCGACCACGCCGGCGGCGCCGATCGACAGCAGCGGCAGCGTCCACGGGTCATGCCCGCAGTAGTAGGCGAGCTCGGTGCGCTTGAGCACCCAGGAGGTCGCCTCGAGGTCGAGCTTGGCGTCCTTGACCGCGACGATGCGGGGATGTGCCGCCAACGTCACGAGGGTGTCGGTCGTCATCGGGATGCCGCTGCGACCGGGGATGTCGTAGAGCATGACCGGCAGCTCGGTGGTGTCCGCCACGGCCCTGCAGTGCGCGACGACACCGGCCTGCGGCGGCTTGTTGTAGTACGGCGTGACGAGCAGCAGCCCGGCCGCCCCCGCCGACGCCGCGGCGCGGGCGAGCTCGACCGAGTGGGCGGTGTCGCTCGTACCGACCCCTGCCAGCACGGTGCACCGGTCACCGATCGCCCCGACGACAGCGTGCAGCAGGTCGGTCTTCTCGCGATCAGAGGTGGCCGGGGACTCACCCGTCGTCCCGCTGATGACCAGGCCGTCGTTCCCCTGGTCGACGAGGTGGCGGGCCAGGGCCTGCGCGCCGTCGAGATCCAGCGCGCCCTCGGCGGTGAACGGCGTGACCATCGCCGTGAGCACCCGGCCGAACGGTGCGACAGGCGGCGTCATGACCTCAGGTTACCCATCGCACCTTCACCACCCTGGTCTCGCAACGCCGTTCAGGCGGCGTCCTCGGGCCGTACGGTCACCCGGTCTGCCATTCGCGGGACGCCAGCGCCGTGCCGGCCGACGAGCAACTCGGCGTCGACGAGCCGCCGCATCCGGGCCAGGGACCGCTTCACGAACAGGAGCTGCATGAGCCGGCCGAACGTCGCCCAGCCGAACCGGACGAAGGGGTTCGGGATCTGCTCAGCCCGCACGTAGCGACACACCCGGAACTGCACCTCACCGGTGTCGAGCAGCTTGACCACGCGGTAGCACATCTCACCGGCCTCGAGGTGACCTGACAGGGTGCGATAACACCAGCCCCAGACCTTCAGCTGGTGCCCGTCCTCCTCGGTCACCTCGTCGACGACGGCCGACACGCGGACCCCGAGCAGGAAGTGCAGGAACAGGAAGCGGCCCTGCAGAAGCATGTCCCGGGTCTCCAGCGGGCTGTCGGGCAGCCAGACCCCCGAAATGATGGCCGGGTCGGCGAACTCGTAGTCCTTGACCAGCCGGCAGGCCACTTCGTACGGGCCGTCTTTCTCCGGCTCTCCGGGCGCCTCGGAGGGCAGCCGCAGGCAGTACTCGTCGAAGCTCCAGCCGGTCGCGCTGCTGGGGGGCGCCTCGAGCTCGAAGTTGACGCGGGCCTCGCGCAGGCGGGTCAACTCGGCCGCGACGTCGATGCGGCCGAACAGCCGCATGTCAACCATCGCCGTCGTCCTTCCACCGGTGCGTCGCGACCGAGACCTTCCCGGCTGGGGTGCCGCCGGTGATGATGGCGACCCGCTCGCAGACGTGCACCCACATGTGCAGCTGGACCGACTTGGTCAGCGGCACCAGGTCGTAGACCCAGTGGTAGAGCCGGTCGCCGCTGCGGGCCCACGACTCGATCGTGAAGACGAGCCGACCGTCGTCCCCCCACTCGGCACAAAAGCCGATCTCGCCGGCCTCCATGTGCCCGCGCAGGGTGACGAAGCTGAAGGACGTGTCGGTGCGGTCGACGATGCGCACCGGAGCGTCCCAGGGGCCCGGCAGGCGTACGACGAACTCCGCCCCGTCCTCGCGCCGCTCGCCGGACAGCTCCTCGAACACCGACAAGGAAATCGGCGAGGCGAGGTTCGGGTCGTCGATCAGAAAGGCGATCAGCTCTTCGGGGCCGATCTGCGGGTCGGCGATCTCGATGCGGTAGACGCGCTGGTAGAGATCCCCTCGTCCGGCGCTGCGCCGCAGGACGGTGTCCGGGTCGCCCGGCAACGGCCGGGTCGGGTCCGGACCGTCCGGGGCGTCCGTACGGTTCACGACGCCGAGAGAGTCGACGCTGCCCCGCTGCGCGACGTACTTGACCGTCTCGAGCAGCATGCCCGGCACCCGGGGCACCACGCCGCCCACCGAGCGCAGCAGCCGGCACGGCGAGGGGGACCGCTGGGCCTCGCGTTGCCGTGCCGACTCTGCCGTGGTGGTCACTTCAGCCTTCGCCGACGAGCGGGCTGGAGGCGACCTCGGTGCCGTCGCCGAGGGCGAAGATCTCGAAGTCCGCAAAGGCGTTGGGGGCCACCCGCTGGAGCTCGCGCAGCATCGCGATGGCCAGCTCGCGGATCTCGACGTCGGCGTGCTCGCTCGCGCGCATGGCCACGAAGTGCCGCATCGCGCGGTAGTTGCCAGTCACCACGATCCGGGTCTCGGTCGCGTTGGGCAGGACCGCGCGGGCGGCCTGCCGGGCCTGCTTGCGCCGGCTGGTCGCGCTCTCGACATCGGCGAACTTCTTCTCGAGGCCCTCCAGCAGTCGGGTGTACGACGTGAGCGCGCGTTCGCCGGCCTCCAGGAACAGCGCGTGCAGCTCGGGGTCCTCGGCGATCACGGCCGGCTCGACCATGGCGGCGTCGCGCTCGGGGACGTAGCGCTGCGACAGCTGGCTGTAGGAGAAGTGCCGGTGCCGGATCAGCTCGTGGGTGAGCGAGCGCGAGATGCCGGTCAGGTAGAAGGTGACGCTGCCGTGCTCGAGCACCGACAGATGCCCCACCTCGAGGATGTGCCGCAGGTAGCCGGCGTTGGTGGCCGTCGCCGGGTTGGGCTTGTTCCACGACTGGTAGCAGGCCCGGCCGGCGAACTCCGCGAGCGCCTCGCCGCCGTCCACGTCGGTCTCCCACGGCACGCCGGCCGGCGGGTCGAAGTGGGTGAAGCCGATGACCTGGACCTGCAGCGGGGCGAGGGCGACCACGGGCGAACTCCTACGTAGGAACGGCGGGGAAGCCAGAACGGGCAGCGGGCGGCGACTGCCAGCCTAACGGCGTTTCGGGCCTGGGCCGCGTGTGGTGGCATCGTGTCGTGACCAGCACCCTCGCCCCCGCCCGCACCTCGCGGTCCGGCCTTGCCACCATCGCGCTGCTCGGCGTGACCGCCGCGTGGGGCTCGACGTTCTTCCTGCTCAAGGACGTCGTCGAGCGCGTCCCGGTGACCGACTTCCTCGCTGTGCGCTTCGCCCTCGCTGCGGCGGCGGTCTGGCTGGTCGCTCCCCGCTCGATGTCCCGACTGACCGCGGTCGAGCGACGCCACGGGATCCTGCTGGGGCTGGTCTACGGCGGCGGGCAGATCCTGCAGACCGTCGGGTTGCAGACGACGTCGGCGTCGGTCTCGGGCTTCGTGACCGGCATGTACGTCGTGTTCACGCCCCTGCTGGCCGCCGTCCTGCTGCGCGCGCGCCTCGGACCGACCGTGTGGGCGGCGGTGGCACTGGCCACGCTGGGGCTCGGACTGCTCTCGGTGCGGGAATTCGCGATCGGCACCGGCGAGGCCCTGACGCTGGCCTCGGCCCTGCTCTACGCCGCGCACATCGTCGGGCTCGGCGCCTGGAGCAACGCCCGCAGCGCGCTCGGCCTGACCGTCGTGCAGCTGCTGACCATCGCGGCGGTGTGCGGCGCCGGTGCGCTGCCCGGCGGACTCGTCCCACCGGCGCGCGGTGCGGACTGGGCTGCCCTCGTCTACATGTCGCTGGTCGCCGGGGCTCTTGCCCTGCTGGTCCAGACCTGGGCGCAGGCCCATCTCGCGGCGACCCGCGCCGCCATCATCATGACGATGGAGCCGGTCTGGGCGGGGCTGTTCGCGGTGCTGTTCGGCGGGGAGCGGCTCGGCCCGCGGGTGGTGCTGGGCGGCGGGCTGGTGCTCGCCGCGATGTATCTCGTCGAGCTCGGACCGCGCCGCCCCGGTGACCAGGACGTCGCTGCCGAGGTCGGCGGGGTCACCCACGTCGGGCCGGTGTAGACGAGCGCCCTTCAGACCTCGTTGCGCACCATGGCGTCCCACGCGACCTTGACGAAGTGCGCCGCCTCGCCGATCGCGTTCCCGACCGCTGCAGCGGAGTCGTCACCGCCGGTCGCACCCAGCACGATGACGAGGACGACGAGCAGCAACAGGGCGGCCTTGAGGTTCATCGCACACCCAGGCAAGCCCGAGACGTCGCGCGGGGCAGAAGCATGAGTACAGGCTGGCACAGCAGCGCGCGCAAGGCGAGACTGCCGGTCGGCGTGTCGCGCCCGCAGCGTCCGCCACCACCTGCGTGCAGAGCTAGCGTCCGAGCCGTCGACCGGACGACAGCGGAAGGAGGCGAG
>JAHWJP010000154.1 GCA_019348355.1 Actinomycetota bacterium
AGCATCCTCCCCACTGTAGGCAGACCGGCCTGACCATGGTCGTGGCGGATCGGAGCCGTGTCGGTCAGACTCCTGCCCAGGGAGGAACGGCATGGCGTGCACGGACAGCTCAGCCCTGGTGCTGAACGCGACCTACGAGCCGCTGTGCGTCGTGTCGGGACGGCGGGCCGCCGTGCTGGTCCTGACGGCGAAGGCCGTGGCGGTCAGCGACGGTGACGGCGTCCTGCACAGCGAGCGCACCGCGTTGACGGTTCCGGCGGTCGTACGCCTGTCGCGGTTCGTACGGGTGCCCTACCGGCCGACGGTCCCCCTCACCCGCAAGGCGGTCTTCGCCCGGGACGGAGGGCGCTGCCTCTACTGCGGCGCGACGGCGACCAGCCTGGACCACGTGATCCCCAAGAGCCGAGGCGGGCCGCACACCTGGGAGAACGTCGTCTCGGCGTGCGGCCGGTGCAACCACGTCAAGGCCGACCGCGGCATCGCCGAGCTCGGCTGGCGGCTGCGCGCCAAGCCGACCGCCCCGACCGGAGCGGCCTGGCGGGTGGTCGGCGCGCGCCGGCTCGACCCGCGCTGGCAGCCCTACCTCGAGGCCGGGTCCGCCGCGGCCGAGGCGGAGCTCGCATGGGACGAGCCGGCCTGAACGCCGGCCCGGCTGCGCACCGACGGGTGAGGGTCCGGGTCTCGGGCAGGATCGTTCGATGACCGCTCTCGAGTCGCTCGCGGCTGCCCATGGCGTCGCCACGTCCTACGTGGACTTCGCCGACCGTCCGACCGAGGTGTCGCCAGAAGCGATCGTCGCCGCGCTGACCGCGCTCGGGGTCGATGCCGGCAGCGACGAGGCGGTCACGGCGGCGCTGGCGGAGGTGGCGGCGGCGCCCTGGCGGCGGCTGCTGCCGCCCTCGGTCGTCCTGCGCGGGTTGCCGGGGGAGGTGGTGCTGCACGCCGCCGAGGGGGTGGCGGTGAGGCTGGAGGTCGATCTCGAGGACGGCGGCCGCCGGTCGGTGCCGGTGGACGGGCAGGTGAGCGCCCGCCGGGACGGCCGGGTGCGCTGGACGGTGCCGCTGGCGGATCTGCCGCTGGGCTGGCACCGGCTGCGGGCGACGGCGGGGGAGGTGACCGCCGAGGCGGTGCTGCTGGTGGCGCCCCGACGGGTCGAGCTGCCGGCCGCACTGATGCGGACCTGGGGCTGGATGGTGCAGCTCTACAGCCTGCGCAGCGCCGCGTCCTGGGCGATGGGGGACTACGCCGACCTGCGCACCGTGCTCGAGGCCAGCGCCGCGGACGGCGCCGGGGTGGTGCTGCTCAATCCGCTGCACGCCGAGACACCGGTGCTGCCGATCCACCCCTCGCCCTACTCCCCGTCGAGCCGCCGGTTCCGCTCGGCGGTCTACCTGCACGTCGAGGACATCCGGGAGTACGCCGCGGCGCCCGCCCCGGTGCGCGCGGCGATCGACGCGCTGAAGCCGGACGCGGAGCCCGACCGGATCCCGCGCGACCCGGTCTGGCGGGCCAAGCTCGCGGCGCTGGAGCTGCTCTGGCCCCTGCACCTTGTCGACGAGCGCCGGGTCGACGAGCTGGGCGCGTGGCGCGCCGAGCAGGGCCGTTCGCTCGAGGACTTCGCACTGTTCTGCGCGCTGGCCGAGCAGCACGGCGTCCCGTGGCAGAGCTGGCCGGAGGAGCTGCGGCGCCCCGACGGGGAGGGGATCGAGCCGGCCCGGACACGGCACGCCGAGCGGGTCGACTTCTGGTGCTGGGTGCAGCTGCTCGTCGACGAGCAGCTGGCGGGGCTCGGCAGCGACCTCGTCGTCGGGGTGATCCACGACCTCGCGGTGGGCGTCGACGCGGGCGGGGCCGACGCCTGGGCGCTGCAGGACGCGCTGGCGCTGAACACGACCGTCGGGGCGCCGCCGGACTCCTTCAACCAGCAGGGGCAGGACTGGGGGCTGCCGCCGTGGCGCCCCGACCGGCTCGCCGAGCTGGGTTACCTGCCGTTCCGGGACGTCGTACGCGGTGTGCTGCGGCACGCCGGCGGGCTGCGGATCGACCACATCATGGGGCTGTTCCGGCTGTGGTGGGTGCCGGCGGGCGCGACGGCTGCCGCCGGGACGTACGTCTCGTACGACGCCGACGCGATGCTCGCCGTCCTGGCGCTGGAGGCCTCGCGGGCCGGCGCCCTGGTCGTCGGGGAGGACCTCGGCACCGTCGAGGACCGGGTCCGGACCGGGTTGGCCGAGGCCGGGGTCCTCGGCAGCTCGGTGCTGTGGTTCGAGACCGAGGACGGGGCGTTCCTGCCGCCCGAGCAGTGGCGGGAGCTGAGCCTTGCAACGGTGACGACCCACGACCTGCCGACGGCCGCGGGGTTCCTCGCCGAGGAGCACGTCCGGGTGCGCGACGAGCTGGGCCAGCTCGGTCTGCCGGTGGGGGAGGAGCGCGAACGGGTGCGGGCGGAGCGCGCGGCGCTGCTGGACCGGCTCCGCGACAGCGGGTTGCTCGAGGCGCACGGGGGCAACGTCGTCCTGGCGATGCACGCGATGCTGACCGCCTCGCCCAGCCGGCTGGTCCTGGCCGCCTTCGGCGACGCCGCCGGCGACCTGCGGCAGCCGAACCTGCCGGGCACCGTCGATGACTACCCCAACTGGCGGCTGCCCGTGGCGGACGGTAGCGGCCGGCCGCTCGGGCTCGAGGAGCTGCTCGCCCTGCCCGGGGTACGGCGACTTGCCGCGCTACTGGCCGAGGGGGTCCGCGCCGTAGGTGCACCGGTCCGATAGCGTGCGCGCCGTGAGTGATTCCCTGACCCGTGTCTGCGTGGCGTTGGCCTCTGCCGCGGCCCTCACCGCCTGCGGCGGCGACCAGCAGGTGTCGAGCAACCAGCTCGGCTACGACACCGGGGTCGCCCCCGGGAGCGAGGGTCTGTCGCTGCTGGAGGGCCTGCTGCTGTACCTGCTCGCTCCGGCAGCCATCCTGCTCGTCGTCGCCGCGCTCGTGTGGCTGCCCGGCATGCTCCGCGGCACCGGCTACCGGCCCGGGCGCGGCTGGTCGGCGGCGCCGCTGTGGTTCGGTGGACCGCCCGACCCGACCGCGGCGGTCGAGGCCGCCACCCCCGGTTCCATGGCGAGGGGCGGCGCAAGTGGCAGCTGGTGAGGGTCTGTCCCCTCGGCAGCAGGAGCGCATCGAGCAGGCCGTCGAGCGGTGCCGGGCCGAGAACGGGCTGGACCTGTCGGTGCTCGTCGGGGATCTCGAGCTCGACGACCTCGGGCAGTTCCGCGCTGCGTGCGAGCGGCTGCACGCCGCACTGGGTGAGCGCAGCCGCGCGGCGGTCCTTTTCGTCGTTGCCCCCGGTCAGCGCCGGGTCGAGATCGTCACCGGCCCGGAGGCGCGTCGCCGGGTCCCGGACCGCGTCAGCGCGCTGGCGGTGCTCGCCATGACCAGCGCCTTCCGTGAGGGTGACCTCGCCGGCGGCATCGTGGAGGCCGCCAAGCAGGTCGCCTCGGCGGCCGGTCGCCGCGCGCTGCCGGCCGCGCCGGACAAGGCCGAGGCTGCGACGTCAGAGGTCGCGGTCCGCTCCGGTCACTGAGCCGAAGAACGGGGCTGTGCCAGTCCGTCCGCCCAGGACGGCGGGCCGCTGGGCAGCGTCAGGCGAGTGAAGACCCGGTCAGCTGGGTGCGGCGGCTCCGGGGGTGCCCACTGCGCTGGGGGACTGAACCGTTTTCGGGTCGAACGACCTGTCTTCGGTACAGGGTGCACCGGAAACGGTGCAGGTGAGCTGTTTCCGATGCAGGGGCCCAGCCGACACACGCCCCCTGGACTCGCCCGGGGCCCCGGGCGGACCGTGGGGGCGGGCGGACCAGTCCTCCGCTCAGGCCTGGGCGTCCCGCGCCCGCGCGCGCAGCGCCCGCACCACCCCGTCGCGGCCTTCGAGCAGCAGCCGGCGCAGCGCCGGCGGCACATCGCCCGCAGCCAGGTAGGCGTCGGTGCGCTCCACGACGGAGGTCTCCACCAGCAACCCCGGGTAGAGGCCGACGACGATGTTCTGCGCCATCTCGCCGGTGCGCTCCTCCCACACCCTGCCGATGCAGGCGAAGTACTTCTCGACGTAGGGCTCCATCAGCTCGAGCTGCTCGGGATGCCACAGCCCGCCGATGACCGCCGACTGCACCGCGTTCGGCACGTCCGGGTCCTCGACGGCGAGCTTCCACGCCGCCGCCTTCGCCTCGGCGGTGGGCCGCAGCGCACGGGCGGTCGCGGCGTGTCGCTCCCCGGCAGCGGTGCGGTCCCTCGCCAGCTCGGCCTCGATCGCGGCGTCATCCGCGACGCCGATCGCGACCAGGCGCAGCAGCAGGCTCCAGTGCAGCTCGGTGTCGACGACCAAGCCCGGCACGGTGCGCGACCCGTCCAGCAGGGCCTGCACGAGCGCGACGTGTTCGGGGCTGGTCGCGGCGGAGACGAACGCGCGGGTCCAGGCCAGCTGCAGGTCGCTGCCGGGCTCGGCGGCGAGCATCGCGTCGTGCGCCGAGTCCGCGAGCATCGCCCGTCCGGTCGGCGCCCAGGCCGGGTCGGCGTACTGCGTCAGCGCCGTTCCGGCCAGCCGCAGCAGCGACTGCACGAGGCCGATGTCGCTCTCGCCGCCGACGCCGGCCAGCACCGTCGCGACATAGGAGCGGGTCGGCATCTCGGCGTCGCGGGTCATGTCCCACGTCGCCGCCCAGCACAGCGCGCGCGGCAGCGACTCCTGGAAGTCCCCGACGTGGTGCGTCAGCGTGGCGAGCGAGCGCACGTCGAGCCGGATCTTGGCGTACGTCAGGTCATCGTCGTTGACCAGCACCAGGTCCGGCTGCGGGACGCCCACCATGGCCGGCACCTCGGTGCCGGCGCCGACGACGTCGAGCTCGTGCCGGGAGGTGCGCACGAGCCGGCCGTCCACGAGGTCGTAGCAGCCGACCGCGACGCGGTGCGAGCGCAGGGTCGGCCACAGCTCGGGCGCCTCCTGCTGGATCGAGAACCGGCGAAACGCACCATCGGAGTCCAGGTCGAACGAGGCCCGCAGCGTGTTGCAGCCGGCGGTCTGCAGCCACTGCTTCGACCAGTCCGCGAGGTCCCGGCCGCTGGTGACCTCGAGCGCGCCGAGCAGGTCGGCGAGCACCGTGTTGCCGTACTCATGAGCGGTGAAGTAGGTGCGCACGGCCGACAGGAAGGCGTCCTGACCGACCCACGCGACGAGCTGCTTGAGCACCGAAGCGCCCTTGGCGTAGGTGATCCCGTCGAAGTTGACGTTGACGGCCTCGATGTCGGGGATGTCGGCGGCGATCGGGTGGGTGGACGGCAGCTGGTCCTGCCGGTACGCCCAGGTCTTCTCGGTGTTGGCGAACGTCGTCCAGGCGCTGCTCCAGCGGGTGACCGACGCCTGGCAGAGCACCGAGGCGTAGGTCGCGAAGGACTCGTTGAGCCACAGGTCGTCCCACCACTGCATGGTGACGAGGTCGCCGAACCACATGTGGGCCAGCTCGTGCAGGATCGTCTCGGCCCGCCGCTCGTACGCCGCGTCGGTGACCTTCGAGCGGAACACGTAGTCCTCGAGGATGGTGACCGCGCCGGCGTTCTCCATCGCGCCGGCGTTGAACTCCGGCACGAACAGCTGGTCGTACTTCCCGAACGGGTATCGGTAGTCGAAAACCTCGTGGTAGAAGTCGAATCCCTGCTTGGTCACGGCGAACA
>JAHWJP010000155.1 GCA_019348355.1 Actinomycetota bacterium
GGTGCGCTCGGAGGGATTCGAACCCCCAACCTCTTGATCCGTAGTCAAGTGCTCTATCCGTTGAGCTACGAGCGCGCAGTCCCGAAGGACACCGGCGCGAGTGTACCGGTCACCAGACCGACGCCGGCGCCCCGCGACGGGCACCGCCGGATGGGTGCAGGCTGAGCCGCGTGAGCACCCCGTATGGCGCCTGGCCGTCCCCCCTGTCCGCCGCCGACGTCACGGCCGGGACCGTGCGTCTGTCGTCGCCTCAGCTCGTCGGCGACGAGATCTGGTGGACCGAGGGGCGACCGGCCGAGCAGGGCCGCAATGTGGTCGTGCGCCGGCGAGCCGACGGCCACGTCGAGGACGTCCTGCCCGCCCGGTGGAACGCCCGCACCCGCGTGCACGAGTACGGCGGCAAGGCCTGGATCGTCGTCGAGAACAACCTCGTCTTCTGCCACTTTGCCGACCAGCGCCTGTGGCGGCTTGTCCCAGGCCAGGTCCCGCAGCCGCTGACAAACGAGCCGGACGAGCCGGGGAGCGTGAGGTACGCCGACCCCATTCACGTCGGGAACGAGATCTGGTGCATCCGCGAACTGCACCACGACGGCGCCGTGACCCGCGCCGTCATCGCCGTCCCCCTCGACGGATCCGGCCACCTCCGGAGACTGCTCACCGGCAGCGACTTCCTCGCCCACCCCCGGCTCTCACCGGACGGCCGCCATCTCGCCGTGATCGCCTGGAACCACCCGCAGATGCCGTGGGACGGCACGGAGCTCCGCGTCGCTCCCGTCACCGACGGCGTCACAGGCGAGCCACGGAAACTCATCGGCAGCACGAAAGAGTCGGTCCTGCAACCGGAGTGGCTCGACGACCAGACCCTGCTCGCCCTCACCGACCGCTCCGGCTGGTGGAACATCGTCCGCGTCGACCTGGCCGGCTCAGTCACCCCGATCTGCCCGGTCCAGGAGGAGCTCGGCGGACCGCTGTGGACCCTCGGTTCGACCTGGTACGCGCTGCTCGCCGATCACCGGTGCGTCTTCAGCCGCAACGCCGGCCTCGCGACGGTGGAGCGAAACGGCACCCTGCGCGACCTTGACCTCCCGTTCACCTCCTGGCTGCCGTCGCTGCACACCGACGGCACGCAGGTCGTCGCCATCGGCGCGTCCGCCACCACCGCCCCCGCCGTCGTGCGCTTGTCCCCGGACGGCACGCACGAGGTCGTCCACGAAAGTGCCGCGCTGCCAGTCGGTCCGGAGTGGCTGCCGCGGCCGACCCGGGAGACCTTCCCCAGCGCCGGCGGTCGCGTCGTCCACGCCCTGCGCTGGCCGCCCACGTCGCCGGTGGCCCACGGCCCGGCCGGCGAGCTCCCCCCGTATGTCCTGTTCGTGCACGGTGGACCGACGTCTCAGGCGTCAAGAGCGCTCGACCTGCAGAAGGCCTACTTCACCAGCCGGGGGATCGGCGTCCTCGACGTCGACTACGGCGGGTCGACCGGTTACGGCCGGGCCTACCGCGAGGCGCTGCGTGAGCAGTGGGGGATCGTCGACGTCGAGGACTGCGTCGCGGCGGCGAAAGGGCTCGCGGAGGCCGGCCACGCGGACCCGCGCCGCATCGCGATCCGCGGCGGCAGCGCCGGCGGCTGGACCGTGCTCGCCGCGCTCACCCGGTCGGACGTCTTCGCCGCCGGCGCCTCCTACTTCGGAGTGGCCGACGCCGCCCGGCTCGCAGCGGACACGCACGACTTCGAGTCCCGTTACCTCGACGCTCTGATCGGACCGCTGCCGGAGGCGCTCGATCGCTACCAGCAGCGCTCCCCGCTCTCCAACGTCGACGGCCTGTCCTGCCCGGTGCTGCTCCTGCAGGGCGACGAGGACCGGGTCGTCCCCCCGTCGCAGGCCGAGATGTTCCGGGACGCCCTGCTGCGCAAGGGGATCGCGCACGCGTACCTGCTGTTTCCCGGTGAGGACCACGGCTTCCGGCGGGCGGAGAACATCGTCGCGGCCCTGGAGGCGGAGCTGTCGTTCTACGGGCAGGTCCTCGGCTTCGACCCACCGGGTGTGCCGCGCCTGACGCTGGAAGGGAACGGCGTGACGGACGTACGCCGGTGAGCCTCGCCGAGGCGCTCTTCCTCGCGGTCGCCGGGCTCGCCGCCGGCAGCATCAACGCCGTCGCCGGCGGCGGCTCCCTTGTCAGCTTTCCCGCGCTGCTGGCGCTCGGGATCCCGCCGCTCGCGGCAAACGTGACCAACAGCGTCGCGGTCTGGCCGGGCTACGTCGGCACCACCTGGGGTTACCGGCGCGAGCTCGCCGACCAGCGCCGCCGGCTGCTCGGCCTCGCTCCCGCCGCCGTCGCCGGCGCGGCGCTCGGCTGCCTGCTGCTGCTCGTCACCTCCGCGCAGACCTTCGAGACCGCGGTCCCCTTCCTCGTGATCGGAGCTGCGCTGCTGCTCGCCGTGCAGGGCCGCGTCACCGAGCGGGTGCGACGCTGGCCCGGCGGCGGGGCGGGCGTACGCGCGCCGCTGCTCCACCTGGCAGTGCTGCTCGCCGCGGCGTACGGCGCCTACTTCGGCGGCGGGCTCGGCGTCCTGCTGCTGGCCGGCCTCGGGTTGTTCGTCGCCGACGACCTGCAACGCCTCAACGGCCTGAAGAGCGCGCTGTCGCTGCTCATCAACGCCGTTGCGCTCGTGGCGTTCTCGCTGTTCGCACCGGTCGACTGGTCTGTCGTCGCGGTCATGGCACCGGCCGCGCTGGCCGGCGGCTACCTGGGCGCGCGGCTCGCCCGCCGGCTCGACCAGGCGAGGCTGCGCGCGCTGGTGGTGGTCTTCGGGCTCGCCGTCGGGGTGGCGCTGCTGTTCTAGCTTAGCTAGACGCCGCTGTTCGAAGCCTTGACCGCGCCGCGGACGACGATGTCGCGCAGCAGGTCACGCGTCGCCGCGGAGACCGCCTCGACCGCCGCCTCGAATGCTTCCTTGTTGTGCGCCGCCGGCTGCCGCATGCCGACGACCTTGCGGACGTACTGCAGGGCGGCCGCATCGATGTCGGCAGCCGTGACCTCGTCGGCGTACGGCGGGCGCAGGGTCTTGATGCTTCGGCACACAAGTCGAAACGGTACGACGTCCCGGGCGGAGGCGGGGAGATTTGAACTCCCGATGGGCTTGAGACCCAAACCGCATTAGCAGTGCGGCGCCATAGACCGGACTAGGCGACGCCTCCTCGGCGGCCTCACGGCCACCGCCAGGCAGGATACCGGCTCAGGATCGCTCGGCGAGGAGCGCGTCGAGCGGCGGGCGGTGCTCGGGGAGCGCGGCGGCGCGTACGTCCGTCAGCAGTGCCGTGATCCGCGCCTGCACCTGCCGGGAGTCAGCGCCGTACTGGTCCGCCTCCTGCAACGCCAGCGTGAGGTAGTCCTCGAAGCAGGGCTGCGGCAGGTAGAGCCTGGGCCGCCCGGCGTCATCGGCATACACGCCCGTAGGGAGATGCCGGGTCGCCAGGCGGCGCAGCAGGTCGTGCATCCCGTCGAGGGCCTGGACGGCGGTCGTGGGGTCGTTCACACCGGGCGACAGCGCCTTCGCCACGATGTCGGCGAGCTGCCGGAAGCCGAACGCGACGTCCTGCTGCATGGTCCGCTCCCGCGCGAAGCTGAACGCCCGCAGCGCACGGGCGGCGTCGAGCGCATCAGCGTTCCCTCGGTGCACTTCGAGCAGTGGCGCGCCCTCTGGCACGAAGTCGCCCAGGTGCACCCGGCTCACGAGCACCACGTCGCAGTCGCTGGCGACCCGTACCAGCAGGGCGACGTCGATGTGCACGAGCACGCCCGAACGCGGCGCCGGCAGGACGGCGACCGGTGTCCCCGCGGGCCGGACGACCACCGGTGGGGGCGGGCCGCCCGACGGCAGCTCGCGCTCCAGCACGGCGCGGGTCTCGCCGGCGATCGACTGCAGGATCGACGAGGCCTGGATGGAGGTAGCGATGTGATGGATGTAGGCCATGAACACCCCGACGCTGACGATCAGCAGCAGCACGCCGGCCGAGGTCGAAATGGCCGGGACGAAGACGTCATCGTCCAGCCCGTTGACGGTCCGAAGGACCAGCACCGCATAGACGAACGTCGCGATGAAGACGCCGAGCGAGATCTGGGTCTGCCGGTCCCGCAGGAAGGTGCGCAGCACGCGCGGTGAGAACTGGCTGCTGGTCAGCTGCAGCACGACGATGGTGATCGAGAATACCAGTCCGGTGAAGGTGATCATCGACGTGACAATCGCCGAGAGCACCTCCCGCGCGCCGTCCGGACCGGCGCCGAAGCTGAAGTCGCCCAAGGCATCGTCGACGCTGCGGTCCAGTGCGACGAGCCCGAACGCGAGTGCCGCAGAAAGGAACACACACAGCGTCGGAATTGCCCAGAAGCCGGTGCGCACGGACTGCGTCAGCGACCGCAGGCGGGTCCTCATCGACTCGAGTGGGCGTGCCGGAACCAGTCCATCCGTCATGCCTACCCAGGAGCGGCGCCAACGCGGGGGTGCGCCCCCAATCGTCACACATCCGTCATGGTGGTGAGCGCGGCACGGGGCACGACGCAAGCACGCCGACGAAAGGGAGCCCGTGCTGGACAACCTGGCCGACGCGCTGCCCCGCGTCGGTGTCGGCGCCGCTGTCGCCGCCCTGGCCTGGGCGCTCGGCCGCTTCGCCGGCAGACTCGTGCGCCGCCGCTACACCCGGCGAAACCGACCCAGCTTCGCCAATGTCATGGGCCGGGTCGCGTCCCTGCTGCTCACGTTCGTCGGCCTGCTCGCCGCCGCCACCGTCATCTTTCCGACGGTCAAACCGGTCGACGTGCTCGGCAGCCTCGGCATCTTCAGCATCGCGATTGGCTTCGCGTTCCGGGACATCCTCGAGAACCTGCTCGCCGGCATCCTGCTGCTGTTCCGCGCGCCGTTCCTCACCGGCGACGAGGTGGACATCGACGGCACCCGCGGGACGGTCCAGGAGATCAACCTGCGCGAGACGGTGCTGCGTACCTACGACGGCAGGCGGGTGCTCATACCGAACGCCACCGTCTACAAGAACGCCATCGTGGTCCAGACGGCCTACCCCGCGATCCGCACGGAGGCCGTCGTCGGCGTCGCCTACGGCACCGACATCGCGACGGCCAGGGAGCTCGCCCTGAAGGCGCTCGAGGCGCTGGACCTGGTGCTCGACGACCCGGCGCCGCAGGTGCTCGTCGAAGAGCTGGACTCCAGCACCATCGACCTGAACCTGTCGTGGTGGAGCTCGCCGCAGCAGGCGGTGGTGCGTCGCGCGCGCGACGCCGCCCTGGCCGCCGTCGTCGGTGCGTACGACGACGCAGGCATCGAGATGCCCTCCGAGATCGTCATCCTGGACAGCACGCCGGCCATGCGGGAGGCGCTCAGCCGCAAGGCTGACGCCTGATCCAGTGATCGGTGCCGGTCCACCCAGCCGATCAAGCCGGCCGGGCCCGAGATCGGTCGGGTGCCCCGGGCCGGGCAGCGGCGACAATGGACGCGTCCCTTCGTCCCACCCCGCTCAGGAGCATCCACTTGTCCGACATCAGCTTCGACGGCCGGGTGGCCGTCGTCACCGGCGCCGGCGGCGGCCTCGGCCGCACCTACGCCCTCGAGC
>JAHWJP010000042.1:0-3011 GCA_019348355.1 Actinomycetota bacterium
ACAACGCCTTCGCCGCTGTGCTCGGCTTGACGATGCCGCACATGACGACCGTCGCGCTGCAGCTCACGCGCCGCGGGCGCTGACCCCGGCGCAGCTCCGACCGGGTGCCCCGCACGTTCGTCCGGAAGCTCCGTACCAGCTCACCTGCGGCCAGCCGAGACCGCTGCCGCGCCGTCTGTGTCATTCGGATCCCGGCGGTGCTGTACAGACGTGAACTGGTTCGGCGCCAACCAAGGAGCGCCCATAGCAGCCGTCCTGGCTGCCCCGGGAGCGGTCGGTGCGGCGGTGGAGCGAAACGAGAAGCTCGTGGCGGTGTCGGGTTCGGTGCCGGGTGCCGTGCGCAGCGACTGGACGAGATCGGGGCCGTGACTACCGGGTCGTCGTCGGGGTGGCCGCCCGGGTGCTGGGCACATGGGACGAGGCCGAGGACGTCGCACAGGAGGTGTTCCTGTCCTCCGGTCGCACGTACGCCGCATAGGTGCCTACCCTGGCGTCAGCGTCGCGGTTGCCCGCACCTGCAGGCAGGCGTCGCTCGCCTTGACCGGCGGCGGCTGTCGTCCCGCGTGCTTCGCGTTCTCGCACGCCGCGCGCGCGTCGCTCGAAGGCCCACACTCGTGCCCCGACGACCGCAGGTCGTCCGGATCGGGGTGGACGGCTGCAGGGTGACGGGACGAGGCGGGGGAACACCGATGACATGACGTCCGCCGCGTCCTGGCACCGGCAGCACCCGCCAGGCCGGCGTACGAACCTCGCTCTGCTCGCGCTGATTGCTCTCGCGTTTTTGACCGGGACGGTCTCCTTTGCCGTGGGCTCGACTCCCGCGACGACGGCGGTGACATTCGTGCACGCGGCGGTCGGACTGGCACTAGTGCTGCTCGTTCCCTGGAAGTCCGTCATCGTGCGGCGGGGGCTGCGTCGCCCGATGCATGCGGGACGTGCCGCTGGTATCACCCTCGTGGCATTGGTCGCTGTCACCGTGGCCGCCGGAGTCGGGCAGGCCGTGCTGGGCTGGACGGCGACAGCGGTCACGCCGGTGCAGGTGCACGTGGCCGCCGCGCTGCTGGTCGTACCGCTGCTGGTCGCGCACATGGTCACGCACTGGCAGCGCCCACGCAGGGCCGACGTCTCGCGGCGAGGGTTCTTGGCGGCGGGGCTGATCGCCGCGGGCGGTGTCGCGTCCGCGCTGGCCGTCCAGGGGGTGACCCGCGGCCTCGGCCTGCCCGCCGCCCGCGCGCGCGGCACCGGCTCGACCGAACGAGGATCGTTCTCGCCCGAGCTGATGCCGGTCACGCAGTGGTTCACCGACGAGGTTCCCCCACTCGAGAGCCTGGACGTCCCGCTGCGAGTCGTGGTCGACGGCCGGGCGGTCGCGGTGGACCTCCAGCGCG
Source organism: Actinomycetota bacterium (assembly GCA_019348355.1). GTDB lineage: Bacteria > Actinomycetota > Actinomycetes > Mycobacteriales > SCTD01 > SCTD01. Next base: position 1,389 of record JAHWJP010000042.1, read on the forward strand.
ACGCAACCGACGCGATCGAGGCGCTGCTCGACTGCACCGGCGGTTGGTACGCCACGCAGCGCTGGCGCGGCGTACGGCTCGACCGGCTACTCCCCGTACCGCTTCCGCCGGCGGCGCGCAGCATCGAGGTCGTGTCGATCACCGGCTATCGGCGTCGCTTCCCTATCGATGATGCGTCGACGTTGTTGCTGGCGACTACCGTCGAAGGGCGACCGCTGTCGCCCGGCCACGGCTTTCCACGGCGACTGGTCGCGCCCGGCCGGCGCGGGTTCTGGTGGGTCAAGTGGGTGGTCGCTGTCGAGGTGACCGACCGACCGGCCCTGCTCCAGCCGCCGTTCCCACTTCAGTGACCCCTGGACCAGCGGGTCAGGCAGGGAGGCGGGAGTGGACGACGTCGTGGGCGGCGCGGTGGCAGCGCTCTTGCGAACGGCCGTTCTCAGGCGTGCGGCCAGAAGCGATGCTCCGCGCGAGCGCGATTATCGGGAACCGGCATCACCCGTGACTGCGCTAGCCGCCGATCGGGTGTCGCCGGGTGCGTCGACGGTCAATGCGCCGCCTCCCCTCGACGACGACCGGGCGCCGGCGCGATCGTCACCGCATCAACTGGTGCCGGAGATCACGGTGATGCAGCGCGCCGCGCGTACGCCCGCCGGGCGGGCAGAGCCGTGACGCCGTGGGCGAGCGTGCTCGCTGCCACGGCGAGCGTGCCGGCGGCGAACAGGCGCGGGTCGGTCGCGCCCTCGTCGGCGCTGAGCGCGAGGTAGAAGACCGCGCTCACCCCGATCGGCCCGAACCACCCGACGAAGACGGCGTCGCGTAGGCGCAGGCCGAGCAGGCGCGCGAGGGCGAGCACCGGCGGCGGCCGACGTACGGCGAGCACGGCGAGCGCGAAGCCCGGCCCGGCCCAGCCGAGGTCCGCCCAGTCGTCCCAGGGCAGGACGGCGCCGAGTAACACATGAACGGGACGACGAGGTAGCGGTTGGCGACGTCGTCGAGCATCTCCTGCTGCTCGCGCTCGTCGCTGTCGACCGCGGGCGTTGTACGCCAGGCCTGCCACGAAGACGGCGAGCACACCGTCGCTCTTCAGGACTCGCGCCGCGCCCAGGACGGTGATCGCCAGCACGAGGGTCACGACGAGGTCGGACGGAGGGCCGATGTCCTTGTGTGCCTCGACCGAGCGGACGACGCGCGCGGTGACGTACCCGAGCAGCGCACCGACGATCGCACCGACCAGGACCTGGTACGTCGCCGTCACCGCCTCGCCGCCGGCCGCCTTGCCGAGCACGGGCGCCAGCGCGAGCAGCACCAGCGGCAGGGCGAGGCCGTCGTTGGCTCCGGACTCCTCGGTCAGCACCTGGCGGGTCTTGGCCGGCAGGTCGCGCGCGGCCGGTCCGCCGGACACAACGTCCGAGGCGACGATGGGGTCGGTCGGACAGAGGCACGCGCCGAGCAGCGCGGCGAGCGCGATCGGCAGCCCGAGCAAGAGGTGGGCGGCGACGCCGGTCAGGAGGGCGACCAAGGGCATGACGACCAAGACGAGCATCGCGCGCGGCCTCCAGCAGCAGCAGGTCGCCCACGTCTTCGGGCACGACGAGCAGGCGCAGCGCCTGCGGCCCGACCAGC
>JAHWJP010000042.1:3111-19023 GCA_019348355.1 Actinomycetota bacterium
GTCGCCCACGTCTTCGGGCACGACGAGCAGGCGCAGCGCCTGCGGCCCGACCAGCGCGCCGGTCAGCAGGGCGAGCAGCGGTCCGGTGGCCGGCAGCCGCTGCACCCGCTCGCTGGTGAGCACGAGGACGAGCGCGAGTCCACCGGCGACGAGGTAGCCCCGGTGCAGCACGTCCACGGCGGAGCACTGCCGGGTATCGACCCGTGACACCCTCAGGCCGACGGTCGCCCCGGCCGCTACATCTTTGCCCCGGCGTTGGGCCTCACCGCAGCCATCGCGCAACGTCCAGGTTTGGCCGAGGTCCGCAGGCACCAGGCGGGTCTGCAACCCGTCCGTCGGCAAGGACCGGCCCAGAACCGCAGCCTGCCAGCTCACGTCCGTGCAACATGCCCAAGACGTGCGTTCCCCGCCTCGTCCCGTCGCCGTACGACATGCTCGCGTTCCACCGCGTTGCTGGCCAGCGCGAGCGCTCGGTCGTACACCCCGCGCGCCTCGTCGGTGCGTCCCGTCCGCACCAGCAGCTCCGCCCGGGTGAGGTGGTACGGCAGGTAGCCCGGCAGGTCCAGCGCGTCCACCACGAGCAGTGCCGCACCGAGGCCCGCCACCTCCGCGAGAGCCACCGCGCGGTTGAGCGCCACGACCGGTGACGGCACCGACGCGAGCAGCTGGTCGTACAACGCGAGGATCTGCCGCCAGTCCGTGTCTGTTGCGTCGGCCGCGTCGCTGTGGACGGCGGCGATCGCCGCCTGCAGCTGGTACGGCCCGGGCACGTCGCGGCGCAGGCAGGCCCGCACCAGTGCCTGCCCCTGCTCGACCATTCCGCGGTCCCACCGCCCGCGGTCCTGGTCCGGCAGGAGGACCAGAGCTCCGCCGGCGTCGATCCGCGCCGGCCGCCGCGCCTCGGTGAGCAGGAGCAGTGCGAGCAGCCCGAGGACCTCCGGCTCGTCCGGCATCAGCTCCGCGAGCAGCCGCGCCAGGCGCAGCGCCTCCGCGCACAGGTCGACGCGCACGAGATCGTCGCCGTCGCTGGCGCTGTGACCCTCGTTGAAGACGAGGTAGACGACGGCGAGCACCGCGTCGAGCCGGTCCGGCAGGTCGGCGTCGCGCGGCACGCGGTACGGAATCCCGGCGTCGCGGATCTTGCGCTTGGCGCGTACGAGCCGCTGCGCGATCGTGGGTTCGGCGACGAGGAAGGCCCGCGCGATGTGCGCTGTCTCCAGGCCGCCGAGCAGCCGCAGGGTCAGCGCGACCCGGGCCTCCATGGCCAGCGCCGGGTGGCAGCAGGTGAACAGCAGGCGGAGCCGGTCGTCGTGCACAGGTCCCACCTCCGGCAGGTCGTCGCGGGCGTGCAGCAGCTCGGCCTGCGCGTGCCGCGCCTCGCGGCTGGACTCCCGCCGCAGCCGGTCGATCGCCCGCCGTTTCGCGGTGGTGACGATCCAGCCACCGGGGTTGGCGGGCAGGCCGTCGGAGCGCCAGCGCTCGACCGCGACCGTGAAGGCGTCCGCGACCGCCTCCTCGGCGAGCTCGATGTCACCGAGGAGGCGGACCAGCGTGGCCACGGCGCGCCCGTACTCCTCGCGAAAGACGCGCTCGATCGGCGGAGTCACTCGTCCTGGAACGGGCGCACCTCGACGTCGCCCTGGCACGCCGCGGCGCCGCGTGTGGCCAGCTCGAGCGCCGCGTCGAGGTCCGGCGCCTGGACCACCCAGAAGCCGCCGAGCTGTTCCTTGGTCTCCGCGAACGGGCCGTCGGTGACCAGCGTCTGTCCCTGCTTGTAGCGCACCGTGGTCGAGCTCTCCCGCGGCTGCAGCCCGCCGGCGAACACCCATGCACCGCTCTGTCGCAGCTGCTCGTTGAACTCCTCCACCTGCGCGAACATCTGCTGCATCACCTCGGGTTCAGGCGTCGGGAAGTCGCCGATGTGGTGGACGGACAGCAGGTACTGCTTCATGGGGCCCTCCTCGTCTCGGAACCGGCCCGGTGCCGGTCCTCACCCTCTCCACGAACGGCGACAGTACGGATCGACAGCCTGACTCGAAATCTTTCGCAGGCGTACGGGTCAGGCCCTGTCACGCTGGCGAGCCGGCGAACGGCAACAAGGTGTTGACCGTCCCGCTCAGGTGGCGTCGGGATCCCAGGGGGCGGGCTCGTCCTTGCGCAGCAACACGCCGCCGCGCGGCATCGGCGACGCTGGCTCGTCGTCGTCGTCGGAGAACAGGTGCTTCTGCACGAACGTACGCGGGTGCAGCGACCGCAGATCGACGTCGCCGAGTTCCGGACCCAGCTCGCTCTTCAGGTCCTCGCTCATGTCCTTCACATAGAGCCGGACCTTGCGCAGCGTCTTGCCGGCGTCGGCGGCCATCCCAGGCAGGCGCTCCGGGCCGAAGACGAACAGCCCGAGCACCAGCAGTACCGCCACCTCGCCCCAGCCAAGGCTCGAAAACACGCCGACCTCCCGTGGTCCCTGATCCAGCCTACGGCCGCTGGGAGGAGGTGAGCCGCTCGCAGGGGCGGGGAGAGCGGCTGTTCACCCAGCGTTCAGGTCGCGAGCTCAGCGGCTCAGATCCTGCAGGACGAGTTTGACCTTGCGGGTCTGACCGTCGCGCACATAGGTGAGGGTGACCGTGTCGCCCACCTTGTTCGCCCGGGTCGCAAGGATCAGCTCGTCGACGCTGGTGACCTCCGTGTCGTCGAGTCGGATGATGAGGTCGTTGACCTGCAGACCGGCACCGGCCGCGGCGGCTCCCGGGGTGAGGCCACGCACCAGCGCCCCCTTGCGGTCGGCGTCACTCGAGACCGTCGTCGCGGAGATGCCGATGCTCGGGTGCGTCGCCTTGCCGGTGCGGATGATCTCCTCGGCGACCGAGCGCGCCTCGTCGATCGGGATGGCGAAGCCGACGCCGATGCTGCCGCCGCTCTGCTCGCCGCCGAACGGTCCGCCGCCACCCAGCGTCGCGATGGCCGAGTTGATGCCGATGACCTCGCCGCGCGCGTTGACCAGCGCGCCACCGGAGTTGCCCGGGTTGATGGCCGCGTCGGTCTGGATGGCGTTGAACAGCGGATTGGACGTGCCGTCCTCGCTGGGTGTGTTGACCGTACGGTTGAGCGCGCTGACGATGCCCGTCGTGACCGTCCCGGACAGGCCGAGCGGCGAGCCGATCGCGATGACGGGGTCCCCTACCACCAGTGCCCGAGACTGACCGAGCGTAGCCGCGGGAAGCGGCTCGCCGGTTTTGACCTGGATGACGGCGAGGTCGGTCACCGGGTCCAGCCCGACGATCTGGGCCGGCAGCTCCTGCTCGGCGTCGTCGAAGGTGACGGTGATCTCGCCGCCGTCGGCGGCGGACTCGACCACGTGGTTGTTGGTGAGGATGTAACCGTCGCTGCGGATCACCACCCCCGAGCCGGTGCCCCGACCACCGCGGCCGGCGACCGCGATGCTGACCGTGCTCTGCAGGACCTTGGCCGCAATGCCCGCCACCGACTCCGGTGCGCGGTCGACAGACGCAGGCGTGCTGCTGCTGCCCAGGCTCGCGCCGGGGTCGAGCAGGTCGCCACCGTCCTGACTGCGGGCACCGAGCACCCCGCCGGCCGAGCCGGCGACCAGCGCGGTGGCCAGCACGGCGGCTGCCATGCCGAGCCCGCCTCGGCGACCCTTCGAGGCCGGTTCGGCCAGACCGATGGTGTCGGTCCGAGGAGCTCCCCAGGTCGGCGCCGGCGCCCCGGAGGGGAAGGTCGCCCGCGTCGTCGGCCGGCTCCATGGATCAGCGACCGGGGGACCAGCGACCGGGGGCTGCCCGGTCGCCTCCCACGGGCCCTCCTGGGGTGCCGAACCGCCATAAGGCGGTTGGGGAGCGCGGCCGTACCCCGATTCGGTGCCTGCGGGGGCTCCCCACTGGTCGTCCGGACGCGACCACCACGGGCCGGGCTGCGGGGCCGAGGTGCCAGCACCCTGGTCGCGACGGGGGTCGGTCATGAGAGGTCCTCCGGGATGGGAGCGGCGGACGGCGCACGTCCTCGTACGACCAGTGTTCCCCCTTGGGTGTGAAGTTCCCGTCAGTTAGCCGAACGGGTTCAGCATCCCGAGCATGCGGGACGCGCCGCGCCCCAGCCGGGGCACCAGGCCCTGCTGCGGGGCGGGGTCGCGGGGCAGCGCTTCCACTGCGGCCCGGACCGTCTGCGGCGAGGCGTCGGAGACCAGCGTCCAGACCCGGCCACCACCGCTCCAGACAACCCGCTCGGGCGCCCCGGAGCGCACCCAGACCGGGCGGCTTTCGACCTGCTCGGCCGTGAAACCCGCTGGTGGCTCGGTGCCGAGGCGGCCACCCTGGGCGAACAGCGACAGCGTCGACAGGCCGTCGGAGTAGGCGAGGTGCAGCACCTGTTCGCCGGGAACCGGGACGCTCAGCCTGGCGTCGAACAGCTCGAACCCGGCTGGCAGGTCCGGTGGCACCTGCCAGCCATCGGCGCGCAGCTGCTCGGGGGACGGCGAGGCCTTCCCCGCCGGGCCCGGTGGTGCCGGCGTCGGTGACCCAGCGCCCGTCACCTGCAGATCCAGAAAAGCGCTGCTGCGGATCCGTCGGCCGGCCTCGTCGAACACCTCGCGGCGCAGGAGCAGACCGCTGTCCTTGTCGAGCCAGAACCGGCCGGCGAGCATCCCCTCCGGCCGATAGGCCTCCACGACGTCGGCGGTGCGCCCCGCGCAACGACCGGGTGCAGCCACGACCAGATCGTAGGACGCGGCCAGCAGCCCGAGCAGCCGCCGGTCGACCGTCGCCGTCATGGGGACGGGCGGGGCGGCGGCGGACACCGGCGTGGTGACGACCGAACCCCCTTCGGCATCGTGAGCGACCTCGGCCAGCGCCGAGTCGGAGTCGGTGCCGCTCCACGTCGCGACGTACTGCGTGCCGCTGTAGGTCAGGGACCGGCCGGCGAGGGCTGCGGCCTCGAGCAGGGCGATCGCCTCCAGCTCCGACCGCACTGACGCAGGTGCCGCCGTCGACGTCGATGCTGCGGGCGACGCGAGGACTTGCACCGGTCCGAAGGCCACGCCGGCCCCGACCGCCACCACGAGGACGACGCGGCGTCTCAACGTCCGCTCCCGACGCCCCCGCTGGTGAAAGAGGCCGAACGAGCGGGCGGGGTGTCGCTGGTGGTGCTCACGAACTCGGTCACGAACAGATCGGTGCCCGGGTCGACCGGGGTGGAGGGCTGCTGCGGCTGCGGCCCGCCGAGCACGAAGGCGGCGGTGAGACCGAGCGCCAGCAGGCCTGCGCCGGCGCCGGCGCGACGACGCAGGCGTCGGCCGCGAGGTCGGACCCCCGCGGGCGCCTGCGGGACGGGCCGCGCACCCCGCGGATGCGTCGATCCGACGGGCGAGGACCGCACGACGTCGGAGCCGGCCACATCAGAGCTGGCCGCCGACAGCGCGAGCAGCCGCTCGGTCAGGTCCTGGTCCGGCGCCGGCGGGTCGGCGCGCAGGCCGGTCAGCCGCGCCTTGAGCCGCCGCTGGGCGTCCACCTCGGCGCGGCAGGTGTCACAGTGCGCCAGATGACGCTGCGCCCGTTCCCGGGCGGCGTGATCGAGCTCGCCGTCGACCAGCGCCGCGGCCACGTCGCCCAGGCAGCTCACGACGGGTCCGCGACGGGGGCGCGATGGGCGAGGGCGGCCCGCAGTTGTGAGCGGCCGCGGTGGATGCGGCTGCGTACGGTGCCGATCTTGATGCCGAGCGTGGCGGCGATCTCTTCGTACGACAGGCCTTCGAGGTCGCACAGCACGACGGCGGCGCGGAAGTCCGGCGGCAGCGCGTCGAGCGCCGCCTGCACGTCGTGGTCGAAGTGGGTGTCGTCGTAGAGCTGGGCGGGCCCCCGGTCGCCGCTCACCAGGCGCTCGGCGTCGTCCGGGAGCGCGTCGAAACGGATGCGGGCGCGCCGGCGCACCAGGTCGAGGAACAGGTTGGTGGTGATGCGGTGCAGCCAGCCCTCGAAGGTGCCGGGGGTGTAGCGCGACAGCGATCGGAAGACCCGCACGAAGACCTCCTGGGTGAGGTCCTCCGCGTCGTGGGGGTTGCCGGTGAGGCGGTAGGCGAGGCGGTAGACACGGGCGGAATGGGTCCGGACCACCTCGTCCCAGGACGGCGGTGTCCAGTCCTGCTCCGGCAGGGCGTACGTCGTCACGCCGGCGTCTCCCATACTCGGTCCCACGGTCGTAGGCCCCACCGTCGTCGGCAGGGACCCGGGCACGTCCAGCACGCCCGTTGCCGCCATGATGCCCAGCCTCCCGTGAAGCACGCGTGAGGTTCGGTCGGACCTCTGCTGGGCATCAACGCGGCGCCCGGACGCCCCGTTCCCCTTCCTGCCGGATAGGGTCGCTCCCGATCCGGGTTGCGCAGACCCGCGAGCGCACGTGGAGGCCGTCATCGAGTCCGGCAGTAGCGCAGCCAGCGGTTCATCGACGTCCAGCGGGTCGCGCCCCAAGCCCGAGGCGGCCTTTTCCGACTGGGCGAACAGCTGGCAGCCGGAGGACGCCCCGCTGCTCGCCGCCCGTCAGCGGGCGGCCGAGGTCGGCGTCGGGGCGGTGGACCCGCCCACCGGTGCGGCGCTGCGGTTCCTCGTCGCGGCGGCGAGCGGGAAGGCCGTGATCGAGCTCGGCACGGGAGCCGGCGTCTCGTCGCTGTGGCTGCTGCGGGGGATGCGGCCGGACGGGATCTTGACCAGCGTCGACAGTGAGAGCGAGCACCAGCGCCTGGCCAAGACCTCGTTGACCGAGGCGGGCGTGCCGGCCGGTCGGGCCCGCCTGATCGCCGGCCGCGCGCTCAACGTGCTGCCCCGGTTGTCAGATGCGGCGTACGACCTCGTCTTCTGCGACGCCGCGCGGTCGGAGAACGTGGACTACCTCGACGCCGCGCTGCGGCTGCTGCGCCCCGGCGGCCTGCTCGTGTACGCCGGCGCCCTCGCCGGCGGCAAGATCGCCGAGCCGTCGGCCCGGGACGCCGACACGGTGGCCCTGCGCGAGCTCGCCAAGATCGTGCGTGACGAGCCGCGCCTCGTCACGGCGGCGTTGCCGGTCGGTCAGGGCCTGCTGGTCGCCGCGCTGACACCCTGAGGTCGACCAGAATGATCTGCAGCGATCAACTCGCTGCGAGCGGGCCGTCGGCCCCGACGGCCACCGCGACCAGCTCCCACTCCTGGATAACCTCGGGGTCGGCCCCGACCAGCTGGCTCACCGGGCTCGGGTCGGCCCGGAAGCTGTCCAGGAACTCCGCCCGTGCCTGCGGCGTGGACCAGACGTAGACGCCGGAGAAGAAACCGCGTTCGTTCAGCTGCCAGGTCTTCTGGATCAGGCCGGGCCGGCCGGAGAAGCGGGCCAGCGAGCTGTCGCGTACGTAGTCGCGCAGCTTCTGCTCGGTGCCGAGCGGCGTGTCGTGCAGCGACCAGCGGACGGTCAGGCCGTACATCAGGCGCTCGCGCGGGTCGCGGCGGGCGAGGCGGACAGGGCGGTCAGCCAAGAGGTCAGCAGCCGGACGCCGTAGCCGGTGCCACCCTTGGTGAGCTCGTCCTCGTCGGCACCCGAGCGGGCCGGTCCGGCGATGTCGAGGTGGGCCCACGGCCGGCCGCCGGTGAACTCGCGCAGGAACAGCGCAGCGGTGATCGAGCCGCCCGAGAGCTTGAGCTTGGGTCGGCCGATGTTGCGCAGATCGGCGATCGGCGAGTCGAGCGCGACCCGGTAGTCCTCGACCAGCGGCATCCGCCACAGGGGTTCACCGGAGTCCGTGGAGGCCTGCTCGAGCTGCTCGGCGAGCTCGTCGGTCGAGGCGAACAGACCGGCGACCCGCTTGCCGAGCGCGATCGGCATCGCCCCGGTGAGCGTCGCGACGTCGACGATCACGTCGGGCGAGAGCTTCCGGTCGGCGTAGGCCAGCGCGTCGGCCAGCACGAGGCGGCCCTCGGCGTCGGTGTTGAGCACCTCGACGGTGCGCCCGCCGTACTGCGTGAGGACGTCACCGGGCCGCTGGGCGCTGCCACTGGGCATGTTCTCCGCGGCGGCGGCGAGCACCGTGACCCGGATCGCCAGCCCGAGGTCCGCGACCGCGCGCAGGGTGGCGAGCACGGCCGCGGCCCCGCCCATGTCGGTCTTCATCGCCAGCATGCTGTCGTTGGGCTTGAGCGACAGGCCGCCGGTGTCGAAGGTGATGCCCTTGCCGACGAGCACGACGTGGCGCGACCCGCCCCCGTCGTAGACCGCCTGGATGAGCCGGGGCGGGCGGGTCGAACCCTGCCCGACGCCGACGATCCCGCCGAAGCCCTTCCTGCGAAGCTCCATCTCGTCCAGAACCGTCACCGACAGACCGGTCAGCAGCGTCCGGGCGCTGTCGGCGAGCCACTCGGGGGATTTCTCGAGCGAGGGGGTGTTGACGAGGTCACGCGCAGCGGCCGTCGCCGTGACGACCAGGACCGCCGCCGCGAGCTCGTCCTGGCCGACCGGCCCGACCAGCGTCACGTCCTGCAGAGCGCGGACCTTCGGCTCCGCCTTGCGCGAGAACCGGTAGGAGGCCAGCAGCAGGCCCTCGACCAGCGCCCGCAACGCCGGCGCCTCGAGTTCGAACGCGCGCAGGTCGACGGCGAGCGAGACCGCGTCCTTGGCCCGCCGGGCAAGCGCAGCTCCGGCCTTGCGCAGCGCCGGGGGTGAGCCGTCCCCCAGACCTACGAGCAGCACCCGCTCCAGCGGACCCGGCCCGGGCACCGGGACGGCGATGATCTCACCGGCCTCCCCCTTGGCCGCCTCGCGCGACAGCAGGACATCGACGTCCACCGCCAGCCCGGGAGGCCCATCACCGGTCAACCGGGCGCCGACCAGCCGGGCGCCGCCGTCGGACGGCTGCGTCAGCACGGCGAGGACGACGGCCGGCGGCAGGTCGGCGGCGAGCACGACGGACGGCAGCGGCACGCTAGGCCAGGACAGCCTTGAGCGCGTTGCCGAGAGCCTCGACCTCTTCGGCGTTGAGCTCGACGACGAGCCGGCCGCCACCTTCGAGGGGCACGCGCATGACGATGCCGCGACCCTCCTTGGTGACTTCCAGCGGACCGTCACCCGTCCGCGGCTTCATTGCCGCCATGGCCCAACCTCCAGGTCGTTCCGGCACGGGCCCCCGGAACGGGCCGCACGCAGGTGTGTGTTGCAGACATTGTCCCGTACGCGGCACCCGGCAGGAAAGCGGGACCTGCACACTGGCTTCGAACAAGCTGCCCACCACCCGAGAAGGAAGGCGGGCCCGCATGCTCGACACCGTCCTGCTGGAGCGCACCGGCGCCGTCGCCGTGATCACGCTGAACCGGCCTGAGGGTATGAACGCGCTCACCGTGCAGATGAAGCTGGCGCTGCTCGAAGCCGTACGCGCGGTGCGCGACGACACCGCCGCCCGCGCCCTGGTGCTGACCGGCTCGGGCCGGGCCTTCTGCGTCGGACAGGACCTGCGCGAGCACGCCGCCCTGCTCGAAGCCGGCGACAACGCGCCCCTCGACACCGTGCGTGAGCACTTCAACCCGCTCGTGACGATGCTGACCTCGCTCGGCAAGCCCACCGTGGCCGCCATCAACGGGACCGCCGCCGGAGCCGGCCTTGGCCTCGCCTGCGCGCTGGATCTGCGCATCGGCGCCTCGGACGCCCGCTTCACCACCGCGTTCGCCGGCATCGGGCTGACCGCCGACTCGGGACTGTCCTGGACGCTGCCGCGGCTGGTCGGTGCCGGTCGGGCCATGGCGCTGCTGCTGCTCGCCGAGCCCATCACGGCCGAGCAGGCGCTCGAGATGGGCCTGCTCAACGCCGCCGTCGCGCCCGAGCAGGTGCTGCCGACGGCGATGGAGCTGGCCACCCGGCTCGCGGCCGGACCGACCGCCGCCTACGCCTGCATCCAGGAGTCGGTCGCCTACGCCGCCGACGCGACGCTGACCGAGGCGCTGGCCAAGGAGGACGAGCTGCAGACCCGGGCCGGTGCGACCTCGGACCACGCCGCGGCGGTGCGCTCCTTCCTCGCCAAGTCGATGCCGGTGTTCGAGGGCCGGTAGGTCTCAGGCGTCCGGGCGACCGGTCTCGACCCAGCGCGCGAACCGCCGCAGGGACAGGCGCACGCCGTACGCAAAGAACGGCCGCACCAGCGGCCACCCGAGCCGGCCCAGCCGGCCGAGCGGGAGCTCGAGGTCCTCACGCCAGACGAACACCGCCCGGTCCTTGCCACGCGGTTCCACGTCGAAGTCGCCGGTACCGCGGATGGCGCGCCCGGTGTGCACCACGTGACAGCGCCGCGGCGGGTCCCACCCGGTGATGTCCATGGTGTCCAGGAAGCCGAACCGGCCGATGCCGGTGAACGCCTCGATCCCGCCGCCGACGCCCTGCCCGCCCTGCCTGGTCGGCCGGACCGAGGTGCCGAGCATCCACTGGCCCTGACGGTCCCAGTCGGTCGCACCGGCCCAGGTCTGCTCCACGGTGGCGTCGACGTCGACGCGCAGGACGAGGGTGGCGGTCACCGGACCATTCTGCGGTGGGTAGCCCGGTACGCCGGTCTCACCCCTGCGACGACCACCGCAAGACATCGCCGTCCTCAGCAGCCGACCCTCGACCTAGGGCGGCGATGCTTCTGTTGATCTTCGTTCCGGCGGGGGTACGGCGGCGGGGGCTGTTGCCGCCGGGCCGCGCTCGGGCTGGGCCTGCTCCAGCGCGGCGATCCGTTCGTCGCGGGCTCGCAGCTCGCCGGCCAGCCGCTGCAGCACCTCGTCGACCTCAGTCATCCGGTAGCCGCGCAGCGCCATGTCGAAGCGGACCCCGGTGACGTCCTCGGGCCGCAGCGGGCCGGGCGGCAGAGCGGGGTACACGGCGTCCGGTGGCGCGTCGGCGAGGACCGGGCCCTCCCGGGTCGACAACACGGCGGCCGCGAACAGCACCAGGACGACGCCGATCAGGGCGAGGACGGTCACCACGTGCCGCATGCTCGCACGCCGGCGGACCCGGCGCGGTGACGCGGGCAGGGCGCCGGTGTTACGGCGTCTCGCTCTCCAGCACCTCGCCCGGTGTCGGCCGGAGCAGCCGGGGACGCGCCAGTTCCGCCTCGACCGCATCGAGTGCCGCGGCCGCCGAGTCGGTCCACACGAGCGCGTCGGCGGCCTCCTGCCGGACGAAGCCGCGCTGCACCATGAGTGCGACCTGTGCGCGCAGCGGCGCGTACAGCCCGTCGAGATCCAGCACGACGACCGGCTTGGCGTGCAGCCCCAAGGTGCGGGCGGTCCACACCTCGAGCAGCTCCTCGAGGGTGCCGAGCCCTCCCGGCAGCGCGAGGAAGGCGTCGGACCGCTCGTCCATGAGGCCTTTGCGGGTGCGCATGTCGTCGACGACGAGCAGATCGTCGGCGTCCTGGTCGCCGACCTCAAAGCTCAGCAGCGCCCGCGGGATGACGCCGACGGTGTGCGCGCCGCCGGCGCGGGCCGCCCGCGCCACCGCGCCCATCATGGACACGTCTCCGCCGCCGGACACGAGCACATGGCCGCGCCGCGCGAGGGCGGTGCCGACCTCGGCGGCGAGCGAGACGTACGCCGGATCGATCCGGGTGCTGGACGCGCAGTAGACGCAGACGGCGGGCATCAGTCGTCGGTCGAGCCCGGATGCTCCTCGCCCGTGGCCACCGGCGGCTGGTCGGTCCGCTCGGCGAAGGCCACCCCGATGCGCCGGACGGCGTCGTCCACGTCGTCGGTGACCTGGAACAGCTCGAGGTCCTCGGGCGAAATGAGACCACGGGGGGTGAGCGTGTCACGCAGCCAGGCGAGCAGCGGCGCCCAGAACTCGGCCCCCATGAGGATCACCGGGAACTGGTTGACCTTGCGGGTCTGCACCAGGGTGAGCGCCTCGAACAGCTCGTCCATCGTGCCGAACCCGCCCGGCAGGATGACGAACGCCTGGGCGTACTTGACGAACATGGTCTTGCGCGCAAAGAAGTAGCGGAACTCGAGGCCGAGGTCGACCCAGTCGTTCAGGCTCTGCTCGAAGGGCAGCTCGATGCCGAGGCCGACGCTGAGCCCACCGGCCTCCGAGGCTCCCCGGTTGGCGGCCTCCATAATGCCCGGACCGCCACCGGTGATGACCGCCCAGCCGGCGTCGGCGAGTGCGCCGCCCAGGCGTCGCGCCAGGTCGTACTCAGGATCGTCCCGGGGGGTCCGGGCGCTGCCGAAGACACTGACCGCCCGGGGCAGCTCAGCCAGCAGGCCGAACCCCTCGACGAACTCGGTCTGGATGCGCAGCACCCGCCACGGGTCGGTGTGCACCCAGTCCGAGGGGCCGCGGGTGTCGAGCAGGCGCTGGTCGGTCGTCGACGACTGCACCTGCCCCCGGCGCAGGGTCACCGGGCCGCGCTGCTTCTCGGGAGTCCGTCGAGGCCGGACCTTGGCGGCACCGTTGGGTCCCTCGGCGCGATTCGGGAGGCGCTCAGGGTCGATGGAGGCGGCCATGCGCGACGAGCCTATCCGCGAGCAGGCTCCTGCCGGTCCGAGCCGAAGCGCTACGACACACAGTGAACCGCGATTGGAGGCCGGCCCTGCACTTCTCGGTAGGATGGCCGGACGTTCCATACCGACCATCCGCAACCGTGGCCCTACCTTGGAGGAACGATGTCGGTGGTCGGCCACCGGACCGAAACCGCTTCCTCGACGGAGCGAGCAACGGTTCCGGTCGTCGAACGACCGCAGAGCAGGGGGCTTCGCAGCTGGTGGCGCATGCCCGCAGGACACGCCCGGCGCAGCGCAGCCCTATGGGCGCTTGCCACTCCGGCCGTCGTCCTGCTGGCTGCCTGCCTGCCGCTGATCGGAACTCACGATTTCTATTTTTGGGACGACACCGAGATCGGCGGCTTTCCGCTCTATTTCCACCTGGGGGAGCTGCTTCGAGCCGGGACCTGGCCGGTGCTGGACCCCGGCATGTGGATGGGCGGAAACTTCCTTGCTGAAGGGCAGTGGGGGCTGTGGAATCCCATGATTCTTGCCATCGGGGTCGCGGCGAGTGCGGCCAACAGCGCGATTGTTTTCACCACACTGCTCAAACTAGTGTTTCTGATGGCCGCAGCACTCGGCGCCTTCCTGCTCGCGCGTAGCTACAACGTCCGACCACAACTGGCCTTTGCGGCCGGCGTTGCCGTTCCCCTGAACGGTTTCACGCTCTACATGGATGCCCCCGACTGGGCATCGGGGTTGATGACGTGGTCGATGTTGCCCTATGCATGGCTCGCGCTACGCCGCAGCACCGCCAAGAACGCCAGCCCGGTGGCCTTCCTCGTCGTCGCCTATCTGATCGTCACCGTCGGTTACGTCCAGGGAACGATCGGACTCTGCCTGGTGCTGCTCGCCGTCGGCATCGACCGCCTGTGTGCCCGCGACTGGCGCGCCGTACAGCGCGTCTCGCTGGGCGCGGTCTTCGTCGTGCTGCTCGGTATCACCGTCTACCTTCCTGCGATGTTGAGTGCGGACGTGACACTGCGCAGCAACGATGAAGTCCTCAACACGGGTCTGCTCACAGCCGACCTGGGCGGGCTGGTCTCCTCCGGCATCCCCACTGCCGTGTTCGCGGTGAGTGGTTGGTGGGGCGAGTGGACGACGACTCCCATGCTGTACACGACATGGTTCCTTCCCGCGCTCGCCTTCGTGTCCTGGACGCGGGTGCGGCCACAACTGGCCGAGGTACGCGACGTCGCGATCGTCCTGCTGGGTGCGGCCATGTTCGTCGTAGGCCCCAGCGATGCAGGAGCACTGCGCTATCCCATGCGCTTCATGCCCTACGTGGCGCTCGCCGGAATCATCGGGCTTCTCGTCCTGCTCGACAGAAGCCTGTCGGCGTCGACGGGCCGCTCGGCGCTTGGTGGAGCCATCGGGCTGGTGCTCCTGGGCAGCTACATCAGCTACAGCCAGCGGCCATCGGTCGGTGGCATCATGCTCTGGACCATCCTGGTCATGGCGCTGGGACTGCTGGTGGTCTGGTTGCTCGTGCGGCGAAGCGGCGCCCCGTCCCGGACGGCAACGGTCGGGCTGGCGCTCGTCCTGGCGGCCGGTTCGGTGCTCAGCGTCGCCGCCCAGACGGCGCTGTACCCCGCGAGCCCGACCGATCACTACGACATGCCAGAACAGATCGAGGGCTATGGCAAGCCGCTGCCGGTCGCGGTGAACGATGTCCTTGTCATCGGCCAGCCGAGCGAGATCTTCAACGTGACGACAACGTCCCGGTTCGACGACGACGTGACCAGCGACCCCGACCTGACCAGCGCCGTGGCGGCCAAGTCCCGGTTGGCGGACAGAGAACCCGAACCGCCCCGTGGTGATGTGTCTCAACTCTGGGACGAGACGCTCATCGCCAACACATGGCTGATCAACGACGCCAGCGTGATGAACGTCTACAGCATCATTCAGCATGAAGCCTTCGCGGACAGCCTGTGCATGAACCACCGGGGGGAAACCTGCCCCGACCTGCTGGGCTGGTTGTTCACACGCCAGCGCGGAGTGTCCACGGCGCTCGTCGACCTGCTCTCGGTGGACACGCTGCACCTGCTCAAAGCTCGCGTACCGGAGGACAAGCGCAAGGCGCCGCCACTCGGTTGGTCCGTGGCGACAGATGGCCAAGACTCCGTGACGTGGACACGGGATGAGCCGGTCGGGCCGGCTGGCGGCGTCGTGTGGACCTCGCGAGGGACATCCGTCACCGAGCTCGAGCGCACCGCACGGACCGTCCGCCTGAAGGTCGACGACGTCCCGGCGGCGGGCGGCCAGGCGGTGTTCAGCCGGTTGAACTGGCCGGGTTACAGCGTGACGGGCGGGACGCTCGCCGAGCCCGTCAACGACTTCCTCGTCGCCGTCGACGTGCCGGTCTCCACCGAAGGCGGGATAGTGGAACTGTCCTTCTCTCCCCCCGGCTGGACAACGGTTCGAGCCAGCTGGGCGCTCGCTCTTGTGCTCGGCCTCGGCTGGTCGGTCACGCACTTGGTCCTGGCCAGACGGCGGCGGCGCCGAGACGCCGACGCTCGAGCTCATTTCAGTTGCTCGGCATGACTGCGCCCCCGAGGCCCAAGCGGCCGCGATCAGTTGACGGGCCGCCCGG
Organism: Actinomycetota bacterium; assembly: GCA_019348355.1. Taxonomy (GTDB): domain Bacteria; phylum Actinomycetota; class Actinomycetes; order Mycobacteriales; family SCTD01; genus SCTD01. Next base: position 18,232 of record JAHWJP010000042.1, read on the forward strand.
CTACGCGCCTACCGGCCGCTTGCTGCGCTCGGCGCTCACAGGCGGGCGCGTCACGCGCACGGTGACCTGCTCGTCGTCCATCGTCAAGCCGAGGTACTCGAACCGCAGGTCGGTCTGCTCGACGTACTCGGCCCACGCGCGGTACTCGTGGTCCTGCCAACCGGGGAAGTTGTAGTACTCGTCGAAGGCGATCACCGTCCCTTCAACCAGGCGGGGGCCCACAAGTTCGAGCACGGTCCTCGTTGAGGCGTACAGGTCGCAATCCACATGGAGAAAACTCACCGGTCCGGCATGCTCGGCGAGAAAGCCGGGGAGGGTATCTGCGAACAGACCCACGACGAGCTCAGCCCCCGGGACGTCAGGCAGGGCGTCTGTGGCGAACGTGCCGACTTCGTAGCCCAGCCGCCACCGCTCGGGCAGGCCCGCGAATGAGTCGAAACCGAAGACCGAGTGCCGGCCGTGCTCGGCGATGATGCGCAGCGTCGTGCCCGTCGCGACCCCGAACTCGAGGCCCAGACCGTCCTCGGGGGCATGCTGGAGGGCATGCCGCAGTGTCGCGTGCGGGTGGCCGTGCAGGCTGGCGCCCTGCAGCTCGGACCGCAGCAGCTCGGCGCTGGAACGGGCAGCTTCCTGGTCCAGCGCGGTGAAAATGTCACGCCGCTGCCGGCGCTCCCAGGCACGCATCGCGTCCAGGAGCTCCTGGTGTCGTCGCGCCGCCTGCGCCTCCGACTCGCGCTGCAGCTCCTGTAGGCGGCCGTTCAGTGCGTTGGCGACGCCCTGCTCGACGGCGCG
>JAHWJP010000156.1 GCA_019348355.1 Actinomycetota bacterium
CGAGCGTCGACTTGCCGGAACCGGTTTCCCCGACCACCGCGAGTGACTCACCCCGGCTGAGCTCGAAGCTCACCCCGCCCAGCGCGGCGACCTCGCCGCCGAAGCAGACCGACAGGTCGCGAACGGCCAACACCGGTCCGTCGCCGTGAGCGGCCGGCACGAAACCTGCCGGAGTCGGGATCTCCACCAGATTCTCAGGCCGACATGTCGGCACTTCGCGCCTGAGCAGACTCCACGTCGAGCCATCCTGGCATAGCAACCGGGCAGACCAGCCAGCCGAAACCGCCGAACCCGCGGGGGTCGAGCAGCTCGGTGGCCTGCGCGGCGGTCTGCAGCCGGGCGAGGTAGCCGCGCGGATCGGTCAGCGACAGCTCACGGGGCGGGAGCTCGGCCGAGATGGCCAGCGCTGCAAGCGCTTCCCGTTGCCGGACCAAGTCACCGCCGGTTGCCGCGAGGCACGCGTCGAGGGCGACGTGCGCAGTCAGGTCGCAGCTCCCGTCGGGCACCGGGAGGACTTGCCGACCGTCGCGATAACCGGTCAGCGTCGGCCGGCGGTCGCCGTACATCGTGCGGTCGCCCAGCACATGGCCGTAGTCGACCGCGACGGCGAGCCCGCGTCGTACCTGCCCGACCGCCGCCGCCCAGGCGCGGTCACGACGAAGCCCGACCTCCACGCGCCGTCCTTGCGGCCACCATCGCCGCGCCCATGCCAGGGCTTCTGCTGAGGCCGGACCGCCGAGCCGTTCGGTCCCACCAGCGTCGACCTCGACGACGCGGCCGTCGAACAGCACGTCGACCGGGATGTTGTCGAGCCACTCGTTGGCCACCAGCAGCCCGTGTACCGGCGGGACGGTCGCCGTCCAGGCCAGGCCGTTGCCCGGGTCCGGGCCGAGGTCTACGCCGGTCAGCCGCCACCGGGGCGGCACATCCGGTAGCACCGAGAGCAGCTCGCCCCGGCCGGCACCCACGTCGACCAGGTCGAAGGGATCCGGGTGGCCGAGGAAGGCGTCGACGAGCCCGGCGAGCCGGCGTACACCGGTCGCGAAGACCGGAGAAGCCGTCACGGACGTACGGAAGTGCGCGGCCGGCGCGTGCCGCAGGAAGAAGCCGTCCTCGCCGTAGAGGGCGTCCTGCATCGCCCCGCTCCAGGGCCGGAAGCCGGCGGGAGGGGCGGTGGTCACGGACCAAGCATGCCGCGAGCGCCCCTCCCGCCGCGCGCACTTCCCCTGCCGTACGACACGTCGGGGCGGCCAAAGGGTGACGTGTCGCAGGGGAAGTGCTCGGAACGGGCGGGGCGTGATCCCGGCCACACGGGAAGTGTCGGCCCGAGCCGCGGCGTTAGGGTGATGACGCACCGTCCGGTACCCCCCGAGGACTGGAACGACGATGGACAGCAGCAACGCCTCGCGCCCTGCCCGGCTGGCTGTCGGCGTGGTCGGCGTCGGTCGGGTCGGTGCCGTGCTGGCTGCGGCGCTCGCCCGGGCGGGCCACGACGTCGTCGCGGTCTCCGCGGTGTCGAAGGCCTCCCGTGCCCGGGCCGCCGACCTGCTGCCCGGTGTCCCGATCGTGTGCGTCGACGAGGTGCTGGCGCAGGCCGGCCTGGTGCTGCTGACCGTCCCCGACGATGCGTTGCCCGACCTGGTGGGCGGCCTCGCGACCACCGGCGAGATCCGCCGCGGCGTCCTGCTGGCCCACACCAGTGGCCGCCACGGCTTGGCGGTTCTCGCGCCGGCGTCCCGCGCCGGCGCGCTGCCGCTCGCCCTGCATCCGGTGCTCCCGTTCGCCGGCACCCGGGTGGACCTCGAGCGCCTGCACGGGACGTCGTTCGGGGTCACCGCCCCGGACCCGCTCCGCGCCGTGGCCGAGGCGCTCGTCGTCGAGATGGGCGGCGAACCGGTCTGGCTGACCGAGGAGCAGCGGCCGGTGTGGCATGCCGCCCTCGCGCACGGCGCCAACCACCTCACGACGCTGGTCGCGAGCGCTGCCGACCTGCTGCGCGCCATCGGGGTCGAGCAGCCCGCTTCGGTGCTCGGTCCGCTGCTCGGGGCGGCGCTCGACGGCAGCTTGAGAAGCGGGGACGCGGCGCTCACCGGCCCGGTGGTCCGCGGTGACGCCGGTACGGTACGCGCGCACCTCGTGGCGCTGGCGGGCGTCGCGCCGGAGGTGCTCCCGGCCTATGTCGCGATGGCGCGGCTCACCGCCGACCGGGCGCTCGCCAGCGGAAACCTCGACCCAGCCAGGGCATCGGCGCTGCTCGAGGTGCTGGCCTCGACACCGAGCGGGAACGTGCCGAGATGATCGTCGTCGAGAAGCGGTCCGACCTCGCCGCGGCGCGCGAGGCGATGACCGGTCGGGTCGCCGTGGTCATGACCATGGGGGCACTGCACGAGGGTCACGCCGCGCTGCTGCGGGCGGCTGCTCGTAGCGCCGACTCGGTGCTCGCGACCGTGTTCGTGAACCCGCTGCAGTTCGGGCCCGGTGAGGACCTGGCGCGCTACCCGCGCACCCTGGCGGCCGACCTCGCGCTGTGTGGACGCGAAGGCGTCGACGTGATGTTCACGCCGACACCCGACGTCGTCTATCCCGATGGCGACCCGGTGGTGCGGGTCAGCGCCGGCCGGCTGGGCGAGGTGTTCGAGGGCGCCAGCCGGCCGGGCCATCTCGACGGCGTGCTCACCGTCGTGCTGAAGCTGATGCAGCTCACCCGGCCCGACGTCGCGCTGTTCGGGCAGAAGGACGCTCAGCAGCTGGCCGCGATCCGGTGCATGGTGCGCGATCTTGATCTGCCGGTCGACGTCGTGGCCGTCCCGACCGTGCGCGAGAGCGATGGGCTGGCGCTGTCCAGCCGCAACCGCTACCTGTCGTCGGTCGGGCGGGTCAGCGCCCGCGCGCTGAGCCGGGCGCTCGCGACGCGCGATGTCGAGACCGGTCGGGCGGTGCTCGCCGCCGAGTCCGGCTTGAGCACCGACTATTTCGAGCGAGTGGACAGCGCGAGCTTCGCAATCGACCCGGCCGGCGACCTGCTGGTGGTCGCCGCGACGGTCAGCATGACCCGCCTGATCGACAACCTGCTGCTGACCCCGGAAGGGCGGGACCTGCCATGATCCGCACGATGCTCAAGAGCAAGATCCACCGCGCGACGGTCACCCAGGCCGACCTGCACTACGTCGGCAGCGTCACCGTCGACGAGGACCTCATGGACGCTGCCGATCTGCTGCCCGGTGAGAAGGTCGCCATCGTCGACGTCACCAACGGGGCGCGGCTCGAGACCTACGTCATTCCCGGTCAGCGCGGCAGCCGAGTGGTCGGCATCAACGGAGCCGCGGCCCGGCTCGTCCAACCCGGCGACCTCGTCATCCTCATTGCGTACGGGCAGATGGACGACGAGCAGGCGCGGCGCTACCGGCCGCGGGTCGTCTTCGTGGACGCCGACAACCGGATCGTCGGCACGGGGGACGACCCGGCCGAGGCGCTCGCCGGGTCCGGTCTGCTGCGCGGCGACCTGACGGTCCGGTGACCTTCCGGCGGAGCCCGGGCCGACTGCTGGCCCCGGAGCCCGGCTGGACCACCGTCGCGGACGTCGTCGTGGTCGGCTCCGGCGTCGCTGGGCTGACCGCGGCCCTGCACGCGGCCACCGCTGTCGAGCGCGCCACCGGTGAGAACAGGACCGGCAGCGTCCTGCTGGTCACCAAGGTGCTCGTGGACGACGGCTCGACGCGCTGGGCGCAGGGCGGTGTCGCCGCCGCGCTGGCGCCGGACGACAGCCCCGAACAGCACCTGCGGGACACCCTGGCCGCCGGCGCGGGGCTCTGCGATCCGGCGGCCGTACGCGTCCTGTGCACCGAAGGCCCGGCGCGGTTGCGTGAACTGGTCTCGCTCGGAGCCGCTTTCGACCGCGATACCTCCGGTGAGCTGTCCCGCACCCGCGAGGGCGGCCACTCCCGGGACCGGGTCGTGCACGCGGGCGGCGATGCCACCGGCGTCGAGGTCCAGCGGGCGCTGGTCGCGGCCGTACGCGCCCACCCCGCCATCCGCCTGGTCGAGCACGCGCTGGTGCTGGACCTGCTGCGCACCGCGGGCGGTGCCGCGGCCGGCATCACGCTGCACGTGCTCGGCGAGGGCACGCAGGACGGTGTCGGCGCCGTGCACGCCCGCGCCGTCGTGCTGGCGACCGGCGGCATGGGTCAGGTCTACGCCAGCACCACGAACCCGGCCGTCTCCACCGGTGACGGGGTGGCCCTCGCACTGCGGGCGGGGGCCGAGATCACCGACCTGGAGTTCGTGCAGTTCCACCCCACCGTGCTCTACCTCGGGGCCGGCTCGACCGGTCAGCAGCCGCTGGTCTCGGAGGCGATGCGTGGTGAGGGCGCCTTCCTCGTGGATGATGCGGGGGAGCGCGTCATCACGACTGCGGACCACCCGCTGGCCGACCTCGCTCCCCGCGACGTCGTCGCCAAGGCCATCCACCGAAGGATGCTCAGCCGGGGCACCGATCACGTCTTTCTCGACGCCCGGCACCTGGGGGAAACCGTCTTGCTGCAGCGCTTCCCGACCATCACGGGACGGTGCCGGGAGGCCGGCGTCGACCCGGTGGGCAAGCTCATCCCGGTCGCCCCCGCGGCCCACTACGCGAGCGGTGGCATCCGCACCGATCTGGCTGGGCGGACGTCCGTGCCGGGGCTCTACGCCTGCGGCGAGGTGGCCTGCACCGGCGTCCACGGGGCGAATCGGCTGGCCTCCAACAGCCTGCTGGAGGGGCTGGTGTTCTCCGCGCGCGTCGGGGCCGACCTCGCGCGCCGCCTGCCGCCGTTCGAGGAGCCCGCTGCGCCCACCGGCGACAGCATCCTGCTCGACCCCGCCGTCCGCCCTGACCTTGCGCAGGCGATGACCCGTGGCGCGGGGGTGCTGCGCAGCAAGCAGACGCTCGCGGCGACCGCGGACGAGCTCGACGAGCTTGCGACCCGCACCAGCGACGACCCCTGTCCGGCCGCCTGGGAGGCGACCGACCTGCACGCCGTCGCGACGGCGCTCGTGTCGGCGGCGATCCGTCGTGAGGAGACTCGCGGCGCCCACTGGCGCGAGGACCACCCTGACCAATCTCCCTCCTGGTGCGGGCATCTGGTCACAACTTCGGTCGGTACGACGTTCGAGCCGCTGGAGCAGCAGTGACGTTGAGCGCAACCACCCGGCAGGCACTGGACACCGCGGGGCTCGACCCGGCGTACGTCCTGGATCTTGTCTCTCGCGCCGTCGCCGAGGACCTCGGCGGCGGCGTCGACGTCACCAGTGTCGCGACGGTGCCGGCCGGGCTGCGCGGGGTGGCGGCCTTCGTCCCTCGGACGGCCGGCACGGTCGCCGGAACCGGCGTCGTCATGGCCGTGCTCGACGTGGTCGTGCCCGACGTGCAGCACCTGCTCCCCGCGATCGACGGCATGGCGGCGCTGCCCGGGCTGTCCGTGCTGGAGGCCGAAGGCCCGGTCCGCGAGTTGCTGACGGCGGAGCGTACGGCGCTCAACCTGCTGTGCCACCTGTCGGGGATCGCGACCCTCACCCAGAGCTGGGTCGATGCGATCGAGGGCACAGGCGCGCGGATCCGCGACACCCGCAAGACCACGCCGGG
>JAHWJP010000043.1 GCA_019348355.1 Actinomycetota bacterium
CGCGCCGCGCAGGACAGCGACCGCCGAGTGGCCGACGTGGTCAACATCAGCTCAGTCGCCGGACGGGTCGCGCGCGCCAACAGCGGCGTCTACAACGCGACCACGTTCGGTGTGGGGGCGTTCAGCGAGTCCCTGCGCCAAGAGGTGACGACGCGCCACGTACGCGTCTCGATCGTCGAACCCGGCGCGGTCGTCACCGAGCTGGCGGGCCACAACCGCCCCGAGGTCCAGGAGCTGATCAAAGAGCGCTTCGGCGACATCGACCGGCTGCAGGCTGGCGCCGTCGCCGACGCCATCACGTACGTCGTCACGCGCCCTCGCCACGTCGCGATCAACGAGGTCCCTCTCCGCCCGACGCAGCAGGAGGGCTGACCCGCTTGTCCGCCGGCCCGGACCGCCTCGTCGACAGCCGCCCGCTGAACCTCCCAGGGCGTACGCGGCGGCACCCGCACGCCGAGCATGCGGCGGCCGTACGACCGCTCCGCCTCGCGTACGTGGTCGACGACGGCGTCCCGGTCCCGCCCGCCGCCGCGCGGGCCCTTGCTCAGCTCCGGCGGGGACGCCGCGACGATCCGGTCGAAGGCGACCCAGCAGGCACCCAGCAGGTCGGCGACCCGGCGCCGAAGTCGGTCGTGGCCAGGCAGCGAACCCACGACATGCAGCTCGCCGGGCTCGAAGGCTCCGACCACTGCGGCCTAGTGACCCGCGTAGGCCAGACGCTGTTCGAGCGCCGCCTCCGATCTGGTGGCGTCACCTGTCCGGCTCGCCGCCATCGTCCGTGAGGCGATCGACCGCGGGTTGCCGAGCAGCGACCGGCAGAGACGAGCCGCGGGCGAGGCCCTCCTGGCCGCCGAGGACATGCCGGTGCCCGACATCCCAGAGCTTCTCGCCGAACTCGATGCGTTGCGCGGCCGACGCGCTTGATCGTCCTCGACACGACCGTCCTCGTCTACACCCAGGGCTCGGAGCACCCACTGCGCGAGCCGTGCCGACGCCTGATCAGGGCGATCTCCCTGGGCGCAGTGCAGGCAACCACCACGGTCGAGGTGATTCAGGAGTTCCTCCACGTGCGAGCTCGCCGACGAGATCGGCTTCCGGCCGTCGCGGACGCACGTGCCTACGCGCAGCTGTTGGCCCCCCTGCTGACAGCGGACGATGCAGTGCTGCGCAATGGATTGATCCTCTACAGATCCACCTCCCGTCTGGGCGCGTTCCATGCCGTGCTCGCCGCAGCGGCAGTGGCCGCGGGAGCCGAGGCCGTCGTCTCCGCCGACAGTGCTTTCGGCGAGGTGCCCGGCCTGCGGCACGTCGTTCCGACTGACCCGGGGATCGCCGGTCTGCTCTGACGTCGCCTCGCCGCCGTTCCGCTCCCATCCCGGTGCCGCCACTGCCCAGGCTGCTCGGTGACCTGGCACCGAGAACCGGCCAGTGCAGCGGAGCGATCGCGCTTCGCCGCGATGCAGGCCGAGCGCTCGGCTCGCATCCTGGCGACCGCGTGCGGCGGCTGCGCGGCCAGGAGCTCTGCCTCCGTGCTTCGAGCTCGCGGTGGCGGCGGGGCGCCGGCCCGGTCGCCGCAGCCGGTGGCCGCCCCAGCCGCGCGTACCTCGTGCGCCTGCTCGAACGACCCGGCGCCGGCCTGAGGGACGGGACCGGAAGCGTCAGTCCTCGTCGTCCGGGTGCGCGTGCGGCTGCTGCGGCGCGCCGACCGCGGACTCATTCCCGGGCAGCGCGATCCGGTAGAGGCAGGCGTCGCAGTTCATCCGCAGGTCGCCGCGCAACGCCTCGTCGAACCGCTCGGCGACGAGGCCCGCCAGCGCGTCGGACACCCCCAGCGGCGCGGAAACGACGACCTCGACGCCCTCGACCGACCGGGCCAGACGCTCCACCGTCGCTGGCAGGAAACCGGGGCCGAGGAAGTAGCGGGCCACCGATGCCCGCGAGAAGCCCTGCGCGCGAAGCCTCTCCAGCGCTTCAACCACCGACGGCCGGGCGGTCGAGGCGAAGGCGATGTCGACGGACGGCCACGGACGTCCCTCGAACAGCAGCCGCGCGGCCGCGGCGACAGCGGCGTTGGCATCAGGGTCGAGCGCCCCGCCCGCGACCAGGACGATCGGATCCTCCGGCCGGGCATCCACCTCCGCGAGCCGGACGGCCAGCTCCTCGACCAGCACCGGGTGTGGCCCGAGCGGCCGGCCGTAGCGCAGCCGCAGGTCCGGATGGGCCAGCCGGCCGGCCTGCACCGAGCCGGCGATGTCGGTCTTGCTGTGCGAGGCGGGGGTGAGTAGCAGCGGCAGGACGACAACGTCGCCAACCCCCTGCTCGGCGAGCTCGGCGAGCGCGCTGCGGACGGAGGGCGAGGCGTTGTCGACGTACGCCGCCGAGCCCCGAAGGCCGGGGCGCAGCGCGGCGGTGCGCGCGAGTAGCCCTGAGACGACGTCTTGCGAGGCAGGGTCTTTCGAGCCATGGGCGACCCCCAGCAATACGGTCACTGCCGCAGCCCGACGACTTCTCCAATGACCACGACGGCAGGGGCGGTCACCCCCTGCGCCTCGACCGAGGCACGCGCGAGCGTCGTCACCAGCACCGACTGGCTCGCGAGCGTCGCGTCCTGGAGGACCGCGACGGGCGTGTCCTCCCCCCGACCCCCGGCGATCAGCGCAGCGCAGATCGCACCCAGGCGGCCGACCGCCATGAGCAGCACGAGCGTCCCGCCGAGCCGGGCGAGCACATCCCAGTCGACGGTCGAGCCGGGGTCGCCCGGGGGCAGGTGCCCGGACACGACGGTGAAGGACTGGGTGACACCGCGCGCCGTGAGCGGGATTCCGGCGTACGTCGGCGCGGCCAGCGCGCTGGACAGCCCAGGCACGACCTCGACTGCCACACCCGCCCGGAAACAGGCCGTGACCTCCTCCATCCCGCGGGCGAACACGTGCACGTCGCCACCCTTGAGCCGCACTACCCGACGGCCCTGCAGCGCCCGGTCGACGAGCAGGGCCTCGATGTCGCGTTGCGCCCAGGAGGGTCCGCCCGGCACCTTGCCGACCTCGACGACCTCGACACCGTCCGCGATCGGCACGACCGGGGCGAGCCGGTCGCGCACGACGACATCGGCCGCCGCGAGCAGCCGGCGGGCCTTCACGGTGAGCAGGTCGGGATCACCCGGCCCCCCACCGACGATCGCCACCGAGCCGGTCCCGTTTCGCGAGCGACGCAGTGGCAGGTCACCGGTCTCGATCGCCAGCGTCAGGGCGTCGCGGAGCGCCATGGCGCGGCGCGGATCGCGGCCGGCGGTCACCGACACGACGACGTCGTCGACCCGCGCCACCGCCGGCATCCAGGCGTCGGACAGCGAGGCGTCGTCGGCGCGGACGCACCAGATGCGGCGCGGCGCGCAGGCGGCGGCGACCGCGTCGTCCACCACCCCCGTACAGGCCAGGACCAGCCAGGCGCCGTCGACGTCGTCCGGCACGAAGGTGCGCGGGGTCACCGGCACGTCGGGGAAACCGTCGACGATCGCCCGCGAGACCACCTCGACCACTGCCCCGGCGGACTGCAGCCCCCGCACCCGGCGGGCGGCCACCGGCCCGCCGCCGACCACGAGCACCCGCCGGCCGGCGAGGTCGAGATGCAGCGGGAACCGGGTCACGGCAACAGCGTCCCAGCCATCACCATCCCCGCACCGCGGGTCTCGCCGGTCGTCGCGTCGATGAGCAGGAAGGCGCCGGTGGTGCGGTCGTCGGCGTAGGCGTCGACCACCAGCGGCGACGCGGTGCGCAGCGTGATCCGCCCGATGTCGTTGAGCCTGAGCTGCTCCGCCGGCTCCCGCTCGAGCGTCGTGACGTCGAGCCGGTCGAGCAGGGCGGTGACCTTGGCCCGGACGGTACGGGTCGTGTGCTTGACCAGGAGCTGGGCGCCCGGCTCCAGGGGTGCATCAGCCATCCAGCACACGGTGGCCTCGAGGGAGCTCAGCACCTGGGGCGGCGAGCCGGCGGCGCAGATCGCGTCCCCGCGACTGACGTCGAGCTCGGCGGCGAGCCGGACGGTCACCGCCTGCCGCGCGACCGCGTGCGTCAGCTCGCCGTCGGCCGTGTCGATCCCCGCGATCGTGGTCGACCGGCCGGACGGGAGCACGACGACGTCGTCGCCCACCCGCAGCGTCCCGCTCGCCATGGTGCCGGCGTAGCCGCGGTAGTCCGGCCGCTCGATGGACATCGGGCGAAGGACGTACTGCACGGGGAATCGGGACGGGCGGGCCTCGCCGTGATCGCGCTCGACGCTGACTTGCTCGAGGTGCTCGAGCAGGGCGGGCCCGTCGTACCAGTCCATCCGGTCGCTGCGGTGCACGACGTTGTCCCCCGAGAGAGCGGCCATGGGGATGGCAGTGACGTCAGCGAGGCCGATCTCGTCGGCGACGTCGGTGAAGGCCTTCACGATGGCGTCGAAGACCGCCTCGTCGAAACCGACGAGGTCCATCTTGTTGACCGCGAGCACGACGTGCGGCACCCGCAGGAGGCCGGACAGCGCGGCGTGGCGGCGGGTCTGCTCGAGCACCCCCTTGCGGGCATCGACCAGGACGAGCGCGAGGTCGGCGGTCGAGGCGCCGGTGACCATGTTGCGGGTGTACTGCACGTGGCCGGGAGTGTCCGCCACGATGAAAGACCGCACCGGCGTGGAGAAGTAGCGATAGGCGACGTCGATCGTGATGCCCTGCTCACGCTCGGCCCGCAGGCCGTCGGTGAGCAGCGCGAGGTTGGTGTAGTCGTCCCCACGGTCGACGCTGGTGCGCTCGACGGAGGCCAGCTGGTCGGCGAACACCGACTTGCTGTCGTACAGCAGCCGGCCGATCAGCGTCGACTTGCCGTCGTCGACCGAGCCGGCGGTGGCGAAGCGCAGCAGGTCGCCCACTAGAAGTAGCCCTCCTTCTTGCGGTCCTCCATGGCGGCCTCGCTCGCCCGGTCGTCGGCGCGGGTCGCGCCCCGCTCGGTCAGGCGGGTGACCGCGACCTCCTCGACGACCTCCCGCGGGCTGCGGGCCGGCGAGGCGACCGCGCCGGTGCACGACGCGTCGCCGACGGTGCGGTAGCGCACGAGACGGGTGGTCACCGCCTCGCCGGTCCGGGGCTGTGAGTGCGGGGTGACGCCGAGCAGCATCTCGTCGCGTTCGAAGACCTGCCGCTCGTGGGCGTAGTAGATCGACGGGACCTCGATGCACTCGCGGTCGATGTAGCGCCACACGTCGAGCTCGGTCCAGTTCGAGAGCGGGAAGACGCGGATGTGCTCGCCCGGCGCGTGCCGGCCGTTGTAGAGGTTCCACAGCTCGGGCCGCTGGTTCTTCGGGTCCCACTGGCCGAAGGCGTCGCGGAAGGAGAAGAAGCGCTCCTTGGCGCGGGCCTTCTCCTCGTCGCGCCGGGCGCCGCCGAAGACCGCGTCGTAGCGCCCCTCCTCGATCGCCCGTAGCAGGGTCGTGGTCTGCAGTGGGTTGCGCAGACCACCTGGGACCTCCCGCACCCGGCCGGTGTCGATGTCTGCCTGCACCGACGCGACGACCAGGCGGGCACCGAGCTCGGCGACGCGGCGGTCGCGGAAGGCGAGCACCTCGTCGAAGTTGTGGCCGGTGTCGACGTGCACGAGCGGAAAGGGGATCCGCATCGGCCAGAACGCCTTCAGCGCGAGGTGCAGCATCACGATCGAGTCCTTGCCGCCGCTGAACAGCAGCGCCGGGCGCTCGAACTCCGCGGCGACCTCACGCATCACATGGATGCCCTCTGCCTCCAGCAGGTCGAGCTGCGACAGCCCGGGCACGACGGTGGTCATGCCAGGCCGCCAGCGACCAGACCCCTGGCCCGCAGCAGCGCGAGCAGCTGCTCGACCGACTGCTCGACGCTCTGCTCGTGGGCCGGAACGCGAGCGTCCGGAGCGGTGGGCGCTTCGTAGGGCGCATCGACGCCGGTCAGGCCGGCCAGCTCCCCGGCGCGCTGCCGCGCGTACAAGCCCTTCACGTCCCGCTCGCTGCAGACCTCGACCGGCGTGGCGACGTGGATCTCGAGGAAGCCCGCGCCGCGTCCCTCGTGCAGGGCCCGCACCTGTGCGCGGGTCTGGGCGAAGGGGCTGATGACGCTGGCGAGCACCAGGACGCCGTGCTTGGCGAGCGTCGCCGCGACCCACCCGATCCGCAGCACGTTGGTGTCGCGGTCCGCGCGGCTGAAACCCAGACCCTTCGAGAGGAACTCGCGGACCTCGTCCCCGTCGAGCAGCTCGACGTGCGGATCCTGCAGCCGGGCGGCGAGCGCCGTGGCCAAGGTGGTCTTGCCGGCGCTGGGCAGGCCGGTCAGCCACACCGTCGTGCCGACAGCGGCGAGCGGCGGCGGGGTCCGCTCGTCGAGGGCGGTCATGCGGGTTCCTCCTGGCAGGGGTGCGCGACGGCGCGCATGCCGTCGAACGGACAGAACGCGCGCGGCTCTGCGCGGGCTTAGCTGACCGGTCGCGGCGGGGAACAGGCCGCGCTCGACACGCGCTGAAGGTCGACATGCAACCGCGCGACGAGAAACGAGCCGGTCATGCCGTAAGGGTCGCACACGGCCGGTTCGGCCCGGCCGGGTGCTGTGTCACTCTTGAAGCCATGTCCGCCCTGCTGACCTCTCGCCTGCACGTCGACCTGCAGCGCCTCCGCAGTGCCATCTGTTCCCTGGCCTAGCGCGCACCGTCCGACCGCCAGCCGCCATCAGGCTTCAACCACCAGGAGTTCCACATGCCCGCCCAGCGCGGACAGGGTCAGTGGGCGCTCGGCTACCGCGAGCCGCTCAACGCCAACGAGCAGTCCAAGAAGGACAGCAACCCGCTGACCGTCAAGCAGCGGATCCTCGACAGCTACGCCGCGGGCGGCTTCGACTCGATCGACGGCGGTGACCTGCGCGGTCGCTTCCGCTGGTACGGGCTGTACACCCAGCGGGCGCAGGGCATTCCGGGCGGCAAGACCGCCATCCTGGAGCCCGAGGAGCTCGAGGCGCCCTACTTCATGCTCCGGATCCGCATCGACAGCGGGCGGCTCACGAACAGCCAGCTGCGCACGATCGGTGAGATCTCCACCACGTACGGCCGGGACGTGGCCGACATCACCGACCGGCAGAACGTGCAGCTGCACTGGATCCGGGTCGAGGACGTCCCGGCCATCTGGGAGCGGCTCGACGCGGTCGGCCTGGACACGACCGAGGCCTGCGGTGACTGCCCGCGGGTCATCGTCGGGTGCCCGCTGGCGGGTGTCGACAAGGCAGAGATCCTCGATGCCAGCGTCGTTCTCGAACAGGTTCGGGCGCGGTACATCGGCGACCCGGCCTTCTCCAATCTGCCCCGCAAGTTCAAGACCTCGATCAGCGGCTGCTCGGTGCACTGCACGAACCACGAGATCAACGACGTGTCCTTCGTCGGCGTGCAGCTCGCGGACGGCACCGTCGGCTACGACCTGTGGGTCGGCGGGGGTCTGTCGACCAACCCCAAGCTCGGCCTGCGGCTCGGGGTCTTCGTCGAGCCGGCGCGGGTCGCCGAGGTGTGGGCCGGCGTCACGTCGGTCTTCCGCGACTACGGCTACCGCCGCTCGCGCATGCACGCCCGGTTGAAGTTCCTGCTCGCAGACTGGGGGCCGGAGAAGTTCCGGCAGGTGATGGAGACGGAGTACCTCGATTCACCGCTGCCGGACGGGCCGCCGCCTGCGTCGCCGGCGACACCCGACCGCGACCACGTCGGGGTGCACCGGCAGAGCGACGGCCGCAACTACGTGGGGGTGGTCCCGCGCGCCGGGCGCACCAGCGGCCGGCAGCTGCAGCGCGTCGCCGACCTCGCCGCCGAGTTCGGCGACGGCCGGGTCTCGACGACGGTGCAGCAGGGTCTGGTGCTGCTGGGCGTGCCGGACGAGCGGGTCGAGCCACTGGTCGCCTGCCTCGAGGCCGAGGACCTGCGCGTGAGCCCCTCACGCTTCCGCCGTGGCATGCTGGCCTGCACCGGCCTGGAGTTCTGCAAGCTGGCCATCGTCGAGACCAAGGTCCGCTCGGTGGATCTCTACGAGGAGTTGGAGCGGCGGCTCCCGGACTTCGACGAACCGCTCACCATCCACGTCAACGGCTGCCCGAACTCCTGCGCCCGCTTCCAGACCGGCGACATCGGGCTCAAGGGCTCGATCGTCGAGGGGGTCGAGGGTTTCCAGGTGCACCTGGGCGGGCGGCTCGGCGAGGACGCCGGCTTCGGCCGCAAGTCACGCGGGCTCAAGGTGACCGCCGACGAGACGGTCGACTACATCGAGCGGCTGCTCAAGACCTACGTCGCCGAGCGCGCGGACGGCGAGCGGTTCGCCACCTGGGCGCGCCGGGCCGACGAGTCGCTGCTCCGGTGAACGAAGGGCTCCGATGACCGAACGGGCCGCGCCGATGTACTGCCCGTACTGCGGGGAGGACACGATCCGGCCGTTCGGCGACGACCCGGACGCCGGGCACGCGGACTGGGTCTGTGAGTCGTGCCTCCGGGCGTTCAGCGTGCGGTTTCAGGGGCTGACCGGCAGGGGCTAGAGGGATGGCGTCCATCAGATAGGACTCGTGTCATACTGGAGGCATGGATCGAGAGATGCCTCGCCTCACGGTGACCCTTCCCGGTGACCTCGTGGATGAAGTGCGACGGCGGGCCGGTCGAGGCGGCGTGAGCTCCTGGATGGCCCAGGCCGCCGCCGAACGTCTCGCGCGTGAACACCTGGCCGCTGCCATCGCTGAGTACGAGACTGACGCCGGTCCCATCACCGAGAAGGACATAGCTGCCGCCAGGGCCCGCACCGCATGGCAACCAACCGCTGGGCGCCGGAAGCCACCTGCTGCGTGAGGGTGCTCGATGCAGGAGCACTTATTGCGCTTGACCGGGGGGACCGAGACGCCTGGGCATTGCTCACCGAAGTCCACCGGATGGGACAACGGCCCGTCATTCCCGCTCCGGTGGTCGCCCAGGCGTGGCGTGGAGGTCCCCGCCAGGCCCGCCTGGCCAAGGTGCTGTCCGGATCGGAGTTGATCGTGGCCGATGGACCCCTCTCCCGTCGTGCCGGCGAGCTACTCGGTCGGGCCAGGACCACGGACGTGCTCGACGCGCTCGTAGCCCTGGCGGCTCAGGACCGGCCAGGGCACGAGGTGCTCACCTCGGATCCCGCAGACATCCATCACCTGCTCCAGGTCCTGGAGATCCGACGAACCATCCGCGTGGTCTGACGAGCGCGAGCACGCCTGCGCTGAACACTGAGCCACGGCAACATGGCGGCGTGGAGGAGCTGCAGACCACGCGGGTGCTGCTGAGGAGCTGGAGCGACGACGATCTCGAGCCGTTCGCCGAGATGTGCGCAGACCCAGTGGTCATGGCCCACTTCCCGGCAACGCTGACCCGGGCCGAGAGCGACGCGACGGTGGCCCGGGTGCGAGCCCACTTCGCCGAGCACGGGTACGGCCTGTGGGCAGTCGAGGTGGACGGTGTCTTCGCCGGGTGGACCGGCCTGTCCTGGAGCGACGTGACCGGGACCCGGGAGCTGGAGGTCGGCTGGCGTCTCGCTCGCGCCTTCTGGGGACGCGGCCTGGCGACCGAGGCCGCGGAAGCGGCGCTGGCATACGGCCTGGAGCAGGTCACGACGGTGGTGAGTTTCACGGCGATGACCAACGAGCGGTCGTGGCGGCTCATGGAGCGGATCGGGATGCGCCGCGAGCGGGAGTTCGACCATCCGCGTGCGGACCTGCCGGAGCGGCTGCGCCGGCACGTGCTCTACACCGCAGACCGCGTCAGGCTCAGGTGATCCACGCGGAGTGCAAGGCGCTTCCGGGCGTTCCTTCCACCTGAAAGTCTCCGTGGATCACCGGAAGCAGGTCGGCGTCAGGCGTGCAGGCCGCACTCGGTCTTGCTCGAGCCGGCCCAGCGGCCCGCGCGCGGGTCCTCACCGGGGGCGACCCGGCGAGTGCAAGGGGCGCAGCCGATCGACGGGTAACCGTCGTAGGCGAGCGGGTTCACCAGCACCCCGTTCGCCTCGACGTAGGCGTCCACGTCGGACTGCGTCCACCGTGCGATTGGGTTGACCTTCACCATGGCCCTTGTCGCGTCCCACTCCACGACGCCGATGTCACGCCGGGTCGACGCCTCGTCCCGCCGGATGCCCGACGCCCACGCGGTGTAGGGCTCGAGCCCGCGGGCGAGGGGCTCGACCTTGCGCAGCGCGCAGCAGACGTTGGGGTCACGCTCGTACAATCGCTCGCCGTGCGCGGCGTCCTGCTCGGCGACGGTGAGCAGCGGAAGCATCGTGCGTACGTTCACGTCGTAGACCTGCGCGACCGCATCGCGGGTGCCGATCGTCTCGGCGAAGTGGTATCCGGTGTCGAGGAACAGCACGTCGACGCCGGAGGCGACCGAGGCGGCCAGCGAGGCCAGGAGGCCGTCGCCCATGGAGGAGGCGATGACGAAGCGGTCGCCGAACGTCTCGACAGCCCAGCGCAGCACGTCCTGCGCGCTGGCGGTCTCGAGATCGCGACCGGCCTGCTCCGCGATCGACTGCAGCTCCACGCCCGCATCCAACACCGCGGCCCGCCGACCTCTTCCGGCAGGGCAAGCGTGGCAGGCTCGACCGCGTGACCGAACCCGTCCCTGCGCTGGTGACGCTGCACCTGTGGCGCATCCCACCGGCGGCGGTCCCGGCGGCCCTGGTGCGGATGGGCCGCGACCGCGGGCGGGTGCGGCGCACGCCCGGGCTCCGCTTCGCCAAGCTGCTGGGCACCGGCGACGGCCGGACGTTCACCGTGCGCGACGCCGACCCGCTGCGCTGGGGACTGCTGGCGACGTGGGTCACGGTCGAGGCGGCGCGGGCCTTCGAGCAGTCCGCCGTCGTACGGGCGTGGGAGAGCGACGCGCACGAGTCGTTCCGGATCGATCTGCGGCCGGTGGCCTCCCGCGGCCGGTGGAGCGGTCGGGAGCCGTTCGGCGCACCCACCCCGGTGCGCACCGACGGGCCGGTCGCGGCGCTGACCCGGGCCCGGCTGCGCGCGGCGAGTGCACCCGGCTTCTGGCGGGCGGTGCCGCCCGTCTCAGCCGACCTGAACGCCCAGCCCGGACTGCGGGCCGCGATCGGGATCGGCGAGGCGCCGGTCGGGCTGCAGGGGACCTTCAGCCTGTGGGAATCTGCAACGGCGCTGCGCGCCTTCGCCGCCGCCGACGCCCACGCTGCGGTGGTCGCCCGCACGGCGCCGGAGCGCTGGTACACCGAGGAGCTGTTCGCCCGCTTCGCCGTACTCGGCAGCGCAGGCACGCTCGACGGTCGCGACCCGCTGGCATGAGCGTCCGGCTCGTCGAGTTCGACCGTACGGAGTTCGCGCGGCGTCGCGACGACGTGCTCGACGTCTACGCCGAGGCCATGCAGGTCCCGATGGAGGCGGCCCGCTCGCGACGCGCCATCCTCGCCAGCCACCTCGAGCTCGCCGGCCTGTGTGCCGTGGGCGCGTTCGACGACGAGCGCCTCGTCGCAATCGGCTACGGGTACCTCGGTGCGCCCGGTCAGTGGTGGCACGACCAGGTCCGGTCGGCGCTGTCCGAGCGGGACGCCGCGGTCTGGCTCGACGGGTCCTTCGAGGTCTGCGAGCTGCACGTGCGCCCGGCCTACCAGGGCACCGGCCTGGGGCGCCGGCTCTTGGCCCGGCTGCTGGCCGGGGCTCCGGTGCGTACGGCCATCCTCACCACGCCCGACTGCGACACCCGGGCCCGGCGCTTCTACCGCGCGGGGGGCTGGGTCGACCTGGCACTGGACCTGCACTTCCCCGGCGACCCACGCGCCTTTGCGGTGCTGGCGTTGCACCTAGGGTCGTCGGAGTGAGGGACGGACCCGTGAACGACAACGCGGTCGTCGTCGGCGCCGGCCACAACGGGTTGGTCGCTGCCTGCTACCTGGCGAAGGCGGGCCTCGCCGTCGAGGTGGTCGAGCGCGACACCGTCGTCGGCGGTGCGGTCAGCACCGTGGAGCGCTTCCCGGGCTACCGGATGGACCGCGGTTCGAGCGCGCACATCATGGTCCGCCACACCGGCATCGTGGAGGATCTCGACCTGGTCTCCGTGGGGCTCGAATACCAGGACCTCGACCCATGGGGCTTCGCGCCCTTCGGTGACGAGGGCATCCACTTCCACGTCGACCTGGACCGCACCTGCGCCTCCATCGAGGCCGTCTGCGGCTCCCGGGACGCCGACGCCTACCGCAGCTTCGTGCTCGACTGGTCCGCCCGGAACCTGCGCGTGTTCCAGGCCTTCCAGGGGGCTCCGACGATGACCCACCTCGGCCGCACGCTCTGGGGCATCGGCAAGTCCACCGGTCTGGACGGCCTCGAGCTGTCCCGGCAGTTCCTCACCAGCGCCGACAGCCTGCTGGACGAGCACTTCACCGACGAACGGCTCAAGACCGCGCTGGCCTGGATGGGCGCGCAGTCCGGCCCGCCGACGCACGAGGTCGCGACTGCCGACCTGGTCGGCTGGAACACCGTCATGCACCTGCGGCCGCCCGGTCACCCCAAGGGCGGCAGCGGCATGCTCTCCGAGGCGCTGCAGCGGCGGCTCGAGTCCTTCGGCGGGCGGGTCCGGCTCGGCGACGGGGCCGCCGCGATCACGACCGCTGGTGGGCGCGTCACCGGCGTGCTCACCGACTCCGGCGAGCATCTGGCCGCCGCGCACGTCGTCGCCGGCTGTCATGTCCTGACCACGATCGACCTGCTCGGAGACGCGCTGCCGGGGTTGTTCGCCGACCGCGCGCGCAGGAGCATCCGGACCGGCAACGGGATCGGGATGGTGGTGCGCCTCGCGACCAGCGCCCTGCCGGTCTATGCGGCCGGGACCGCCGAGACCCACCGGGCGATGCAGCTGATCGCGCCCAGCCGGCAGTTCCTGCGCAGGGCGCACGGCGACTACAACGCCGGCCTGCCGCCTGCGCAGCCGGCCGCATTGGCCATGACCTTCAGCGCCTTCGACGACACGATCGCGCCGCCCGGCAAGCACAACGTCACCGTGTGGGGGCAGTGGCACCCGTACCAGCTGTCGAACGGTGAGACGTGGGACGGGATCCGGGAGCGGGAGGGCACCAAGCTGGTCGAGGCGGTCGACCGGGCCGCCCCCGGCTTTGCCGCCAGCGTCGAGCAGATGCACGTGCAGACACCGCTGGACCTCGAGCAGGAGCTGGGGCTGCGACGCGGGCAGGTCATGCATGTCGAGATGGCGTTCGACCAGATGTTCATGTGGCGGCCGATGCCGGAGCTCGCCGGCTACCGCGTCCCGGGCGTCACCGGGCTCTATCTGTGCGGCGCCTCGACACACCCGGGGGGCGGTGTGTTCGGGGCGAGCGGGCGCTCGGCTGCCACCATCGCTCTCGGCGACCGGTCCCCGTCCCCGCTGGCTCGAGGTCTTCGAAAGGTGCGCGGTGGCTGACCTGTACGAGGTGCTGCTGGTCGACGCCGGCCAGCGCTGGCACGCCGGCTGGGTCGTCGACGACGAGACCGAGACCGACGTCCTGCTGCGCCACAAGGGCAAGGTGCCGGCGTTCGCGAGCCGGGCGGCGCTGGAGCACCACGCCCAGGAGCGCGGCCTGGAGCTGCAGGAGGACCTGCCGGACGAGATCGACCTGGAGCTCGGCGGCTGGCTGCCGCACGGCCTGCCGCTGCCCCCGACCGCGGAGGTCTCCGAGCTGTGGCACCTGCTCTACGACGATCCGGTGGCCGGGAAGGCGCTGTCGGGCGAGGAGCTCGGCGAGGCCTACGACGACCTCGTCGAGGAGGAGCCGCACTGGTTCGCGACGCACGGGCCGACCGCCCGGCAGGCGCTGGCCGACGCTGTGCAGCGCCTGCGCACGCTGCTCGACCCGGGCTGACCAGCCGGTTCCGGACTCGGTCTCGCTGCGCCGGACCTACTTACACACATCGTGATCCACTTTGTGGCGCTTGCACGCTTGCGGGAACGTCGCACACCGGCTCGGCGATCACGATGTGTGCAGAACGGTCCGCCGGTCGCGACGTAGGCTGCCCGCCGTGACGACGACCGTCGCGGCTACCCCGGCCGCCGCCGTGCTTCGCCGGGTCCCCGTCGTCCTGGCCGCGGCGACCGTGCTGCTTCAGATCGGCTATCCCCTGGTGACCGGCGAGGTCCGCGACCGGCTCACCGTCGTCACGGTGGCGGTGTTCTTCCTCGCCTCGACGAGCCATGCGCTGGTGCACCGGGGCGCCCGGTGGACCGCGCTGTTCGTCCTGATCACAACCGGCTTCGGGCTGCTCGCCGAGGCGGTCGGGACCGCGACCGGCGTGCCGTTCGGGCAGTACGACTACGCCGACTCGCTCGGCCCGAAGCTGCTCAGCGTCCCCGTGGTGATCCCCCTGGCGTGGGCGATGTTCGCCTATCCCTGCCTGTTGGTCGGGCAGCGGCTCGCCCGCACCGCGGTCGGGGCGGCAGCGGTGGGCGGCGCGGCGCTCGCCTCATGGGACCTGTTCCTCGACCCGCAGATGGTCTCGGCGGGTCACTGGCGGTTCACCGACGTCCAGGCCAGCCTGCCTGGTGCACCGGGCATCCCGCTGTCGAACTACCTGGGCTGGCTGCTCGTCGCGGTGGTCATGCTCGGCGTGCTGCAGCTGCTCGGTCGCCGCAGCGCCGACGACCGGGTCCCGGCGGCGCTGTTCCTGTGGACCTACGCCTCCTCGGTGCTGGCCAACGCCGCGTTCTTCGGCCGACCGGTCGTCGCCCTGGTCGGCGGGATCGGCATGGGGCTGGTTGCCGTGCCCTACGCCCTGTCGCTGCGGCGCGGATGACGCCCGTCGCGCTGGCCGCCACAGGAGCCGCCCTGCTCGCTGCGCATGCGGTGGTCAACGCCCGGCTGCTGCGGCAGCCGACGGCGAGCTTGACGATGACGTGCGTGTCGGTGCTGCTGCCGCTGCGCAACGAGGCCTCACGGGTCACGCCGTGCCTTCGGGCGCTGCTGGGCCAGCAGGGTGTCGACCTCGAGATCGTCGTCCTCGACGACGCGAGCACCGACAGCACAGCCGAACTCGTGCAGTCGCTCGCGGGTGACGACCCGCGGGTCCGGCTGCTGACCGGCCGGACCCTTCCGACCGGGTGGCTCGGCAAGCCCCACGCCTGTCAGCAGCTCGCCGACGCCGCCGCCCCTACCAGCGACGTGCTGGTCTTCGTCGACGCCGACGTGGTGCTCGCGCCCCACGCGGTCGCGGCGACTGTCGCACTGCTGGAGCAGACGGGGCTTGACCTGCTCAGCCCCTATCCGCGACAGGAGGCCCCGGGGTGGACTGCGCTCGTGCAGCCGCTGCTGCAGTGGTCGTGGCTGACGTTCCTGCCGCTGCGCATCGCCGAGAGCTCCTCCCGGCCGTCGCTGTCAGCCGCCAACGGACAGCTTCTTGCGGTGCGCCGCACGACCTACGACCGGGTCGGCGGGCATACCGCCGTACGGGACGCGGTGGTCGAGGACGTCGAGCTGCTGCGGGCCCTCAAGCGCGTCGGCGGCCGCGGCGGGATCTGCGACGGGACCGCGCTCGCCACCACCCGGATGTACGACGGCTGGAACGAGCTCGTCGCCGGCTACACCAAGTCGCTCTGGACGTTGCCCGTGCCGACCCTCGCGGTGCTCGCCTTCTTCTACCTGCTGCCACCGCTCGCCGCGATGCGGGGATCGCGCGTGGGGTCGCTCGGCTACGCGGCGGGGGTCGCGGGGCGGGCGGTCAGCGCCCGCCGTACCGGCTCGCCCGCCCTCCCCGCCGCACTCGCGCACCCGCTGTCTGTCACCGCCATCTGCGCGCTGGCCGGCCGGTCCTGGCTGGCCAGACGGCGCGGGACGCTGACCTGGAAAGGACGGGCGCTGTGAGCCGGATCGTCGTCGTGGGCGCCGGAGTCGGCGGTCTCGCGGCGGCCGCCCGGCTGGCGACGCTCGGCCACCAGGTGACCATCTGCGAGGCCGCCGACACCGTAGGGGGCAAGCTGGGCACGGTCGAGCATGACGGCTTCCGGTTCGACACCGGACCCTCCCTGCTGACGATGCCGCAGGTCTTCCGCAACCTGTTCGACACCACCGGCGGATGGCCGGCCGAGCTCGACCTCCTGCCGCTGGAACCGCTGGCGCGCTACACCTTCTACGGCGGCTCGACGTTCGACGCGAGCAGCGACCTGGACGAGCACTGCGCGCGCTTGGACGCCGAGCTCAGCGCCGGCAGCGGCGACGACTGGCGGGCGTTTCACGCGCGGGCCCAGCGGGTGTGGGAGGCGAGCCGGCTGCCGTTCCTCGAGTCGGCGCTCGACGGCCCTCGGACGCTCGCCCGCATCGCCGCCCGGCAGCCGCGCGACATCACAGCGATCGCCCCTGGCCGGTCCCTACGGGCGCTCGGCCGGCGGCACCTGCGCGATGCGCGGCTGCGCACCTACCTCGACCGCTACGCCACCTACACCGGCTCGGACCCGCGCCGGGCGCCCGCCGCCCTGGCCGCCGTGCCGTACGTCGAGCAGGAGTACGGCGGGTGGTACGTCCCCGGCGGGCTCTACCGGCTCGGCGAGGCGATCCGGGACCGGGCGGTCGAGCGGGGAGCCGTGCTCCGGCTTGGCGCACGGGTGGAGCGGATCGAGACGACCGGCGGCAAGGCGACCGGCGTGGTCCTGGCGGGCAGTGAGCAGCTGCCGGCCGACGTGGTCGTCGCGAACACCGACGCCACCACGGTGTACGGATCGCTCGCGCCCAACCCGGCCGCGGCCCGGCGGCTCGCGAAGGCCACCCCGTCGCTGTCGGGATTCGTACTCCTGCTGGCGGTGTCAGGTCGTACGCGCGGGCTGGCGCACCACAACGTGCTGTTCCCGCGCAACTACGACGCCGAGTTCGACGCCGTCTTCGGCGATCCGGCCCGGCCAGCTGAATCGCCCACGATCTACGTGAGCGCACCCGACGACCCGACCGTGCGTCCGGACGGCTGCGAGGCGTGGTTCGTGCTCGTCAACGCGCCGCGGCACGGCAGCGGCCGGGGAGCCGTCGACTGGCGGGCGGAGGGGGTTGCCGAGGGCTACGCCGAACGGCTGCTGGATTTGCTCGGGGCCCGCGGGTTGCCGGTGCGTGACCGGGTGCTGTGGTCGCAGATCATCACCCCAGCCGATCTCGAGCAGCGGACCGACGCTGTCGGCGGGGCGATCTACGGGACGTCGTCCAACGGCTCGTCCGCGGCCTTTTTGCGACCGGCGAACCGCTCCCCGGTGCCGGGATTGTTCCTGGTCGGCGGGTCCTCGCACCCTGGCGGTGGGCTACCGCTTGTGGCGCTGTCGGCGCAGATCGTGGCTGGGCTGATCGGACCGGCGTGACGGTGGTGGAGCGGCTCGCGTCGCTGGTGGTGTCTACCGGGCCCGGCCGGCGGGTCCGGGTGGCGATCGACGGCGCTGGTTGCTCGGGGAAGTCGACCCTCGCCGATCGGCTCGCCGTGACGGTCGGTCCGCAACGGCCGGTGGTGCGCGCCAGCATCGACGACTTCATGCATCCGCGAAGCGTGCGCTATCGGCAGGGATCGGAGTCGGCGTGGGGCTGCTACGAGGACACCTTCGACCTCGACGCGTTACGGGCCAAGCTTCTCGACCCGTTGGGGCCGGTCGGTTCCGGCCGATATCGGACCCGCGTGTTCGACCGCTTCGCGGACCGTCCCGTCAGTTCCGCCGAGCAGGTGGCCGCGTCGGATGCCGTGCTGCTGCTCGACGGGGTCCACCTGCAGCGGAGGCAACTGTCCGACTGCTGGGATCTCGTGGTGCACCTGCGGGTGCCGGACGCCGAGCTGCTGCGCCGGGCCCGGCTGCGCGACGTCGAGCTGTTCGGTGACGCGGAGTCGGTCGAGCACCGCTACCGCACCCGTTACCTGGCGGCGGAGCGGCTGTACGAGCAGCAGGTCGGTCCGGTCGAGCGCGCCGACGTGGTGCTCGACAACACCGACCCGGTGGCGCCGATGGTGCTGAAGTGGCCGGGATGAAGCGGTCGGCTCACATCGGCTCTCCGCCGACGCCAGCTGCGGCTTCCAGCGCTGTCCGGACATGGGCCCGGATCGCTGTCCAGAGCTCGGGCCTGAGCGGCGGCAGGGCGTGTAGCCAGGTGGTCAGGAACATCCCTTTCAGCTGCAGCATCCCGCGGGGCCGGGCGATCACGAAGATGTGCAGATGGGCGCCACCGTCGCCCCACTTCGCTACGTGGACTCGCCCCACCCCTTCGATGCTCGCCAGGGCGCGCTGCATCCAGATGAGGCGCACACCCATCTCGGCTGCAGCTTCGTCTGTGAGCGCGTCGAAGTCGATGTGTTCGCGGGTGTGCAGCATCAAGGTGGGCAGGGACATCGGTTCGTCAGACATGCTCACCCGCCACCGCCGGTCGCTCCACACGAAGCGGTCGTCGCCCGAATGACAGGTGGAGCACTCCTGCGGGTCCTCCCCGTGTCGTGGCGGCTCCGGCAGCACGGGATCACCGACCAGCCGCATGCGAACGCCGTCCACCTCGAACGGGAAGATCGGCCAATGCGCAGTGTGCGGCAGGGTAAGTCGACCGTCGGGTCCGTACGCGGACCGAGCGCGGTTGCTGATGTCGTGGGCGTCAAGCTGGAGCCGGACCGGCTCCAGGTCCGGCGCGCCGACATCGGTCATGGAACGGGAGGATAACTCCGGGCTGGCCCGAGACGGTCTGTCAAGCCCTGGCAGGCTTGCTGTCGACAACGAATAGTTCTCCACAGCAGTCATATTCACCGATCCGGGGCTTGCGTTGCGACGCCCGGCCCGATACAGTATCGAACATGAGTTCGGGTGCGGTGGCGGGGCTGGGGCGGACCGTCGAGGCCCTGGTCGCGGTCCACCCGGAGACGCTCACGGTCGCTGAGCTGCAGGCCTCGGTGGCTGGGGTGCTGCCGCTGATCGACCGGCTCGGCGGCTGGGTGGACGTGGCCGTCGGGG